>CAYJFK010000015.1:0-40860 GCA_964369475.1 uncultured Oscillospiraceae bacterium | reverse complement strand
TTTTTTTTAACCCCGGGGGGGGGTTTTTTTTCCGGGGGGGGCCCCCCCCGGGGGCCCCCCCCCCGCCGCTCCCCCTCCTTCCGAAGAGGCTTGATTTTGTGTTGTTCTCCAGCCTGAGGCGATGTGAAAAGATCACATCGCCTTATATTTTTTTGCAACTCAAACTAAACATCAAAGGAAAGCGTGCGCCGCTCTTGGGCTCTTATAGATAGTACAAGCCCCACTCCGCACCAAACCGACAACATAGACGATCCGCCGTAGCTAAAGAAGGGGAGTGTTATGCCTACTACGGGAAGTATTGCTATGCACATGCCGATATTTTCGAATACCTGTGCAAAGAGCAGTGCAAAAAAACCTGTGCAGACCATTGTGCCCACATTGTCCGAAGCGTGTTTTGCGGCATGCAGCACTCTAAACATAATAAAAAGCTGAATGGCAATTACAAGTATACACCCTACAAGCCCAAATTCTTCGCCCGCTGTTGCAAATATAAAATCGGTCTCGCTTGCTGGTATTACCTTCATGTGGGTGCCGTTTAAAAAACCTTTGCCTGTAAGTTGACCGGAGCCTATTGCTATTTTGCTCTGTATAGCCTGATAGCCTGTGTTGAGCGGATCGAGCTCAGGTTGGAAGCCAAAGAGGATACGCTGTCTCATGTATGTGCTTAGAACATTTGTCCAAATGAAGGGGGCGGCAATTAGAGTTATTACACCACCTGCTATAAAGAAATTTCTCGAAAGACCTGCCGTTAGAAGCATAACGACAGTTATAAACAAAAATACAAGCAGATTTCCCATATCCCCTTGGAGCGCCATTAGTAAAAGCAGACTACCACCTACTGCTCCGAGGTAGGTAAGGCTTTGTATAGAGTTTATATCGTCCTTGCATTTTGATATTGCTCTTGCAAATATAAGGATATATGCTATCTTTACAAACTCGGAAGGCTGAATAGACAAAAATCCGAGATCTATCCAGTTTCTGTTGCTCTCACCCGTCGGGCCTGTGCCAAAGAATATTGTGAAGATAATTGCGGCTGCCGATATGCCGTAGAATATCATCCAAAGATCAGAGAGGGTCGCAAAGTCTATATTAGATAGAATAATTGCCGCTACAAGTCCGATTGCAAGTGCTCCAAACTGAACTATAACAGAGCGGCTCACATCACTAGCTGTTGAAGATGTTGCCGAGAATATAAGTGTTATGCCATATAGCGAAGCAAAAAGGCAGGCTATAAGAAGCGGTATATCGAGCGTTTTAAGTCGCTCTCTTAAATGTCTTAGTGTCTGTTCCAATAAATTCACCTCGTAGAATGTATGTAATGCGGCTCGGCATTAGCTCGTTTAGGTTAAGTAACAATAAAAACAGTATAACATAAAAAGGGTATTTCAGTAAAGTGATACTTGTAATTGGGCTCAATTTATGGTATAAATAAGTGTGTAAAATAATTTTTTTATGAGGTGACAATATGCTCTCTGATGTAGAAATTGCAAGAGGCGCTACCATGAAGCCCATAGTGGAAATTGCCGAGGCAATGGGCGTTAAGCAAGACGAGCTTGAACTTTACGGCAGATACAAAGCAAAGATAAACGACAATGCATTTGTTAGACTTAAGGACAAGCCCGACGGAAAGTTAATACTTGTTACAGCTATAAACCCAACCCCTGCCGGCGAGGGCAAGACGACCGTTAGCGTAGGACTTGGACAGGCGCTGGGCCGTCTTGGTAAAAAGAGCATTATTGCCCTTAGAGAGCCTTCTTTAGGCCCTGTTTTTGGTGTTAAGGGTGGAGCGGCAGGAGGCGGATACTCGCAGATCGTGCCGATGGAGGATATAAACCTTCACTTTACAGGAGATATCCATGCAATAACTGCTGCCAACAACCTTTTGTGCGCAGCTATCGACAATCACATATTCCAAGGAAACAACCTTGATATTGACGAGAGCACCGTTACATTTTCACGCTGTATGGACATGAACGACCGTGCGCTTCGTCGTGTTACTTTGGACTCGGGCAGACGTGATATGTTCTCCATTACAGCGGCAAGCGAAGTAATGGCTGTTCTATGTCTGTCTGAGGATTTGGACGATCTTAAAATGCGTCTTGGAAGCATTCTAATAGGCTTTACAAAGGGCGGCGACCCTGTGTATGCAAGAGACCTTAAGGTAGAGGGCGCTATGACTGCGCTCCTTAAAGAGGCAATAAACCCAAATGTAGTGCAGACACTGGAAAACACGCCATGCATTATCCACGGCGGCCCATTTGCAAATATCGCCCACGGGTGCAACTCGATTAGAGCGACAAGACTTGCTTTAAAGCTCTCCGACTATGTCGTGACAGAGGCAGGTTTTGGCGCAGATTTAGGTGCGCAAAAATTTCTTGATATTGTTTGCAGAAAGGCAGATCTAAAACCGTCTGCCATAGTTATTGTTGCCACAATTAAGGCTCTAAAATACAACGGCGGTGCAAAAAAGTCAGAGCTTGACAAGGAAGACCTTACAGCACTTGCTATGGGTGTTTGCAATCTTGAAAAGCATATATCCAACATGGTAGACTACAAAGTGCCTGTTGTTGTTGCCATAAACCGTTTTGGCACAGATACCGACAACGAAATAGGCTTTTTGTGCGGATTTTTAGACTCTATCGGAGCGAAGCATCATTTAACAGAGGTATTCACAAAGGGCGGCGAAGGTGCACTTTCTCTTGCAGAAGATATTGTGGGAATTGCCGACGAAGGTCAGTCTGATTTTGAAGTATACTACAAGGACGACATGCCTCTTACAGAGAAGATTAAGGCTGTTGCCTGTGGCATATACGGGGCGGACGGTGTGGACTTTACAGAAGAAGCGACCGCCGCACTGGAAAAATACGAAGCTCTAGGATATGGAAAACTACCCGTGTGCATAGCAAAGACGCAGTACAGCCTGTCTGACGATGCAAAAAAGCTCGGGCGACCCACAGGATTTAGAGTTACAGTTAAGAGGGCTAAGCTCTCGGCAGGTGCGGGATTTGTTGTTGCACTGCTCGGCGATATTATGACAATGCCAGGACTTTCTGCATCGCCGGCTTACGAGAAGATAGACGTGGAGCAGTCGGGATTTATTACAGGTATTTTTTAGTGGAAAAAAGATTTTTTACAAACTCCCCCGAAGAAACCGAAATAGCAGGCAAGGAGATTGCAAAGCTGCTTAAGGCGACAGATGTCGTCTTTTTGCATGGCGACCTAGGAGCAGGCAAAACGGCACTCGTAAGGGGTGTTGCCTCTTATTTTGCGCCCAATGCTCATGTGCAGAGCCCCACATTTGCAATTGTAAACCACTACGAGGGCGAGATTGATTTGTTTCACTTCGACCTATACAGGCTAGAGGATGGCGATGCCCTTACTTCTGTCGGTTTTGACGAGTATTTGGAGCGAGGCGGCATTTGCTTAATCGAGTGGGCAGAGAGGGCGCAAGATGTCTCCCCAACTGTCGAGATAGATATAGACATAATGGGGGAGGACATGCGAGTTATAACATTTAAAGGGAGAGAGACATGCTGATACTTGGGGTAGACTCGACAGGGAAAAGTGCAAGCTGTGCCGTTGTGTCAAACGGAGTAGTGCTGGCCGAGACCTTTGTTAACGACGGCTATACACATGGCGAGCGTCTTGCTCCTATGATTTTGGCCATCTTAAAAGAGGCAAAGGTAGATGTTAGCAAGCTCGATGGGATTGCAGTTACGGTAGGCCCCGGTTCTTTTACAGGTATTCGTGTGGGGCTCTCGACCGTTATGGGCATTGCTTATCCCTTTAACATACCATGCATACCTGTCTCGACCCTCGAGTGTCTTGCATTGGCGGCGACAGATTTTAACGGCACTGTCTGCCCTGTAATAGATGCACGCAGAGGTCAGGTTTATAATGCCCTGTTCAAAAACGGTAAGCGCATTTGTCAAGATAGGGCGATAGATGCAAGAGAGCTTGGCGACTTAGAGGGCGATGTGCTGATTTTAGGGGACGGCGCAGAGGTTACAATGCCCTTTGTAAAGGGTGGTATTTTGGCAGGGGACGATATAATTTTGCAACATGCAAAATATGCCGCACTAAATGCCGATATGAATAATGCCGTACCGCCCGAAAAACTTCAGCCTGTATACCTTCGCATATCGCAAGCAGAGAGAGAGCGAAACGAGCGGATTGCCGCCGAAAATAGATAGGAGTAAAGAAATGATAGCAATTGGATGCGATCATGCAGGCTATAATTTAAAGCTTGCTTTTATGAGAGCACTGTCAGACAGAAGGTGCGACTTTATAGACATGGGCACAAACTCGCCCGATTCTTGCCACTACCCGATATTTGCCGAAAAGGTTGCAAAGGCTGTGGCAGATGGGACATGCAGTCTTGGTATTTTGTGCTGTGGCAGTGGTGTTGGAATGAGCATTGCGGCAAACAAGGTTAAAGGAGTTCGTGCCGTGTGCTGTTCAGAGCCATACAGTGCAGCTATGTCGAGGGAGCACAACGACGCAAATGTACTTTGTGTTGGCGAGCGTGTTGTTGGCATAGGCGCTGCGGTAGAAATTTTAGAGGCATTTTTAGATGGCGAGTTTGCAGGTGGCAAGCACGAAGTTAGGGTAGACATGATTAAAAAAATCGAAAGCGGCGAGTCGCTTTAAATAAAATTAAGAGGTGTTATTATGAAAACTTGGGACAATGTAAAGGAAATAAATCATCCGCTTGTAAAGCATAAGCTTACTTTGCTTAGAGACAAGCATACAGGCGTTAAGGAGTTTAGAGAGGTTGCAGGCGAGATTGCAATGCTACTATGCTATGAGGCAACAAGGGATCTTCCGCTAAAGGAAGTCGAGATCGAAACACCTGTTGCAATGGCTAAAACTTCTGTTATATCGGGCAAAAAGCTTGCTGTTGTGCCGATACTAAGAGCAGGTATAGGCATGGTAGACGGCATACTAAGCCTTGTGCCTTCAGCTAAGGTCGGCCATATCGGTCTATATCGTGACCCCGAAACAACCCTTCCTGTTGAATACTACTGCAAGCTTCCCTCTGATATAGCGAGCAGAGATGTTATAATTTTAGACCCAATGCTTGCAACGGGCGGATCTGCCGTTGCGGCGATCGACCTTCTAAAGAAGGCAGGCGTTAAGCACATTAAAATGATGAACATATTAGCAGCCGTTAAGGGCATTGAGACGGTCGTTGCAGCTCACCCCGATGTTGAAATTTACTGCGCTGAAATAGACGAAATATTAAACGATCACGCATACATTGTCCCCGGTCTTGGTGATGCAGGCGACAGAATGTTTGGCACAATGTAAGTAACTTACTGTTTTTTAAAACGAGGGAGACCTATTCGGTCTCTCAGACTGGAGAAAAACCTAAAATCAAGCCCCTTCGGAAGGAGGGGGAGCGGCGAGGGGGCACCATTAGGGTGCCCTCTGGCGTTAAATTCCCGCCCCGAGGGCGTTAAAATCAGCTTTAGCTGATTTCTCAGCTTGGAGAAAACGCTTTTTCTCCAAGCTGGGAGACCTATTCGGTCTCTCCCGTTTTTTATTCTTGCATGTAAGACTCATTTGTGGTAAAATAGCTAAGGTTATCTAAAATAGAGTCTCTTATGGGCAACGGTTATACCGTTTGGGAGATTTTGTTTGCTGAAAAGCTTGTGTAAAATAAAATGGGCATTAACCTAAAGAGATAAACCAATAGTAAAACTGAATTTAAAGGATGGGGTACTATATGGCGAAAAAGAAAAAAAGGGGACCCTCTAAAGCGGCGATCGAATCTAAGGAGCGCCACGAGGAACAGATAAAAGAGAGAAAAAGACGACTTCGTACCACCTCGTTAACATTATGTATTGGCGGTGTTGCTACATTTGCATTTTTTAGCTGGCCGATTAGCCTCGACTATGAAACGCTTGCCTTTTCTGAAGAGCCACTAGCTGCAGTTATCGATACCACTTATGCAGCAGAAACTGTCGATGTGTCGGAAAGTATGAAATTTGGTACAATGCCTGTTGAGGGCGGCAATCTTGTTTCCTTTTGTGAGGTCGGCGGAAATCTATATAAAATAGATGAAATCGACAGCGGCGAAGGCCCACAAATGACGGTGCTGACAGGGCAAGAGGGCGAATATTATATCTACTCGAGCGGCGAAGGGCAAGAGGAGCGTAGCAGTATGCTAATCAAGGTCGAGGGCGGCGAGGTTTTCTCGATGCTCGAGTTTGAAGGGCATTCATACACCCTCGATTTAGACGAGGATGGCGCACTTGAAACGGTCGTAGAAGCAGGCGTTGTCAACCAGAGTTATGTCTATGAATGGGACACAGTTGCAGGTAGCGCAGAGCGCACGCATATCAATGCCGCTATAAATCAAGAATCTGTTTCCTACAACGATAAAGGGGAATACTTCTCGCCAACATTTGGCGGAATGGGATTTTTGTTCGACTCATATACATACGAGGATAATGGCCTTAAACGTCATGTAAAGCTCGATACAGGCGAGTAACTCGGTATGATGCTGCAAAGATTTGGCGCTTCCGGTAAAAGATTATAGTTTGTTATATAATTTAGAATATAATTAAAAGGAGAATTTTAAAATGATACTCGATTCAAGCACAATGAGCACCATGGGAATACTGGCGGTTTCCTTCGCCATCATGTATTTCTTCCTAATCGCACCTCAAAAGAAGAAGGAAAAGGCAGTTTTGGAAATGCGAAACGACCTTAAAATTGGCGACCGCATTGTTACAATAGGCGGCATTATCGGTCGTGTTGTCAACATTAAGGAAGATGCCATAACAATAGAGACAGGCTCTGAAAAAACACGTATGAGAATCATGCGCTGGGGCATTCAGGCAAAGGAAACTCCTGAGGGAGCCAAATAACAAAAACCGAATATTTTTAATTACCCTATCTGTGGTGACATGGATAGGGTGATTTTTTTATGAAAAATTGCTATATTGTTAAATCTTTTTCTTGACAAAGTGAAATTTAGTGAACATAATATTTTTTTAAAGTCATGCCGCTTTTAGGTCATAAACTGTTCTAATTTAAAGATCTCGAGAATAGAATTATTTTGGGGACAACCAAAACAAGGGGAGGGGACTTTATGAACAAAACAGAGGGTAGCGGAATATTTTTTGTAGTAGCTCGAGGGCTTTTCTTAATGCTCGCACTTTTGCTTGCTTTAAGTCTTGTCGGCAAGAGTGGTATTAGTAATTTCGGATCGGTCGTGGCAACAACAGTTATATGCGTGATAGTTTCGCTATATATTGGGGTGGGAAGCTCGAAAAGGCTTCAATTTAAAGGGGAAATTGTAGGGATTTGCTTGGGCAGCGGACTTTTAATGCTGCTACTACTCTTGTCGATGTCGCTACTTGAGGGTCTGCCCGAAACAGGTTCTATACTTCGCCTTGCCATTGCCACAATATTGCCATCGGTAATGGGGGCTAAAATAGGGGAGGGACTTCGTCCCAGACGTAGAAGATAGTAATCCACATTCCACACATAGTTTTGCACATATTTATGTGGAAAAGGAGGAAAAATAAGTGGAAAGTTAAAAAATAGGCAAATAATTTTGAGGTTGACATAATAAAGTTGACATAATGTATTATTTATTTTATTAAAAATATTGAAAAAGTACTTGATTTCAAGTGCTTTTTCCTGTATAGTGGTAATTACATAATAGATGCGAATTTTACCGCTGTATATTATATGCATTTATTCATATGCTGACTTATTGGATTATTATTATGCAATTAGGAGGATATATGCAGTATGTACGCAGTGGTCGCACTATAAAAGACAGGGTGACGAGCATTTCCATTTCGCTCTACATAACGGGCATAACACTTGGCACCGTTTTGTCACAAATATCGAGTCAGGCAGTAGATGTGGCATATAGAACATTAGGTGTAGGCGCTTTTAATTTAGCCATTATATCCATTTTGCTTTCTTCCTTGTTTGCCTACTCTATTGTTGGCGCTACGCTATCTTATATTTTTATATTTACATCAGGTATTATTTTCGGAATACTTTCGGCAGTTGCAATTTCCTCCAATTCGCTCACGCAGCTTTTAGACACGTTGCCCTTTCTATTGTTTTGTGCGCCGGTCGTAATTATATCTGCGACAGCCTCTGTCAAAAGTGCAACTGCATTAAAGGCGGCCATGCACGCAAGTTCCATTAAAAGTCTATATGCCACAAATGCAAAAAGTTTTGTTAGATCAGCGGCTGCATCTTGTGTTTTTTTATTGCTTATTATAGTTTTCAACATTATATTTAACTAAGGTTTGGAGACATTTTTATGTACAAGAAGTTAAACGATTTTACGGAATTTTTAAAGGATACGAAAAATTCCTCCGACAATACCCTCCAATCATACAGACGGGACATCACGCAGTTTATTGAATATGCCGAGGGGCGCAATGTTGCTTCCTTTAAAGAGGTAACGAGCGATGTTGCGACCTCTTATTTTGATATGCTAAGAGAGGTGCGAGCGGCATCTACCGTCTCTCGTGTTTCGGCTTCTATGCAGTCTCTTTATAAATACCTTATATCTGTCGGCGAAGTTGCCTCGAACCCCTTTGCAGGTATTAAGAGAGAAAAATGCAAGCGAGCACTGCCCGAAATTCTTACCAAAAACGATATAGAGCTTCTTATGAGTCAGCCCGATGACAAGGATGTGAAAGGGGTTAGAGACCGCTCTATGCTCGAAGTGCTCTATGCGACAGGAATTAGGGTATCCGAGCTTGTAGAGCTTAATTTAGAGGACGTAAACCTCACCATAGGCTTTATAAGACTTCAAACAGGTACTTCAAAGGAACGCATTGTTCCTCTATATCCAATTGCGGTCGGGCTTTTAGGCGACTACATAAAGAGTGCTCGACCTGTATACACGACCGAAAAATCTGCCTCTGCACTCTTTTTAAATGCCGGTGGGGACAGGATAACAAGGCAGGGATTTTGGAAGATATTAAAGAAGTATCAAGAGCTTGCAGGAATAGAGCAAAAGATAACACCGCAGATACTCCGCCATTCCTTTGCCGCTCATCTGCTAGAAAATGGAGCCGATTTAAAGTCCATTCAAGAGATGCTCGGTCATTCCGATATTTCCACAACAAAGATTTATTCCGAGCTTATAAAGGACAAGTTTAGAAATGTTTACATCAAGTTTCACCCTAGAGCATAGTTTTATTTAATCTTTGTTATTTCACTAAAACAAGTCATAGCGATCACCCTTTTTGAATAGACTGTATGGGTGATGAATATGAAAATATATTATTTTATAAGGTACATAACGCTTACATCTATCTGTATTTTGGCGGCAGGATACACAATGTTTAGCGAGCCTACATCGGAAGTCGCTATATACGACTCTCCGAACAGGCTTGTTATAGTAGACGCAGGCCATGGAGGAGTGGACGGTGGAGCGAGTTCGGCAGGAGATACTCCCGTTGTTGAAAAGCATGTTAACTTGCAGATAGCAAAAAAGCTCGAGCTGATTTTGCTCGAACGAGGCTATGCCGTTGTTATGACTCGTGAGGGCGATCACTCTTTGCAGAGCGAGAGTAGGCAAGGCAAAGCGGCCGATTTAAAGGCGAGGGTAGAAATTGCAAATGAGCAGCCTGATGGGGTGCTGATAAGCCTTCATTTAAACTCCTTTGCAGACCCTAAATACAGCGGCAGTCAAATTTTTTATTCGTCTAACAGTACCAATAGCGAGCTGCTTGCAAGCACACTACAAGCGGCTATAAAAGACGGATTACAACCGGATAACGACAGAAAAATAAAGGAGGCAGGCAGCGAGATATATCTTCTTGATAATGTCGACTTGCCTGCCATCATGATTGAATGTGGGTTTTTGTCTAACCCCCACGAGGCGGCACTTCTTTCCACGGCGGAATATCAAGAACTGCTCGCTACATGCATTGCCGATGGCATAGACACATACATTAAGTCAGGGAAGTGAAACAATATGGCCAAACTTCAAACTATACACATATGCACCGACTGTGGGCACGAGAGCATTAAGTGGTACGGAAAATGCCCCGGTTGCGGTGCTTTTTCTACAATGATAGAAGAAGTGCGCATGAAGGAGAGTAGCGCTCCCAAGCCTTCTTATGCGAGGGGAAAGGTAACACAGGGGGCTAAATCGCTTGCAGATAATATTGAATATACCGAGGAAGATCACCGCATTATGACAGGCATGAGCGAGCTCGACCGTGTATTTGGCGGCGGCATTGTGCGTGGCTCGGTAACACTGCTTGGCGGCGATCCGGGAATTGGTAAATCGACACTTCTTCTCCAGATATGCGAAAAGCTCGGAGAGGGGCATAAGATTTTATATGTATCGGGCGAGGAATCACGCAGACAGATTAAAATGAGAGCAGACAGGCTTGGCGTAAATACGCCGAGTCTATTACTGCTTACAGATACCGAACTGCAAAATGTGGACATTGTTATAGAAAACGAAAAGCCCGATATTTTAATAATCGACTCCATCCAAACTATGTACAATTCGGAACTTTCCTCGCTCCCCGGCAATCCGTCTCAGATAAGGGACTGCGCATCGGCACTTATATCGAGGTCGAAATCTATGGAGATTGCGACAATTTTTATCGGACATATGAACAAAGAGGGAAGCATAGCAGGGCCTAAAATTCTTGAACATATGGTCGACACTGTTTTGTATTTCGAGGGCGATAAAAACCTTACATATAGAATTATAAGGGCTGTAAAAAATCGCTTTGGCTCGACAAACGAGATAGGCATCTTTGAAATGGCCGAAGAAGGGCTTCAAGAGGTTGCAAACCCCTCTGCCGCACTACTCTCAGGTAGACCGGAAAATGTTGCGGGAACCTGCATGGTCTGCATTATGGAGGGCACTCGCCCTATACTTGCAGAGGTGCAAGCGCTTGTAAATCAAACATATCTCGGCACGGCGAGGAGGATGTCGAACGGTATCGACTATAACAGGCTTGCAATGCTGCTTGCCGTCCTCGAAAAGAGGGTAGGGGTGAGGCTTTCGACCTGCGATGCCTATTGTAATGTTATAGGAGGACTTAAATTAACCGAGCCGTCAAGCGACCTTGCGGCGATACTTGCAACGGCTTCGAGTTATTTCGACAGGCCGATTACCGAAAAGCTAATTGTATTCGGCGAAGTCGGCCTTGTCGGAGAACTGCGATCGGTTCGCAATGTCGCTGTTAGAGTAAACGAGGCAATGCGCCTTGGATATAACACATTTATAATTCCATACGCCAACAGACCGAAGCGGGAAATCGAAGGCGCAACGATATATGCTGTGCGCAACATAGGCGAGGCAATAAACATTGCCATAGGCGATATAGATGTTGAGTACGAGCCTGAAAAGGATTAAAGCATGAAAAGAAAGTATACAGATGAAGAAGTTTGGGACCTTATGAAGGGGCGAATATATGCCAACAGCGACGATGCGAATATTTTTGTTAAAAGAAAGGTCGCAGGCTGGACGGTAAATTATGGAAATAAATGGACATGGGCAATTATTTCGGCATGGCTTGTGCTTGTTTATTTAGCGATAGGGTATGTTATATAACAAAAAAGACAATGTGGAAAAAAACCACATTGTCTTTTTTTTAAATTCGATATGGGCAGAGACTGTCTGAGACCGACGTTATAACGGTGGCACGTTTTAGAGTACAATAGCCATCGACTTGGTGTTTGCAAACTTTAGCACAATATATCATGGAAATATTATTTGCAAATACGAGC
The DNA here is from genome assembly GCA_964369475.1 of uncultured Oscillospiraceae bacterium. Taxonomy (GTDB): domain Bacteria; phylum Bacillota; class Clostridia; order Oscillospirales; family Feifaniaceae; genus CAYJFK01. The sequence goes on along the minus strand of CAYJFK010000015.1, from coordinate 29,115 downwards.
TAAAAATTCTTGACATATTTAGGGAAGGGGTGATATAATAAATGTAGTTTTTCTACAAAATAAAAATTTTGTAGAAAAAGGGGGATAGAGAAAAGCCCCCAAGTAGCAAAACATGCTAAATTGGAGGTTTTACTGTGAAGGATTATCCACAAGTTATAAGAAACTTTCTTACATATACAGAGACCATCAAGGGTCGATCTAAGCTTACTGTCGACGAATACGGGCTTGACCTACGCACATTTTACAGGTTTTTGTTTAGGATACGTGGATTAGCTCCATCTGATATGCCGATTGAGGAAATAGATATTTCGACTGCCGACATCGCCCTTGCCAATACCGTAACGCTATCCGACATATACGACTTTCTAAATTACCTCGCTCGTGACAAGGGCGACTCCAACAGCACACGAGCTCGCAAGGTCTCGACTCTAAAGACCTACTTTGGCTACCTCTCTACAAGAATGCACCAAATCGAGACCGATCCAACAGCCTCGCTCGAAGCACCAAAGGTTAGAGCGGCACTGCCTGTGCATCTCTCGCTTGATGAGTCTATGGCACTGCTCGAGTCGGTAACGGGTCGCAACCGCACTCGGGACTATGCCATTTTAACGCTATTTCTAAACTGCGGTATGCGACTTGCCGAGCTTGTTGGGATAAATCTTACCGATATAGACTATAACGATGGCGCTATACGTGTTGTCGGCAAGGGTAACAAGGAACGTATTTTGTATCTAAACGATGCCTGCATGGAGGCAATCAAGGCATATCTGCGTGAGCGCCCTGTCGACGGTGTTGAGGTCACCAGTAGAAATGCGCTTTTTTTAAGCGGACAGAAAAAACGTATCGGTCGTAGTGCTGTGCAAAAACTCGTAGAAAAGCACATAAAAAATGCAGGACTCGAGGGCAAGAAATACACAACGCACAAGCTTCGTCATACTGCCGCTACACTGATGTTTCAAGAAGGCGGTGTCGATGTGCGTACACTAAAGGAAGTGCTCGGGCACGAACAGCTCAACACGACGCAGATTTATACCCATGTGTCAAATGAAAATGTAAAAAATGCCATGAATCAAAACCCACTTGCCGGAGTTAAAGATAAAAAATAAAGTTAGTCCTTTTTGCTACTAAACCTTAGCATGGGGATAGTTAGCACAAACAAAATCGACAGCAAAAGCATAACAAGACTAAAGCCGAAATTATCGGCAATGTAGCCGAGTGTCGGGGCAAATATCATAAGAAAGAGCGACTTTAACTGAGCCGATGCGCTTATTACGGTCGCTCTTGTCGATTTGTCTATGTTGTTGTCTATCTCGTCTATGTAGATCGGCTTGCGGATACTGTGCAGTATGTAGGCAAAGATATATAGCATACAGACAGGCAGATAACTTGTGGAAGATACAGCAAGTAGCCCTAAGTATACTGCCATTAAAATGTGTATTACAAATAGGCAATCAATGTTTGTTCTGTTCTTTTTAAATAGATAAGCCCTTTTGGAAAAATACGAACCAAAAAGATTTAGTGCGGCATAGATTATACCAAGTAGCACCTTTAAGTTGTCCTCTGCATTTAAAGAAGAAATAAAAACTACGCCGCTTCCGACAATTATTAATTCCATTATCGGCTGGATTAGATCCTTTACATAGGAAAATGCCGCTTCCGACATACCTTCTTCTACGAGGAGCAAACGAAGCTTTTTGTTTAGCCTAAAACTACTAAGGAGCTCCCCTACCATATCCCTTAGCTTAACGCCTTGCTTTTTATCGTGCGTGTCTAAGAACTTTGGGTAGCTCATTATTAGCAGTAAATCGAGGATATACGGGATAATGGAAAAGAGAAAAATGTAGCTGTCGTTTGAAACAAGCAGTATTAATACTATGCCGATTATGCTGCTAAAGGCACTGCCGAGTAGCGAAAAGGAACGTGTTCTTCCATAGACAAAGGTCTTTTCCGCCTGCCAGCCCTTGTGGTCTAAATATGTGTAAATCATGGCTTTATGTGTGCCCGAACGAAAGGCTTCGCCAAGTCCAAAGAGCATCATGCCAAGGGCGGCCATTGCAAAACCATTTGTAGCAAAAAATGCCAAAAAGGATAGAATGTAAAATCCAAAACATAGATAGAGCTCTTTTTTGCGGCCAAAATAGTCGGCTATAAATCCCGACGGGATCTCGAATATATTTACAATTACCTCTCTAAGTCCAATTAAAATGCCTATTTCAAAGAGGTTTATATCTCGGCTTAAGAGGAATATTAAAAGGTACGGTTCAAAAAATTTTAAGTTTTTCAGCAAACCATAAAGACAGAATTTTTTTACTTGAAAATCCGATAAAATGTCTTTTCTTAGACTCTCACTCATAGCTCACCCGTAAGCTCCGCTATCTTTTTTTGTGCTTCTCGCAGTATCTCCTCGCCCTTTACGGTGATGGAGTAGTATTTTCTTATCTTGCCTTCAACAAGGACATCTTCACGTGTTAAATGACCCGACTGCTCCAAGTTTTTAAAAATTGGATATAGTGTGCCAGGGCTTATATCGTAGCCGTGAGATTTTAGTTCCTCTATCATAAATAAGCCGTAAACAGGCTCTTCTTTGGCGTGATGCAAAATGTGTATCTGTATAAAGCCCAAAAAGAGCTTGCGCAGCACCTTATCTTCCATGGTTGTCCCCTACTTCCTTTATTATTGTTACCGTTATCGAATTTCGTTAACAATATAATAACATACAAAAGCAAATATGTCAACAAAATTTACTATAAATTATATTAATAATGAAAAAAGGAATGTGCCGCAAAACGGTACATTCCTTTTAATTAAATCAGGATTACTCCCCTACTTTTGTGGGGTTAACCTTAATTCCAGGGCCCATTGTGGAAGCCACAACGCAGCTCTTAATATACTGACCCTTTGCAGCAGCAGGCTTAGCCTTAACGATAGCGCCAAGAAGTGTCATGAAGTTCTCGTTTAGCTTTTCCTCGCCGAAAGATGCCTTGCCTATTGGGCAGTGGATAATGTTTGTCTTGTCAAGACGGTACTCGATCTTACCGGCCTTAGCTTCTGTAACAGCACGTGTAATATCTGTTGTAACTGTACCTGCCTTGGGGTTTGGCATTAGACCCTTAGGGCCAAGTACCTTACCAAGACGGCCAACAACGCCCATCATGTCAGGTGTTGCGATGACAACGTCGAAACCGAACCAGTTCTCGCCTGTTATCTTAGCAACCATATCGTCGCCGCCGAAGAACTCTGCTCCTGCCTTCTCTGCTTCGTCGAGCTTCTCGCCCTTAGCAAAAACAAGTACACGCATTTTCTTACCTGTACCGTGTGGTAGGACAACAGCGCCTCTAACCTGCTGGTCAGCATGGCGGGAGTCTACACCAAGTCTAACGTGAACTTCGATAGTCTCGTCAAACTTAGCCTTCGATGTGGAAACTGCAAGCTTCATTGCCTCTGCAGGGTCCATCATGTCCATTTTATTATACAGCTTTGAGCTGTCTTGATAGTTCTTTCCTCTTTTCACAATAATTCCTCCTGTTATGTGGTGACGGGTCTTACCCTCCCACTATTATGGATTACTAATCCTCTACAACAACGCCCATGCTACGGGCCGTACCTGCGATCATGCTCATTGCGGTTTCGATTGTAGCCGCATTAAGGTCGGGCATTTTTGTCTCGGCAATCTTGCGAATTTGCTCCGATGTAATCTTTGCAACCTTAGTTTTGTTGGGTTCACCCGAGCCGCTCTCTATGTTGACTGCCTTCTTGATAAGGACAGCCGCAGGCGGAGTCTTTGTGATGAACGAGAAAGAACGGTCTGCATAAACCGTTATAACAACGGGGATTAGATATCCAACGTCGTTCTTTGTGCGCTCGTTAAATTCTTTTGTGAAAGACATGATGTTAACACCATGCTGACCAAGCGCAGGACCTACCGGGGGAGCTGGCGTTGCCTTTCCGCCGGGTATTTGAAGTTTAATATAACCTACTACTTTTTGAGCCATTACAGGCACCTCCTAAACAAATAAAAAAACTACTCTACTTTTACTTGGTTGAGTTCAAGTTCAACCGGTGTTTCTCTGCCGAACATAGATACAACTACACGTACTATGTTGTTTTCGGGTTCTATTGCCTCTACTTGACCAAGCGAGCCTTGAAGCGGCCCTTCTATGATCTTAACAACATCGCCCACGTCGTAACTAACCTCAATCGCATGAGTGTCGACCTCTAACCTCGCTACCTCCATAGGCGATAGCGGCACGGGCTTAGACGACGATCCCGAAGGCCCAACAAATCCTGTAACACCTCTTATGTTGCGAACAACATACCAGCTGTCATCGGTCATAACCATTTTAACAAGAACGTACCCGGGGAAAAGCTTGCGCTTAACTTCCTTTGTTTCCTCGCCCTTAATTTCCATAACGGTCTCGGTAGGTACTCTTATGTCGACAATTAGGTCGTGCAATTTTCTGTTTTCAACGGTCTTTTCCAAATTTGTCATAACCTTGTTTTCGTAACCCGAATAGGTGTGGACAACATACCATTTGGCGTTTTCTGACATTCCGTAACTCCTTCTTTATCAGCCAAGACCTACGAGCAGGCCAAGACCGTATGAGAATATTGCATCGAAAAGCGCAATAAACAGACCGATAATCGTTATCATAACGCAAACAACAAGTGTATTGTTTAGAATTTGCGACTTAGTCGGCCAACTGATCTTCTTAGACTCACTCTTAGTGTCTCTTATGAATTTTCCAAAACGGGCAAAAGCGCCCGGCTTTTTGGGTTGCTCTTTCTTTGGAGCTGCGGGTACTGTGTTTTCAGCCATTTTTACCTCCTTACAGTCACTACCTTCACTAAATTATTTCGTTTCCTTGTGTGAGGTGTGCTTTTTACAGAATCTGCAATACTTTTTAAGTTCAATTCTGTCGGGGGTGTTTTTCTTGTTTTTCATTGTGTCGTAGTTTCTCTGCTTGCAATCGGTGCATGCAAGTGTGATTTTTACTCTCATTTAATACCTCCTGTTTTCGAAACCCATGTGTACGGCTTTACCGCCACACCTTTCTTCCTCTTTTTGGGGAAAGTTACACTATCTTTTTTTGCACAAAAAAAAGACCCAAGCTGAGGTATAACTATTGTAGCATACCAAAGAGCTTAGGTCAATCCTTTTTTTAAAATTTATCTATTTTTTTCATCTATTGCAATAATAAGATCGTTCATAGCTATGGCAAGGCGATTTACATTGTCAAAATCTCTACCCTCTACCATAATTCTAATCTTATCCTCAGTGCCCGATGCACGCACAACGACACGGCCTTCTGCGCCAAGTTCACGTTCCATGCTGGCAAGTGCTTCTATGTATGAAGGGTCTTCCGTAAAGCTGTTCTTTGTCTTTCTCGAAACATTAGCGCCAAGCATAACTTGTGGAAAACGCTCCATAGCACCGCAAAGCTTGGAGAGAGGTTTTCTAACTTCATTTAGAATTTTCATTAAAAATACTGCCGCAAGCTGACCGTCACCGGTCGGGGAGTAATCGCCAAGAATAATATGTCCCGACTGCTCGCCGCCGAGGTTACTACTTATCTTTTCCATTCCCTCCATTACATAGCGGTCGCCGACCGACGTTTTTATAATGGAAATATCACGCTCTCTGCAAAACCCGTCGAGCCCCATGTTGCTCATGCTTGTCGCTACAAGTCCGCCTTGTAGTGTGCCTTTTTCCTTCATATAGCCTGCAAAAACAGATAAGATTTTATCCCCATCGTGCAGTTCGCCCTTTTCGTCGGCTATAATAAGGCGGTCGGCATCACCGTCCAAGGCTATGCCGAGCTTTGCCTTGTGAGCTATAACGGCCTCGCTAAGTCCGACAGGGCTTGTAGAGCCGCAGTTGTCATTTATGTTTATTCCGTCAGGCTCGACATTAAGGTAAACGGCATCGAGCATTAGTTTTCTTGCAAGGCTCTTAATGGTTGTAGATGCAGCCCCGTTTGCGCAGTCAAAAACGACCTTCATATCTCTGAAATAGTCGTCGGCAACTTTAAACAGGTGCTCTGTGTAGTCCTCAACGGCCGATGTAGAGGAGTATATGCGGCCGATTTCCCTCTCGACTCCCCTATTTTGCGGAAATGCTTCGTCTTTTATCAAATTTGTAATGTCGGCCTGTTCTGTGTCAGAGAGCTTAGAGCCCTTCGACGAGAACATTTTTATTCCGTTGTACTCGAAGGAGTTGTGCGAAGCCGATACAACTACACCTGCGTTAGCTCCGTATTTTTTCATTAAAAATGAAACGGCAGGTGTCGATATAACGCCGAGTAGCACAACATCGATCCCCATAGAACAAAGCCCTGCGGCAAAGGCCGATTCGAGCATGTCGGAGGAAATACGTGAATCCTTGCCCATTACAACCCTTCCGCCATTTTGACCGCAGAGAACAAATGCCGCCGCCTGACCGAGCTTTAAGGCAAACTCGGGGGTTAGCGGAGTACCTGCAATGTCTCTTACCCCATCTGTTCCAAAATTAAGTGCTGATACCATTTTAATTACACTCCGTTATAAAAAGTATATTTACAGGCCACTGCCCATTTAGTACAAATAATTCTTAGAATGACACCTGTTCGTTATCAGTCGGTGCCTTTAAACCCAAATACTCGTAAACCGCACGAGTTACACACCTGCCCCGTGGTGTTCTTGTTAAAAATCCGATCTGCATCAAATATGGCTCGTAGACCTCCTCGATGGTAATTGCCTCCTCGCCAACAGTTGCGGCAAGGGTGTCGAGCCCGACAGGGCCGCCGCCGTAGTTTGATATTATCGAATGGAGTAGCCGCTTGTCTATAAGATCGAGTCCGAGCTCGTCTATATCGAGCCGCTTTAGAGCTGAGGAGGCGACAGGTTCGGTTATAACTCCTCCGCCTTCGACCTGTGCAAAATCTCGAACTCTTTTTAATAGCCTATTGGCAATACGTGGCGTTCCCCTCGAACGTGCCGCAATTTCCACAGCTCCATCTTCTTCTATCGGTATGCCGAGCACACCTGCCGAGCGTGTAATTATGGCTGTGAGCTCCTCTACCGTATACGGATCGAGCTTGAGCGGAACGGAAAATCTGTCACGCAGTGGGCCGGAGAGCTGCCCAAATCTTGTTGTAGCGCCGATTAAGGTAAAGTGCTGTAAATCAAGCCTTATCGAACGAGCCGACGGGCCTTTACCGAGTATTATGTCTATTGCAAAGTCCTCGAGTGCCGAATATAAAACCTCCTCGACGGTACGAGATAGGCGGTGTATTTCGTCTATAAAGAGCACATCGCCCGCTTCAAGCGATGTAAGCATTGCGGCAAGATCGCCCGCTTTTTCAATAGCAGGGCCCGAGGTTATGCGCATTGTGCCGCCCATTTCGTTTGTTATTATACTTGCAAGCGTCGTCTTGCCAAGCCCGGGAGGCCCGTGAAGCAGTACATGATCGAGCGGCTCGCCCCTTGTTTTTGCCGCCTGCATGAAAACCCTAAGATTTTGCTTGCTACGCTCCTGACCTACATAATCGTCGAGCCTACGAGGGCGCAGTGACGTGTCAGTGCCGCCCTCATCCCCTATGTCCTCAGGCGACATCAGCCTGTTGTCGAGGTCTATATCCATTTCCAAAAATGCAGAGCCGCTGTCGACCCCGAAATTGTCCTTTGGCATATATACCTCCTTACTTCATTAGCTCTACAAGAGCCGCTTTAATTATATCTTCGGTCGTCATGCCGTCTGTGTCGAATTTTCTAACAACTCTAAGAGCCTCGCCTTGGGAGTAGCCAAGCACGACAAGAGCCGATATTGCTTCGTCAGCCTCGCCGATAAAGTTTAGAGAGGACATTTTGCTGCCCTTTGATACGCTCTCTGTAAGCTGTTCGTTTGTAATCTTATCTGTAAGTTCAAGTATTATACGCTGTGCAAGCTTGTTGCCAACACCGCCTGCCCTAGTCAGAGTCTTAGCGTCCTTTGTAGCAACGGCAAGAGCAAATTGCTCGGGCGACAGTTCCGATAAAATGGACAGCCCAACACGTGGGCCGACACCCGAGACAGTAGTAACAAGTTTAAAGCAGTCAAGCTCGTTTTCCGTTGCAAATCCGAATAGATCAAAAGCATCTTCCCTTACATTTAGGTATGTAAAGGTCGTCATGTCCTCCCCTTTTGGTGGGAGGTTTTTTAATGTGCTGTACGAGGTGAGCACTCTATATCCGATACCGCCTGCCTCTATTATAAAAGCGCCGTTTGAATGCGTTATTAGCTTACCCTTTATGTATGCAAGCACAAAGTGTCACCGTCCTTTCCAAATATATGCACGATTATCAGCTATTATTATAGCGAAAAAACTCGCAAGATGCAAGTGGTTTACATAAAAAATATTATGTTGACTGCAAATTCAAGATCAAAGCAGCAGCGGTTGAGTGTGACAGCGGCTGTATGGGCGATATGTAGTCTATTGCAGTTTAAGTAGGTGACATGTCGCCCATCTACTTTGCGGCGATACCTGTGTTTGCTCTATGCGGCAGAGTTATATCCGCCGCAAAGTATGTCGCCCTAAAGGCGACAGAGCCGCCTCCCGTTTAGGGCGGTAAAGCCCTACGGTTGCTTAAATCTTGGACATAAGCGAACCTGCCGTATGTGCATGACATATAGCTATCGCTAAAGCATCTGCCGTATCGTCAGGTCTTGGCACTTCGGATAAATTCAGTAGCATTTTCACCATTGATTGAACCTGCTGCTTGTCCGCTCTGCCATAGCCTGTAACGGCCTGCTTCACCTGAATTGGAGTATACTCGGCAACGGTAAGCCCAGCCCTTTGTCCTGCTAAGAGTATTACTCCCCTACCATGCGCCACAGGTATACCTGTCTTAACATTTGCGGCAAAAAAGAGTTCTTCTACCGCCAGAGCATCAAGCCTGTGACGGGACATAATTCCCTCTAAAAATTCGTATATCAAGGAGAGCCTGCGAGGAAGCTCCTCCCCTGCCGCCGTTCTGAATGTGCCGTACTCGAGCGCTCTTAGCTTGTTCCCCTTTTTCTCGACCACACCATAACCAACAGAGGCAATGCCGGGGTCGATACCGAGCACTATCACAACAGAGCCTCTGCCGCTTTTAGCACTCCGATTAGGGCATTATCATAATTCGTGCCACCCTGCATGAAGGCGCAGTATGGCTCACGAAGCGGCCCATCGGCAGAAATTTCGATAGACGACCCCGAGACAAAAGCGCCTGCCGCCATAACGACCTGCGAAGTATACCCCGGCATCGCCCATGGTTCGGGGCGCACAAAGGAGTCGATGGCAGAGCCTGCCTGTATGCCTTGGCAAAATGAAACGAGTGCCTCGGGAGTTTTAAGCCTGATCTGCTCAACTATATCCGTTCTTGCCTCGTCCCATTTTGGCGAGCACTCGTAACCGAGCTCCTCAAACATAGCCGATGCAAATATTGCCGTCTTTAGAGCATTTGCCGTAACGGAAGGGGCATAATATATCCCCCTTAAAATAGAGCGATTTTGCCCAAGCGAAGCACCTACATCAAATCCGAGTCCGGGCGATGTAAGCCTACCTGCACAGAGCGCAACAAGGTCTTCCCTACCCACTATGTATCCACCGCAATCGGCAATACCGCCGCCGGGGTTTTTTATAAGCGATCCTGCCGCTATGTCTGCGCCGACCTCTATCGGCTCGTACTTTTCAACAAATTCACCGTAGCAGTTGTCGACCATGAAAATTGTGTCGGGGCTTATCTTTTTAACGAGCTCTGCAACCGCCGCAATCTCATCTATAAATATAGAGGGGCGCACAGCATACCCCCTTGAACGCTGGAGATATGCCATCTTGGGCTTTTCACGAAGTGCCTCTTTTATGCCCTCCATGTCGAGCCTGCCGTCTACTAAACCTACTTCCTTGTAGTTTATTCCAAAATCTATCAGCGATCCCGATGTTTTTTTAAGCCCTATAACCTTATCGAGCGAGTCATATGGCTTGGCAGCAACAGATAGCATAGTATCGCCGGGGCGAAGTATACCGAAAAGTGCCGTTGTAAGGGCATGAGTGCCCGACAGCATAAAATGACGTACCAAAGCTGACTCCGCTTTAAATATATGGGCAAAGACCTCGTCGATAGCCCCTCTGCCACGATCGCCGTAGCCATATCCCGTTGTAGAAACAAAGTGCGACTCGCTAATCATGGCCTTTGCAAATGCGGCATGCACCTTTTGCGAGTTATAGCGTGAAATCGCCTCCACCTTACTAAAAAGCGGACGAACTCTATCCTCGCATTTATCGGCAAGCTCCAAAAGCTCAGGTGAAAAATTAAATCCCTCGAAAATTTCCATTTAATATCCTTCTAACTGTTTATAAAATTTATTATTGTAGATTTGCCCGTAACTTCAAAGCCAAGCCCCTCATAGAGCTTGCCTGCTTGCGAGGTGGTATATGTTACATAGGGCGTTTTGCCTTCTGAGATAAGCTCTTTGCAAAGATGCGACATAAGCGCAGTCGCAAGCCCCTGACGGCGATACTTTCCGGCCGTCACGACATCTGATATAAGAGCAGTATCAACGGTCTCGGCAGCTGTCGAGACCGTTGCGAAAATTTCTTCATTATGAATTAGAGACAATGTGCGACCAAGCGATGCTTTTTCTATCGCACGACGTGCAAAATAATAGTCATCAAACTCAGGTAGACCGCTAATTTTTTCCTCTTTAAAAAGGTTAAATATAGCACGGTAATCGGTAGCGGTGCTCGCTCTTGACACATTGAGCTCGTAACCTTCGAGCATCTCGGGGCGAGTTAGCTTTGTTGTATACCTCTCTGTCGTACCTCTAACCCCTTGCATCTTAATTGCTATTTCCTCCATACAAGGAGCGGAGCATGTTATTTTGTCAATCATGGGCATGAAGCTTAAAAAGTATACAAGTTCATCTATGTCGGCTGTCTTTTCGACAATCATATAAAAACTGCCGTAACTTCTGAATATGCAAACATCAAAGCTGTCCGACACCCACAGATCAAAATAGAGCATGTCTGTAACTTCAATATATGTCGACATCAAAGCGTGCAAATCAGGTTGCGTGGCAAAGACTGCCTTTGCCTTTTCTATATCCGAATGAGTATATCGCCTAATCATTGAGGAAACTCCATGCAAGCGGCAAGAACGAGCTCAATGCAAGCCTCTACATCTCTCTTATCGACCATCTCGACCTGTGAGTGAATGTAGCGTGTGGGAATTGAAATGCCGCCCGAAACAACGCCGCCTCTCGTTAGGTGAATTGCACCTGCATCTGTACCGCCGTACATAAGCACTTCCATTTGATACTTAATGTCCTTTTTCTTGGCAAGATCAGAGAGGTGATTTACCATAACAGGCGCACATATAATGCTTGCATCACGAACCTTAACGGCGGCGCCATCGCCAAGCTTTACAGCATTGGGCGACTTCTGTCCTGGCTGATCGCCAACACCTGTAACATCAAGCGCAATTGCATAGTCGGGCGCAACTGCGTATGCCGCAGTGGTAGCGCCTCGAAGTCCCACTTCCTCTTGGACGGAAAATACAAAGTATATATCACCGGCAGGAGTTTCCTTTAACTGCTTAATTGCCTCTATCTGAATATAACAAGCTACCTTATCGTCCATCGACTTACCGGCAACACGGTGCTCGCCGCAGTTAAACATACTTCCGACAGTACCTGCAACATCTCCGATAGAGACAAGCTTTTCAGCTTCTTCTTTGGAGGTTGCGCCGATGTCGATAAAGAAGTGGTCGAGCGTTAAACTCTTTGCCTCGACCTTGGATTCATACATCAAGACACCACGCACGCCATTTTTAAACTCGACAGGGCTACTTGCAATGTGCATGGGCGACAGGCCGCCAACCCTTGCAAAGCGGATAAAACCCTCTTTTTCTATATGAGTTACCATAAAGCCTATCTCGTCCATATGCGCCGAGAACATAAGCTTTTTATCGCTCGTCCCCTTCTTAAGCGCAATAACATTGCCCATTATGTCCACTTCAATGCTGTCGACATAGGGCTTTATTTCCTCTATTATAATGGCGGCAAGATTTTCCTCGTTGCCCGAAACCGAAGTTGTATCTATCATCTTCTTTAGTAAATCCATTTGTAGTACCTCCGTTTAATATTAATTAATCTTATATAACCCAAAAGCAAGTATTAAGTTGCTACCTTTTACAGTGCAGTATCGAGAAGATTTTTCAGTAGCTTAACTGTCTCCTCTAAATCGCTAACCTTAATTGTAGATGCACCCGAGTGGATATTTCGGCAAGGAGTGGCAAATGCATATACCTTAGCACCCATGCCGCCCCTCTCTATAACTCCACCCTCTGTGCCGCCAACAGTCACTGTTTTGTACTGCCACTTAATACCGTTATCGGTAGCTATTTTTACAAGAGTGTCGACACAGTCCTTTTTATAATAGGTCTGCGAATCCATTAGATAAATGGCCGCACCCTCTCCAACTTTGGTCGATTTATTCCACTCTCTATCCTCTATAAAGTCGGCACAGGTCGTCGTTTCCACAATAATGCCAATATCGGGCTGAATTCTGTTGGCCGCAACCTTAGCACCATGACAACCCGACTCCTCGAGCACGGTAAAAACATAATATGTGTCGTAGTGCGGCACTTCCTTCATTGCCTCGATAAGCGCAACACAGCCTGCACGATCGTCGAAGTTTCTCGCTTTAACAAGCCCATCGCCAAATTCACGGAATTCGCTGTCAAATATAACGGTGTCGCCAATTGCAACATGCTTTTCTGCCACTACTTTGTCTTTGGCGCCTATATCTATATAAAGCTTGTCGACGGCAGGCGCATGTTCACGGTCTGCAAGCGACTGAAGGTGAATAGGCTTTGTGCCGATAACACCGGGAACTCTGTTTTTGCCAATCAAAACACGCCTACCGTTTATAACACGCCTGTCCATGCCTATTTCTCGAAACTTCAAAGAGCCTTCGTCTAAGATATAGCTTATATAAAGCCCAACCTCGTCCATGTGGGCGCTCGCCATAACCTTTTTATCGCTCGATTTTCCCTTTTTAAATGCAATAACATTGCCCAGTGCATCTACCTCTACGCTATCTGCAAGAGGGGTAATATGCCGCTCTATTAATGCCGCAACCTCGCCCTCGTCACCGCTGACACCTCTTGCACTGCAAATCTCCTTTAGCAAATTAAGCATCTTGCACCTCCTTTTTGTGTAGCATGTATTCTTTTAGCAGTCTCGATGTAGCCTTAACATCTTTATAATCGAGTGTTTCTACAACCGAGTGCATATATTTTAGTGGAATTGAAATAAGCGCCGTTTTAACACCGTTGTTTGCATTAAAAATAGTGTAAGCATTTGTACCTGTCCTACCCATGGCAACACGCATTTGAACAGGTATACCATTTGTGTCAGCAACAGCCTTGAGCGTATCTGTCAAACCTCTGTCGAGCACCTGACCATGACTTAAAACGGTCCCCTTGCCCATTGTTACGGTCTGATCTCTCGGGCAATCGGGGATATATGCATGTGTTACATCTATTACAATGGCCTCTGTCGGTTTTGTGGTAAATGCGGCAACCCTTGCCGAACGAAGCCCTGTTTCTTCCTGCGAAGAAAGAAGTGCCACTACATTGTAGGGAAGATTTATATCCCTTAGAGCATAAAAAGCCTCTAAAATAGCAATGACGGCGCTCCTGTCGTCAAATGTCTTGCCCGTCATAACACTGCCTAAAAGCTCGCAAGGCGACTGGCGAAGTGTTATAAAGTTACCGGGGGCAAATATTTCCTTTGCCTTCTCCCCATCAAAACCGACATCGATGTAAAGCGAATCGAATGTTGGAGTTTTCTCCATTTCAGACTCCGCTGTTAAGTGAGGAGGCATTGCCGTTACAATACCAAAATAATCGCCACTCCTTGCGTGTACCGTTACCTCTGTCGCAAGAATTGTGCGACGATCTACACCGGCGTTGTTGTCAAACTTTAAAAATCCGTTATCGGTAACATGGGTGACAACAAGCCCTATTTCGTCTAAATGCGCATCAATTAGAAGTGTTTCCTCTGTCTCGACAGATGCCTTTTTGGTCGCAATTACATTGTAAAGCCCGTCTATCTCGACCGTGTCGCAGTAGGGCTTAAATAGCTCCGCAATGCGCTCCGACACTTTGCCTTCCATGCCCGAGATAGACGAAATCTCGCACAGTTCAAACATTATTTTTTTAAAATCCATTTTTGCACCTCAAAATTTTATTGTATAGCTCGAAAGAACTGTTTTCAAGCCCATTTAACACCCGGCGGGTGGGAATTTAACGCCTGAGGTCACCTCTGATACATTCACAGCGAATTAACTATCTCTTTAAACAGATCTCCTCTTATCATGAAATTCTTGTACAGATCAAAGCTCGCACAAGCAGGCGAGAGCACAACGCAGTCTCCGCTACTTGCAAGCTCTCTCGATGCTTGCACCGCCTCTTTCATGTTTTCCTTTATAACGACCTCGATGCCGCCACCGGCAAGCTCGATAGCCGCCTTTATCTTTTCGGCCGTAGCGCCGACAAGAATAACCGCTTTTGCCTTTGCCACAAGATCTGCACCAAGCCCATCAAATGGAATTTTTTTATCATAGCCACCTGCAATTATAATCGGCTTTTCCTCAAACGAGTTAAGGCAGGCCGCCGTCCTTGTCGGGCTCGAGGCAATCGAGTCGTTGTAGTATTTAACCCCGTCAAGCTCCCTAACAAGCTCCAGCCTATGAGCAAGCCCCATAAAGTTTCTCGCCACATAGGTTATATCATCAGGTGTCACCATGTCCCAAGTAGCAGCTATTGCCGCCATATAGTTTTCCACATTGTGATCACCACGCAGCAGTATATCGCCCCTTGTCAGTATCGCCACATCGCCCTTTAAAATGTTCATGCTATCGTCGGTTTTATAATCTCCGCTCTTGCCAAATGTGACAACAGGGCCTTTGCCCTCGCTTATAAAACTTTTGGTAATTTCATTATCAGAGTTTAAAATAAGCAAATCGTCTTCATTTTGATAAAGAAAAATGTTGCACTTGGCCTCAATATACTCCTCCATTGATTTGTGCATATCAAGATGGTTTGGAGTAATATTTGTTACAACGGCTATATGTGGGCTTGCCTTCATCGTGTGCAGCTGAAAGCTTGAAAGCTCCAAAACAGCGACATGCTCTGCCGCCATGCTTTCGATATCGGGCAAAAGCGGCCGACCTAAGTTGCCGCCCACATGAACGGCATAGCCGCCCTTTTTAAGAATTTCGGATATAAGCGTAGTAGTGGTCGACTTACCGTCACTCCCTGTGACCGCAATTATCTTACAAGGACAGAGGTCGAAAAAAACCTCCATTTCACTCGTAATAATAGAACCTGATTCCCTCGCATTAACAAGCTCGGGCAGATCAAAGCGCATACCGGGGGTTTTAAATATCATGTCGCACCCGTCGAGGTCCTTCAGATAATGCTCGCCAAGTTGAAGTGTTACACCGAGCGACAAAAGCTCATCCGCCCCGTCGCATACTTCATTTTTATCACATGCAATAACACTTGCCCCATGCGAGCAAAGCATCTTAATCAGTGGCCTATTGCTAACTCCGATACCTAAAACGGCAATTTTCTTGCCTTTTATATTTTTGTAAAAATCTAAAAGCTTGGTATTCATACTTTACCTCCTAAATCGCCTTAATATTATATATCCTTTTTCACATCTTTTCAATACAACAATTCAAAATAAAAATGCACTTTTTAAAATAATCTATAAAAAATAATCTTCAAAGGCATATCTTTTAAGCTGTGCCACCCTGAGCTTTGACAGTACCATTTAAAAGCGGCTACCCTTCCGCCCTTGACAAATTGCACTTTTTTATATAAAATACCGATAGAGTAAGTCAGACAATTGCGTGCACATGTGCCGAAAGGCCGTGCATGAGGAAAGTCCGGGCTCCGCAGGGCGGGATTGTGGGTAACGCCCACCGAAGGCGACTTCAGGGATAGTGCAACAGAGAGATACCGCCGAGATTTATTCTCGGTAAGGGTGGAAAGGCGGGGTAAGAGCCCACCGGCGCCTTGGCGACTTGGCGGCCATGTAAACCCAATTTGGAGCAACACCGTAAGAGGACAGCGAAAGCTGACGCTTGCCCGGCGTCCGTGCCTCGGGGGTGGCAAGAGCATTGCGGCAACGCAGAGCCTTAGATAGATGATTGTCAAATACAGAACCCGGCTTAAAGATTTGCTCTATATGCAAAAAACGCCCTCACATGGGGCGTTTTTTGCTAATATAAACAAAGTTTGCATACAAAGGAGAAAGATATGCCGCTTGCAAAACTAAAAGATATATGCAAAGCCTGCACAAAATGCACCCTTAGCGAAACGCGCAAAAATGTAGTATTCGGCGAAGGTAACCCAAATGCTCGCCTAATGTTTGTCGGCGAGGCCCCCGGTGCGACCGAGGACGAGACAGGCAGACCTTTTGTCGGTAGAGGTGGAGAGCTCTTAAACGCCTACCTTGAAGCCTTCGACATGAAACGAGAAGATGTTTTTATAGCAAACATAGTAAAATGCAGACCACCCGACAACAGAGACCCACGCCCTGACGAGGAGGCGGCATGTATCGGCTATCTTGAAGAACAAATAGATATAATTAAACCACGAGTAATTGTCTGCCTTGGCAGAGTTGCCGCTACAAAGCTAATATCGCCCGATTTTAAAATAACAAAACAACACGGCATGTGGTTTAAGCGTAACGGTTACGACATAACAGCAACCCTCCACCCTGCCGCACTGCTTAGAGATCCAAATAAAAAGCCCATGAGTTTTGAAGATTTTAAGGCGATAAAACTAATGCTTGATAAGGTCGAGGTGTAGGATATAAATAGAGCAAAGGGCGACTTGCCGACCGCAAGGTTGCGGCGGCCGACGTGGCGATGGTATGATATTTTTAACTTGATAAAGTAGTGTCGCCACGTCGCACCTGCGGCATGGCGACATATTATTTATGCGGTAAAAGACATGCCGCAGGTAGTCGCCCGTTACTCGGGCGGTATATGATAAAGTAAACGGCAGATCTTGCGGTGGGGCGGCCTCCTGCGCCATGCGGCGGAGCTTGGTGCATGTCGGGTCTTTGGTGTGGCTTATCTATACCGCTTTCAAATGTCATACATACCTCAAAAGTACAGGTTACTCTACTTTATTTGGGTTGACATGCACCATGCAATGCTTAACGTCGGGCATGTCATGTTCTATTGTATCGTGCACAACAACCGCTATATCATGAGCGGCACGAAGTGACATTTCGCCGTCGCAACATATCTCAACATCGACATAAAGCTTGCTTGCAAAAACCCTCGTTTTAACAAGATCTACTCTTATAACCCCGTCTACATTTGCCGAAATTTCTTCTATCTTACTATTAACTTCGGGGCTTGCGGCACGGTCTACAAGCTTATCGATTGCATCTATTGCAATTTCGATAGCCGCTTTAAGAACAAGTACTGATATTGCAATCATTGCAACGCTATCGAGCACCGGATACCCGAGCATTGCGCCTCCAATACCCACAAGGCTACCTACCGATGACAGTGCATCGGAGCGGTGATGCCAAGCATCTGCCATCATAGCGCCCGATCCGATCTTCTTTGCGGCCGCTTTTGTGTAATGGTACATCCACTCTTTTACTACAATAGAAATTACAGCCGCCCATAGAGCAATGCTCGTTGGAATTTCATCGCCCGACCACTCGCCAGACATTATTTCACCTACACCGTCTATTCCTATTGCACCACCTGTCAAAAAGAGCAGTACAGCAAGAAATATTGCCGCAATACACTCGAGCCGCTCGTGTCCGTACTGATGAGTCTCGTCAGCCTTTTTCTCTGAAATAGAAACCCCTATCATAACTATAAATGTACTTACTATATCAGAAGCAGAGTGCACCGCATCGGAAATCATAGCACCAGAGTTACCTATAATACCTGCAACAAACTTTACAGCACATAGCACGAAGTTGACAATAACAGTTATAACCGATACCCGTATTCCAATGTTAGACTTTATATTACTAAGCATATACCTCTCCAATACAACATTATTTAATTAGGATAATACAGCAAGCTGCATATTATGTCAACATTTTCCCCTACTGTCGCAAAAATAATAATATTTGTGCAAAATTTCTATTTACATATGCTATCGTTCATAGTATAATGGTCAAAATCCTTTAAATCGATCCTGTGAGGTCGAAAAGGCGGTGAATAGTATTATGGCTACATCCATATCATTTTTTCATACAACAAATGGGCTACCGGCTGCACTTTAGTGCAGCTTGTAGTCTTATTTTTTTGGAGGAACATCATGATAAAGGCAAACATCATGGACGAGGGCGGCCTAAAGAGAGCCGTTACACGAATTAGCTACGAGATTATAGAGCGCAATAAAGGTGTTGAAGGTCTTTGCCTGCTCGGAGTTCCAAGGCGGGGAATACTTGTAGCAAATAGGATAGCATCACGCATCGGCGAGCTTGAAGGCACACCACCCCCGTGCGGACTGCTCGACCCCTCCCCTTTCAGGGACGATCTTGCAGGTAGAGACAAGCCCGAGGACAAGACCGACATCCCCTTTTCGCTCGACGGTATGAGGGTAATTTTGGTAGACGATGTGATACACACAGGGCGAACAATAAGAGCCTCGATAGATGCAATAATGAAAAGAGGCCGCCCCGAGCTAATTCAACTTGCGGTACTTATAGACCGTGGGCACCGAGAACTCCCGATTAAGGCAGACTATGTGGGAAAAAACCTCCCCACCTCAAGGGGAGAGCGTGTATCTGTTATGCTAATCGAACTCGATGGGCAAGATGGGGTGCAAATTAAAAATAACGTGGAGGTAGAAAATGAATCTAACTGTTAAGAATGTCACCATTATAGACGGCGAGCAGAAAATCGGCGATATTTATATAACAAATGGCATTATATCGAGCTTACCACCCGAGGGCGGCGAGGTTATAGACGGCACAGGGCTATATGCGGCACCGGGGCTTGTCGACATGCATGTGCACCTAAGAGAACCGGGTCAAGTGCATAAAGAGGAAATTGCAACAGGAACAATGGCGGCGGCGGCAGGTGGTGTTACAACAGTTCTTGCAATGCCAAACACTGCCCCTGCCACCGACTGTAAAGCGGTTGTGGAATTTATTAAAAGCCGACCTGCCACCGTAAAGGTAGAGGTATGCGGCGCCGTTACAAAGGGACTTAAGGGAGAAGATTTTGCCGACTACGAAGGCATGAAAAAGGCTGGCATTATAGCAATCTCCGACGATGGTCGCCCGATAGAGCATCACACAAACATGATACATGCCCTAAAAGAAGCGGCAAGACTCGGGCTTACATTATGCGACCACTGCGAGGAACTTTCGATAGACGGTGACATGGCATCCTCCGAGTCTATCTCGGTCGCAAGGGACATATCACTCGCCGAAGAACTGGGACTTGCCGTTCATATTTGTCATGTAAGCACAAAGGATTCGGTCAGAATTATAAGAGACGCAAAAGCGGCAGGAGTTAAAGTTACGGCAGAGACAGCGCCGCACTATTTCACACTTACAAAAGAGGATGTAAAGGGAGACACAAACGCAAAGATGAACCCTCCCCTACGCACAGCCGACGACCGTGCCGCCATAATCGAAGGACTAAAAGATGGCACGCTCGATGTTATAGTAACAGATCATGCACCACACTCTGCCGAGGAAAAAGCGGTAGAATTTAAAAAAGCACCAAACGGCATAACAGGTCTTGAAACCTCGCTTGCCCTCGGAATAACAGAGCTTGTCGGCAAAGGGCATTTCACATTGCCACAGCTTATAGAAAAAATGAGCACAGCGCCTGCAAAACTTCTCGGACTAAACAGAGGAAGTCTTGAGGTAGGCTATGAGGGAGATATTGTGCTATTTGATCCAAACGAAGAATTTTCCGTAACGGCAGAAGGCATGAAAAGCCGCTCGAAAAATTCGCCATTTATAGGGAAAACGCTAAAGGGAAAAGTGAAATATACAATAGTAAACGGGGAGGTAGTTTATGTCGATCGATAGACTTTTAGACAAAATAATTGATATGTCAAACCCAACGGTAGCAGGGCTTGACCCGAGGCTTTCTTATATCCCACCTCATTTAATCGAGGAGGCAAAAGCCAAAAACGAAAACCCATTTGCAGCAGCATCTGCCGCAATTTATTCTTTTAACGTAGGGCTTATAAATGCCCTGCACGACATAGTGCCTGCCGTAAAACCGCAGATAGCTTGCTACGAGCAGTTCAGATACGAGGGAATGGAGGCATATTACAAGACAATAGAATACGCTAAAAGCAAGGGCATGTATGTAATAGGCGATGCCAAACGTGGCGACATAGGCTCTACCGCCGAGTGCTATGCAAATGCGCACATCGGTGTAACAGAGATATTCGGTCAAACTCTGCCTGTATTCGACGGTGATGCTGTGACGGTTAACCCATACTTAGGCAGCGACGGTATCCGCCCCTTTTTGGTCGAGGGCAGAATGATATTTGCCCTCGTTAAGACTAGCAACCCCTCCTCGGGGGAGCTTCAAGATAAGCTTGTAGAAGGTGCTCCCATGTATCGTGTTGTGGCAGATCTGCTTAGCAAGATCGGCGAGGAGTGCATTGGCAAATACGGTTACAGCGAGGTCGGCGCAGTTGTAGGTGCAACATACCCCGAACAGCTCGCCGAGCTAAGGGCCGCTATGCCTCACACATTCTTCCTTGTGCCTGGGTACGGCGCACAGGGCGGCGGTGCGGCAGGTTGTGCACAGGCATTTGATAAAAACGGATTTGGCGCAATAATAAATGCATCACGCTCCATTATGTGCGCTTGGCAAAAAGAAGGGGTCGATGGCAAAGAATACGCACTAGCCGCCCGCAGAGAAGCGCTCCGCATGAGATCAGACCTTAGAGAACACATTTACAAATAATAACGACCGATTAAAATAAAAGGAGATTTATATGAAACATAAAGCATATCTACTGCTTAGTGACGGCAGTATTTTCCCCGGAAAGCCACTTGGGGCAACAGGTGTCACTATGGGAGAAGCCGCCTTTGATACAGGTATGGTTGGCTACCAAGAAATGCTAACAGACCCCTCTTTTTACGGACAGGTCGTAGCAATGACATATCCCTTAGCAGGCAACTACGGTGTAAATGCCGAGGACGTAGAGGGCTCTAAGCCATGGGTTTCGGGATTTGTTGTAAGAGAGTGCTGCACACACCCCTCCAACTTCCGCTGTGAAAAGACACTCGATCAGTACCTTGCCGAAAACGGCATTGTCGGTATACAGGGGGTCGATACTCGTGCGCTTACAAGAAAACTCCGCTCGGTAGGAGGTCTTAATGCCGCTATCGTGTCGGACGAGAATGTAGATAAAGACGAAGTTTTAGAAAAATTAAAGAACTTTACAATTGTAGATGCTGTTCCTACCGTTAGCGTAGCAAAAGACGAGGAACATTTTATAGAAAACCCACGCTTTAAAGTTGCAATGCTCGACTGCGGATACAAGCGTAATATCGTAAGAAAGCTAAACGAGGCAGGTCTTGATGTTGTCGTTAAGCCGTGGAACACGTCCTTCGAAGAACTTACCGAAGGTTTTGACGGTGTTATGCTAACAAACGGCCCAGGAGACCCTGCCGATAACAAGAGTGTTATTGCCGAAGTTGCAAAGCTACTAAAGAGCGGCGTGCCAACATTTGGCATATGCCTTGGCCACCAGATAATGGCGCTTGCGGCAGGATTTGAAACAGAAAAAATGAAATACGGACACCGTGGCGGAAATCATCCTGTTTACTCGACAGAGCACGACAGAGTTTATATAACAAGCCAAAACCACGGCTATGCGGTAAATGCAGATAGCGTTGACCCGACTGTGGCAAAGGTTACACATGTTAACAGAAACGACAACTCGGTAGAGGGGCTCGACTATCTAAACACCCCTGCATTTTCAGTGCAATATCACCCCGAAGCATGCCCAGGGCCTCAGGACAGCGCATATCTATTTGATAAATTCTTAAAACTAATTGAAGGAGGTCGCAAATAATGCCAAAGCGTACCGATATTAAAAAAGTTCTTGTCATTGGCTCAGGCCCCATTGTTATCGGTCAGGCGGCAGAGTTTGACTATGCAGGCACACAGGCCTGTAAGTCGCTTATGGAGGAGGGATACGAAGTTGTCCTTATCAACTCCAACCCTGCCACCATAATGACAGATAAAAACATGGCGGACAAGATATATATAGAGCCACTTAACATAGAGACCGTAATGCGTGTTATTAAAAAAGAGCGCCCCGACAGCATTCTGCCGACACTTGGCGGTCAGACAGGTCTTAACCTTGCTATGGAGC
Organism: uncultured Oscillospiraceae bacterium; assembly: GCA_964369475.1. Lineage (GTDB taxonomy): Bacteria > Bacillota > Clostridia > Oscillospirales > Feifaniaceae > CAYJFK01. The sequence goes on along the minus strand of CAYJFK010000015.1, from coordinate 6,699 downwards.
TTGAGGAGCGTGGATTTTTAGACGAAATGAATGTAACGCTTCTCGGTTGCAACCCGACCTCCATTAAAAAGGCAGAGGACAGAGAAGAATTCAGAGCCACAATGTTAGCGATAGGCGAGCCCATCGTGCCGTCGGGCGTTGTAGAAACGGTCGAAGATGCAAAGGCACTTGCAAATGAAATCGGCTACCCTGTTATCGTGCGCCCTGCTTACACACTGGGCGGCACAGGCGGTGGCATTGCATACGACGAAGCAGAGCTTGAAATGATAGGCTCGAACGGTATTCGCCTTTCACGTGTCGGACAGGTTCTAATCGAGCGTTGTATCTCGGGTTGGAAGGAAATAGAATTTGAAGTAATGCGTGACTCGGCAGGATCTGTTATAACAATATGCTCGATGGAAAACTTCGACCCTGTCGGCGTGCACACAGGCGACTCTATCGTTGTTGCCCCTGCCCAAACGCTTGCAGACAAAGAGTATGAAATGCTAAGAACCTCGGCTCTAAAAATTATATCGGAGCTTGGCATTGAAGGTGGCTGTAACATTCAGTACGCACTAAACCCCGACAGCTTTGAATATGCCCTAATCGAGGTTAACCCCCGCCTTTCCCGCTCCTCCGCCCTCGCTTCTAAGGCGACAGGCTACCCCATAGCCCGTGTCGCATCTAAGATTGCGGTAGGATATAGACTGGACGAGATTTTAAACTCGGTTACAGGTAAAACATACTGCTGTTTCGAGCCTGCAATCGACTATATCGTTGTTAAGTTCCCAAAATGGCCCTTTGACAAGTTTGTCTATGCCGACAGAACGCTCGGCACACAGATGAAGGCGACAGGCGAAGTTATGTCTATCGGCACTTCCTTTGAAGCGGCAATGATGAAGGCTGTACGCTCGGTCGAGCTCGGTTGCGATACGCTTAGCCTAAAGCATTTAGCCGACATGCCGACAGAGGAGATAAAGGAGCGTATAGCACGTTGTGACGACGAGAGAATTTTCGTCATAGCAGAGGCTCTAAGACGTGATATAACACCTGAATATATAAAAGAGATTACAAAGATCGACCTTTGGTTCTTGTATAAGCTTAAAAACCTCGTCGAAATGGAGCGCAAGCTATCTTCCGAAGATCTTTCGGAGGAACTATACTACGATGCTAAGCACATGTCCTTCCCCGACAGCGTTATAGAAAGACTATCTGGCAAAAAGGTAGAGCGCACACGTCGTGCCTCTTTCAAAATGGTCGACACTTGCGCCGCTGAATTTGATGCCGACACCCCATACTTCTACTCGACTTGGGACGAAACTTGCGAGGTCTCCCCTATCGAGGGCGAAAAGGTGCTTGTATTCGGTTCGGGCCCAATTAGAATAGGTCAGGGCATCGAGTTTGACTACTGTTCCGTTCACTGCGTATGGGCGGCGCAAAAGTGCGGCTTTGAAGCCATTATTGTCAACAACAACCCCGAGACCGTCTCGACAGACTTCGACACGAGCGACAGGCTCTACTTCGAGCCGCTTACAGCGGAAGATGTCCGCTCGATAGTGGAAGCAGAAGGCGCAACAAAAGCTATTGTACAGTTTGGCGGACAGACGGCAATAAAACTTGCCTCTCATTTAGCAGATATGGGTGTCGAAATTCTCGGCACATCGGCAGACATGATAGATGCCGCCGAAGACAGAGAGCGCTTTGACGACGTTCTTACAGCTTGCGAGATAAAGCGCCCTGCCGGAACATCGGTCTTTACAGAAGAAGAAGCGCTAAAAGCGGCAAACGAAATCGGCTACCCTGTGCTCGTTCGCCCCTCCTATGTCCTTGGCGGTCAGGGAATGGCGATAGCCTTTGAAGATGCCGATGTAAAAGAGTTTATGTCGATAGTAAACCGCACTGTACAAGAACACCCCGTACTTGTTGACAAATATCTAATGGGTCGTGAATTTGAAGTAGATGCAATATGCGACGGCGACGATATTCTAATCCCGGGCATCATGGAGCACATCGAGAGAGCCGGCGTTCACTCGGGCGACTCTATCTCGGTCTACCCCACTCGTACAATCTCGGGTAGAATAAAGCGCACAATGGTTGAATATACCGAAAAACTTGCCAAGGAGCTAAAGGTGCTCGGACTTGTTAACATTCAGTTTGTTGTATACAACGACGAAGTTTATGTTATCGAGGTAAACCCACGCTCGAGCCGTACCGTGCCTTATATTAGCAAGGTTACAGGAGTACCGATGGTAGAGCTTGCGACACGTTGCGTGTTTGGCGAAAAGCTGTCGGACATGGGATTTGGTAAGGGACTATATCCGGAGGGCGAATACTTTGCCGTTAAAGTGCCTGTATTCTCCTTTGCTAAACTAAGAGGAGTTGATACGCAACTCGGCCCTGAAATGAAGTCGACAGGCGAAGTTTTAGGCATATCGCAAGACTATCGCCATGCCCTCTTAAAGGGAATTATTGCGGCAGGATACAAGACAGAAACAAAGGGCGCTGTTCTTATTACCGTTAAGGACAGCGACAAGAGAGAGGTTGCCGAAATCGCAGAGCGCCTTGCCTCGCTCGGATTCGAGCTATACGCAACGGGCGGCACAGCACGTGTGCTTAACTCCGAGATGATCCCGACAAATGCTGTTAAAAAGGTCGGCGAGGGCGAGCCAAACATTATGACACTGCTTGAAAGCGGCAAGATTAGCTATGTAATCTCGACAGATGCAAAGGGCAGGATACCAACTCTCGACAGCGTGCAGATCCGCCGCAAAGCGGTAGAGCGCTCTATCCCCTGCTTTACATCGATAGATACCGCATCGGCATTTATCTCTTGTCTCGAACTCGACATATCGAGCGAAGATGTAGAGCCTGTAGACATAACAAAGATTTAATTTAACGGATAATATAAACAGCTAACACTAAAAATATGCCCCCTAAGATGGATTTTGGGGGGCATATAACTTGGAGGAATTATATGAGCATGATAGAAAATTGCAGAGTGCTGTCTGTCTCCTATCCCAGAGAGGGCGCAATAGACATGACGATACACGGCGAGATGGCAAAGCACTGTAAACCGGGGCAATTTTTGCACATAAAGTGTAGCGAAGACCTTCTTCTCCGCCGCCCCATCAGCCTATGCGATGCCGACAGCAATACAATGCGCCTTATTATAGAGGATGTGGGTGCCGGCACAAAATGGCTTATAGACAGAAAGGCGGGCGACATCCTCGATGTACTCGGCCCACTTGGAGACACAGGCTTTCCGCTACCACAAAAGAGCGAGCTACCGATAATGCTTATCGGCGGCGGTGTTGGTGTCGCTCCCCTACTTATGCTTGCAAAGCAGAGTGCTTCTAAGAGCGATGCGATACTTGGCTTTAGAAATGAGCGACTTGTTATGATGGACAGCGACTTTGCAACGGTATGCCGCAGTTCCACTGTATGCACAGACGATGGCAGCTACGGCCGTAAGGGATTTGTTACAGAGGTAGCACGAGAACTGCTTGCAAAGGAAAAATACGAGGCGATATATGCATGTGGCAACATGAACATGCTTCGTGCTGTAAAAGAGCTTGCCGAGGAAATGGGTGTTACCGCATGGCTATCGCTCGACGAGCGCATGGGATGCGGTCTTGGTGCATGTCTTGTATGCGCTTGCAAGACAAATGACGACAGATACGTGCATGTCTGCAAAGACGGCCCTGTATTTGACAGCAAGGAGGTATCGTTTTGAATTTAGCTGTTAACTTTGCCGGGGTTGAGTTTAAAAACCCCATTACGGTAGCTTCGGGCACATTTGGATTTGGCAGAGAATACTCGGAGTTTTACGACCTTTCAAACCTCGGCGCTATATCGGTTAAGGGTCTTACCTACACAAGACGAGAGGGAAACAAACCCCCGAGAATAGCCGAAACTCCACTTGGAATACTAAACAGTGTAGGACTTCAAAACCCCGGATTTAGGGCATTTATTGAAAAAGAACTTCCAAAGCTTAAACAGTACGACACAAAAATAATTGCTAATATTTCGGGTAACACAATAGAGGAATATGCCGAGATGACAGAGGAACTCTGCAAGGCAGGGGTCGATATGATCGAGATAAATGTATCATGCCCCAATGTTAAGCATGGCGGCGCACTCTTTGGCACTACAACGGCAGGCATCGAGGGAGTCGTTTCGGCATGTCGCAAGGTGGCAACAAAGCCTCTTATCGTAAAGTTAACGCCAAATGTTACAGACATTACAGAAATGGCAAGAGCGGCGGCAAGTGCAGGTGGCGATGCTATATCGCTAATAAATACAATTTTAGGCATGAAGATAGACATTAAAACTCGTCGCCCTGTGCTTGGAATGAATGTCGGTGGCCTGTCAGGCCCTGCCGTCAAGCCTGTTGCACTTCGTATGGTATGGCAGGTGGCAAATGCTGTCGATCTTCCGATTCTCGGTATGGGTGGCATTATGACGGGTGACGATGCAATAGAATTTATGATGGCAGGCGCTACCGCAATTGCTGTCGGCACGGCAACGATTGTCGATCCGATGGCTCCAATGAAAATTTTACAACAAGTTAGCGAATATACCACTTCACAAGGGATAGATGCTCGTGATATAATAGGCTCTGTGGAGGTGAATAAATGACAACTGTATACATGGTTCGTCACTGCGAGTCTCTTGGCAACATAGGCAGGAGAATTCAAGGCAGGACAGATTGCGACATTTCGGAAAACGGAGTGTTACAGCTCGAAAATTTAAAAAATAAAATGGCAAATGTGCATCTCGATGCAATCTATTCAAGCCCTTTAAAGCGTGCATTTAAAACAGCACATGCGATTAAAGGCGATCGGGATATGGAAATTTTGGTTAGGGAAAACCTTCAAGAAATGTCCTTTGGCACAGCCGAGGATAAGACATGGGAAGAAATAGCCGAGATCATTCCCGACGTTTGGAAAAGCTGGAGTGCAACTCCTTACAAAACACAGTTCCCTGAAGGGGAGACATTTGGTCAGGTCGAGGAGCGCACAGCAGAAGCTATTTTGGAAATTGTTAAGGCAAACGAGGGCAAGAGCATTGCTATTGCAACTCATGCCACCCCTATTAGGGTATATGCAAGACGTGTTTTAAACGAAAGCGACGATTTAAAAAATGTCGACTGGGCACGAAATACATCGATAACGACGATAGAGTTCGATGATAATTTTGTTCCGAGAATGGTAACTTATAATGATTTTTCGCATCAGCCGGAAGATCTGTTATATCATATTAAGAGTGCGAGGTAGTAAAAATGGATGATAACAAGATAATGAATGAAGAAATGGAAGATGCGCACATAGTGACGCTTATCGACGAAGAAGGCAACGAGTTCGAGCTCGAGCACATCGACACAGTAGAGCTCGACGGCGAAACTTATGTTGCATTAGTGCCTGTTTTTGACAGCGCAGAGGAATATGTAGATGCAGATGCATCGCTCGAGATAATGAAGATCGTTAAACTTGAAAACGGCGAAGAAACATTAATGGTTTTGGATAGTGAAGAAGAATTTAACAAGGTCATTGCAGTTTTCACAGAGCGTTTAGCGGAAGAGTTTGAAATTATCTAACCGTTTGTAAGACTCTTTATGTTTGTAAATTGACAAAGGTGAATTTATGGTAAAGGGTTAATGACTATTATTCAAATTCCTTTTTCTTGTAAAAGAAATAACACTTGATAATTTTTATCATACGTGTTATAATAAGCATGACCCGGTCAGGATTAAACGGTGTGCTTTTTTTAATCCGACACTTACGATACGGGAGTTTGGACTCCGGCGGCGGGTATGCCAGCCCACCCCCGAAACTTGTTTCGGCGAAGAGGGACGCACAAAACCGCAGGGCCTGCACCCACCTGCACAAGGCAGGGGTTGTAAACGGCCGCCGACCGGCCGGGCGGAAGTAAAAATAAGCGGTGCAGCATTTATGCTGCACCGTTTTATTATAGGAGTATTTATGTGGACAGATAGAAGCAAGATTATTATTGGCGAACAAGGCATAGAGAAACTTAAAAACAGCTCTTGCCTTATTTTCGGCCTTGGCGGCGTCGGCTCGTATGCCGCCGAAGCGATAGCACGCGCAGGTGTTGGTAAAATAGGACTGTGCGACTTCGACAGAGTGGATGAAACAAATATTAACAGACAGCTATATGCACTAAAATCTACTGTTGGCAAACTAAAGGTAGATGTTTCAGCACAGAGAATTTTGGATATAAACAGCAATGTTGAAATTTGTAAATATCCACTATTTTACGGCATTGACACAAGCACAGAAGTGCCGTTAGATAAATACGACTTTGTGATAGACGCAATAGACAACATAACCGCAAAATTAATGCTTGCCGAGAGGTGCGAGAACATTATATCCTCTATGGGCACGGGCAACAAACTCCACCCCGAGATGTTAGAAATTGCCGATATATATAAAACATCGGTCTGCCCACTTGCAAGGGTCATGCGTAGGGAACTAAAAGAACGAGGGGTCAAAAGACTAACCGTCGTATATTCCAAGGAAGAACCCATGGTAAAATCGCAACCACCGGGCAGTATATCATTTGTTCCCCCTGTTTCGGGAATGCTAATGGCAGGGCATGTTATAAGAGAGTTATTAAAAAAATAGGTGTGATGATTTTTCATCACACCTCAGCTTGGAGAAAAAGCGTTTTCTCCAAGCTGAGAAATCAGCTAAAGCTGAT
>CAYJFK010000014.1:0-41022 GCA_964369475.1 uncultured Oscillospiraceae bacterium | reverse complement strand
CACTTTTAATTAGCATATCAATCTAACTTTTATTCTTGATCGTCCGAATCATCGACCTCAGTCTCGTACATATCTTCCATTTCCTCTAATGTCTTAAACTCCGAGAAATCAGGGAACTCTATCTCGACCATCTCGCCATAGGAGTGAACTGTTGCGTCCATATCCATCGAGGTAGCCATCTCGCCGAGACCTTCCATGTTCATGGACATTGCCATGTCAAATTTCAAGGCAGTCATAACACCGCCAACATATGTTGTTTCCATTGTCATAGCGCCAAGATCCATGCTCGTAACACCAAGAAGTTCCATCATATCGTCAGCATCTTCCGAATCGTCTGTGCCGCCCATGCCCATTTGGTCGAATATCGAAAGGCTTTGCTCCATAAGCGCTTCGCCCGATAGTACAAGCTTATAGGTAACAGCATCGCCATCCACTACCTTCTCTGCCGAATAGACTGCCGAGAAGGGTATATCCATGTCGACCATCTCCATTGCCGATGTACCCTGCATTAGAGCAGATATATCATCTGTGCCGGCCTCTGTCTTAATCTTGTCTTCGCCCATCTGCATGTACATAACATCCTCTTTTAGCCACTGTGTAATCTCAACAGTCTCGCCGGTTGTGGGGTCTGCCATGCTCGATAGGCTGTATAGCTCGATATCGCCTGTTTGTGGGTCGATGTTCATTTTAATATCGCTAACAATGCCTGTTATTGTCATTTCTTCGCCCATAAAGGACATTGTCATGTTCATAATAGAGGACATGTCCATAGATTGAGGCAGCTCAGACATATCTTCGCCAAGCTCGTTAAACTCATTAATAATTGCCTCTTTGTCTGTAAAGGCAGCAGCGGCTGTGCTATCTACCTTGCCCATTGCAAGGAGCGATGCAAGAAGGGTATCGTCGCCGTCCTTCATTGCCGCCATTAGTGTTTCCGAGGTCACCGAAACAAGGCTGCCCCTTGTAAAGTCGTCGCCATACATCCAAGCCTGACCAATGCCCATCGAGGAGGCAAAGTCGCCTGCCGTTGCGAAATCGAAGTCGCCTTCACTGTCGTCGTAGCGTAGTGTTCTTAGCATAAATGTTGCGTATGTATCGGCTGTGCAAATGTCATTCATGCCAAAAAGCGTTTCGGATATGCCCTTTGTTAGGCCTTCCGAGTAGAGGTATGCGACATGAGGTGCCGCCCATTCGGGAACGTCTGTAAAGGGGTGGGAAATCTCTCCCTCTGCATAGTCTTCCATAGCATCCTCTTCTTCGCCGAGCAGACGAACAAGCATAACTGCCGCCTCGCCCCTTGTCGGTGCACGGTCGAGCTCGTAGCCTGCGTCTGTTCCCTTAAACATGCCCATTGCGGCAAGATCGTCTGCAAGATCGTCGTCGGCAAGACCTGTAATGCCGAGCGACATTACCATTACTGCCGACAAAAGTAAAGCTAATAGTTTTTTCATTGCGTTTCTCCTTTAAATTTTGATGTATTTATTATACGATATATTAAGATTATTTTCAAGCTTTTAATATCGAGCAAATAGTGGTAAAATAGAGAAAGAACGAGATAATAACTCCCCTAAGGTCATGGCTGAATTTTTTTGGGGAGATTTGGGCGAAGGAGAGTAAAAAATGAAACTGCTTTTAATAGACGGAAACAGCATTGTAAATCGTGCCTTCTACGGGGTGCGTGCCCTTACGACAAAGGACGGTATATTTACAAATGGAATATACGGATTTTTGTCGATATTCTACGGCGAGGTCGAGACCGAGCGCCCCGACTGTGTTTGTGTTGCCTTTGATATGAAAGCGCCGACATTTCGTCATAAGAAATACGGAGAGTACAAGGCAGGCAGAAAGGGAATGCCCGACGAGCTTGCCATGCAGATGCCAATCTTAAAAGAGGTGCTCGATGCCATGAATGTAGCACGGGTCGAGCTCGAGGGATACGAGGCAGACGATATTATAGGCACGCTTGCGACAAGCTATAACGGCGAAGTTGTTGTTTTGACCGGCGACAAAGACGCACTCCAGCTTGTGCGAGACAATGTTACGGTTAAAATAGCCTCCTCGAGAGGTGGCAAGAGCGAGACCGTGCCTTATACCCCCTCCCTCATGATGGAGAAGTACGGTTTTTCAGGGGAGCGTATAGTCGATCTTAAGGCTCTTATGGGGGACGCTTCGGACAATATCCCCGGTGTTAAAGGGGTTGGCGAGAAGACCGCCATGGGGCTACTTCAAGAATTCGGATCGCTCGACAGTGTGTATGAGGCTCTCGAGGAAGGGCTAATTAAACCTACCGTTGCAAAAAAGCTTGAAGCGGACAGAGAGAATGCCAACCTATCCTATGACCTTGCTACTATATACAAGGAAGTGCCGATGAGCGATACGCTTGATCTTAGCTATGGCTTGCCTAATGCAGATGCATTAAGGGCACTATTTATGAAGCTCGAATTTAACAGGTTTTTGAAAAAGATAGAGGGCGGCATGTCAGAGCAAAAGGTCGCCGTCGTTATGCCCGAGGCACTCGAGGTTTCGAGCCTCGATAATGCAAAGGCAGGGCTTAGCATGTCGGGCGAATTTTTTGCCACAGACGAGGGGTTATTTAAGCTTGCCGAGCCCTCTTTATCAGAGGGGTTGAATGATATTCCGGACAAGGGCATTTGGGAGGGCAAGGGAGTGCCGAGTGTCGGCTTTAATGCAGAACTTGCCTCCTATCTTATAAACCCTGCCGCAAAGAGCGATGCTATGGCGCTATGCGGTGCTTATCTAAACCGAGAAAGCACGATAGCGGCTTACGACCTGCACGAGCTTCGCCCGATTTTAGAGCAACGCCTTGAAAAGGACGGTCTCATGCCGCTATATAAGGATGTCGAAATGCCGCTTTCCGACCTGCTTTATGAAATGGAGCAAAAGGGATTTGCGGTAGATCGCGCGGCTCTCGAAGCCTTTGGCCGCAAGCTGGGGCTTAGAATTGAAGGTATAGTAGACAAGATCGAGGAGCATGTCGAGCAGGCCGGTTTTGAGGGCAAGATTAACATTAACTCTCCAAAACAGCTCGGCGAGCTCTTGTTTGACAGATTAGAGCTCCCCCACGGAAAAAAGACAAAAACGGGCTGGTCGACAGATGCAGAAACTCTCGATAAGCTTGCCAAGTATCACCCTGTTGTGGCGCTCATATTAGAATATAGAAAGCTTACAAAGCTACTTTCGACATATGTAGTCGGTATGCTCGCCCTTATTGGGGAGGACGGACGAGTTCACACGACATTTAAGCAGGCGGCGACCTTAACGGGACGGCTTTCTTCTGTCGAGCCCAATTTGCAAAATATCCCTGTTAGGGAGGAGCTCGGTCGTGAGCTTCGCCGTATGTTTATTGCCCCCGAGGGGCATGTTCTGCTCGGGGCTGACTATTCGCAAATTGAACTGCGTGTACTCGCCCATATATCGGGCGATGCCGCAATGACAAAGGCATTTACCGAGGGTGGTGACATTCACTCCGAAACGGCACTGCGTGTCTTTGGCTCGGACGATGCCGACATGCGCAGACGTGCTAAGGCTGTAAATTTTGGCATTGTATACGGCATATCGGATTTTTCTCTTGCGGGGGACATTGGCGTAAAGCGTAGCGAGGCAAAGCAGTTTATAGAGGATTATTTTTCTGTATATAGTGGTGTTAAGGCATATCTTGATGGGTGCATTGCAAAGGCAAAAGAGGAGGGATATGTTACGACCATGATGGGCAGGCGGCGCTATATTCCCGAGCTTGCCGATAAGAATTTCAACCGCCGTTCCTTTGGTGAGCGTGCCGCCATGAATACTCCAATTCAGGGAAGTGCGGCAGACATAATAAAGCTTGCCATGGTTAAGGTTGCGGCAAGACTAAAAAGAGAGGGGCTACGTGCGGCTCTTATCTTGCAGGTGCATGACGAACTGATCGTAGAAGCCCCGATAGAGGAAGTAGCGGCGGCGTCTGTCATTTTAAAAGAGGAGATGGAAGGGGCTTACAAGATGTCTGTGCCACTTGTTGCCGAAGTTAAGGAAGGGGCAAGCTGGTACGACACGAAGTAGGTGTTGCCTTCAGCAAGGTGTCTGTTATGAGGCTTGATAAAATTATTTTTCTTTGCACGGGCAACACATGCCGCTCCCCTATTGCCGAGTATTACTGCAAAAGCCTTTTACCCTCTGCCGAGGTTTGTTCTCGTGGCACAGATATAAAAGAGGGCGATGGCATTGCCGAAAATTCTGCTATTTTACTTGCCGAGATGGGGATAGCGAGTGACCTTCATAGGGCAAAGATGCTTACCGCCGAGGATAGCGGTGTTATACTTGCAATGACAGAGCGGCACATGGAGGCGGCAAAGGGTGTTTTGCCAAGTGCCGATATAGAAATGCTGTCGGGGAGGGATATTTCCGATCCTTATGGAGAAGGGCTTGACATTTACAGGGCGGCAAGAGATGAAATTGTCTTTGCCGTAGACTGTTTTGTTCTTGCCGAGATGGAAAAACTTTGTTTTAGTGCTCCTTGGTCGAAAGGTGAGATAGAGAGCTTTTTAAGGTCGGGCGGCGAGGCCACTATAAAGGAATATGGCTATTCTCTTTTTCGCACGATAGCAGGCGAGACCGAGCTTATGCGAATAGGGGTGCTGCCTAAATTTAGGGGACAGGGATTGTCGAAGGGCATTTTGTCCGAGATAATAAGGCGGCCCATGTTCTTGGAGGTGCGCGTCTCCAACACTCCTGCAATAAGACTATACGAAGGCATGGGCTTTGTTAGGCAGGGCGAGCGTAGAGGATACTACGGGGATGGGGAGGATGCGGCCCTGTACCTGCTCTCGTAACAGGCTCACAGCAGGCGCTTGCCGCCGGCCTCGTACCGGGCGGAGCCAAAACACGCATAGGGGAGAGAGTTGCAAGCTTTGGCTTGCGACTCTCTCCCCTATGCGTGTTTTGAGCGTAGCAAGGTTGGGGTGCCACAGCACCCCAACCTTGGGTGGGAAGGCTTGAACATGGTCGCCTGTGGGCAGTCCCTTTTTGGCGCTTTTTGCCTTGTCGCCCTCGCCTTGCGTCAGCAAGGCTTCGTCCTCCGCAGCAAAAATCCCGCAAAAATGAAGAGCCCACAGGTGCTTCGCAGTTTTAGCTACTCAGATTTGTCCTAAGACGACGAAAAGCCCGAAGGGAATACTTGCTGTATTTACGAGGGCTTTAAGGAAGTATGAGGGCAAATCTGAGTAGCTAAAACCGACCATGTTCAAGGCTTCCCACCCTTGCTACGCTCATCGGCCGAACGGCCGATGGCTCCGCCCTCCCGTTTGCCTCGGGCAAACAGCAAAAAAAGGGGCTCGATGCCCCTTTTTTTGCCAAATGCCTCGGCTACCGCCCAAGCTCTTTATTTATCGCCCAGCACTACCATTAGCTCGCCTGCCTTAACAGGGCGACCAACGGTCGCTAGCACTTCTTTTACAACTCCGTCCATTGTTGCGGTAACGGCGGTCTCCATCTTCATGGCCTCTACCACAGCAAGAACCTGATTTTCCTTAACGACATCGCCAACCTTAACCTCGACCTTGCTTACCATGCCGGGGATAGATGCCCCGATCTGGCTCTTGTCGGTCGCATCTGCCATAACGACAGCGACCGCTTCCGATGTTACATTGGGGTCGGGCACTCTAACTTCACGGCGAGATCCGTTCATCTCAAAGCGCACCTCACGTGTTCCGTCCTCGTAGCTGTCGCCAAGGCCGAGATACTTAATAACGAGGGTCTTACCGTCCGCTATATTGATCTTGGTAGTCTCGCCAAGCGCCATTCCGTTGAAGAACACATGGCTTCCCATGTTCGACATATACCCGTACTCACTCTTATGCTTAACATAATCCTCGTAAACCTTGGGGTACATGGCATAGCTTAGCAGTGCCCTTTGATCGGGATCTTTCGAGAACTCTGTCACCTTGCCCCTTAGCACGTCAAAGTCAACAGGCTCTAAGAGCTCACCGGGACGGCATGTTATGGGCTGTTCGCCCTTGAGGACGACCTTTTGAATGTCCTCGGGGAAGCCCCAAGCAGGCTGACCCATCATACCCTTGAAGTAGGAAACTGTCGAGTCGGGGAAGGAGAGATTTTTGCCCTTTTCAACAATGTTCTCGGGTGTTAAGTCGTTTTGCACCATAAATATAGCAAGATCGCCAACGACCTTTGAAGAAGGTGTAACCTTAACAATATCGCCAAGCATAAGGTTTACCGTGCGATACATCTCCTTAACCTCGTCAAACCTTGCGCCAAGACCGAGCGATGTCACCTGTGGGCGGAGGTTTGTGTACTGACCTCCCGGAATTTCGTATCTGTATATATCGGTAGTCGGCGTTCTAAGCCCTTCGTCAAAGGAGGCATAACGAAGGCGCACATCTGCCCAGTAGTCGGCCAGCTCTTGTAGACGAGCCACATCAAAGCCTGTCGCCCTCTCTTGACCTTCAAGCGCTGTAACAACTGCATTCATGGAAGGCTGAGATGTTAGCGACGAGAGCGACGATATAGCAGTATCGACTATATCGACCCCTGCCTCTGCCGCCATTAGCAGTGTAGCGACCTGATTGCCCGTCGTATCGTGGGTGTGCAGGTGTATAGGTAGCGAGATCTCGTTTTTAAGCGCTGTAACGAGCTTTTTAGCGGCATACGGCTTTAGTAGGCCCGACATATCCTTAATACAAACCGAATGCGCCCCACGCTTTTCGAGCTCTTTTGCCATGTTTACATAGTAGGAAAGGGTGTATTTATCCCTCGTCTCGTCGAGAATATCGCCTGTGTAGCACATTGTCGCCTCTAAGAATTTGCCTTGGTTTAGAACTTCGTCCATGGCAATTTCCATAGAGGGTAGCCAGTTTAGCGAATCAAAGACACGGAAAATATCTATACCAAGGCGGCTTGCCTCCTTGATAAACTCACGAACAAGGTTGTCGGGATAGTTTGAATATCCCACAAGGTTCGATCCACGAAGTAGCATTTGGAAGGGGATGTTAGGAATTAGCTCACGAAGTTTTTCCAGCCTTGCCCATGGGCTTTCGTGGAGGAAACGATATGCAACATCAAATGTTGCGCCCCCCCACATTTCGAGCGAAAATGCATCTTTTAAAATCTCGGCAGTGCCCTCTGCGCCGAGCAGCATGTCCCTCGTCCTCATGCGTGTTGCAAGAAGGCTTTGGTGAGCATCTCTCATGGTCGTATCTGTTATAAGTAGCTTCTTCTCGTTTAAAATGTGATTTTTCAGCCCTTCAGGCCCCTTGCTGTCGAGAATTTGCTTTAATCCTTCGGGTGGCGCTTCAAGAAGCTTTTTCGGCTTTCTCGGTGCGTCATACTGCGGACGTTCGGCAGTAGGCGCTGCCACTTGGATGTTGGCAATGTATTTTAGCACTCGAGTTGCACGGTCTAAGTTGTCGTCAAACTCGAATAGCTCGGGAGTCTCGTCTATAAACTTCGTATGACAATCGCCTGCAATAAACTTCGGGTGTGTTAAAATGTTCGTAACAAAGGCAATATTTGTCTTAACACCACGCACCTGAACTTCGTTAACGGCACGAGTTGCCTTTCTGCAAAGAGCAGGGAATGTGGTATCCCAGCAAGTTACCTTTACAAGTAGCGAATCGTAGTAGGGGCTTATAACGGTGCCTGCTGCCGCATTTCCACCATCAAGACGCACACCGTAGCCGCCGCACGAGCGATATGCTGTAATGCGCCCTGTGTCGGGTGCGAAGTTGTTTTTTGGATCTTCCGTCGTAACACGGCACTGCACGGCATAGCCGTTTATCTTTAAATCTTCCTGAGTCGCAAGGCCGATTTCAGGATGGGAGAGCGGCTCGCCCTCTGCAATGAGAATCTGAGCACGAACAAGATCTATGCCGGTTACCATCTCGGTAACTGTGTGCTCTACTTGAATACGAGGATTCATCTCGATAAAGTAGTGATTGCCGTCCTTGTCGACAAGAAATTCAACAGTACCTGCATTTACATAGCCGACAGACTTTGCAATCTTAACTGCGTCTGCCCTGATAGCCGCAACGGTGCGTGGCGGAATAGACCAAGCAGGCGCCATCTCGACGACCTTTTGGTATCTACGTTGTAAAGAGCAGTCTCTCTCTCCAAGATGCATAACATTGCCATAGCTGTCGGCAAGTATCTGCACCTCTATATGCTTTGGCTCGACAAGATACTTCTCTATAAAAATATCCTCGTTGCCAAATGCCTTTCTCGCCTCGCTCGACACAAGCTCAAATGCCTCTGCAACCTCTGCATCATTATCGCAACGGCGCATACCACGACCGCCGCCGCCGCCTGCCGCCTTTAGAATAATAGGATAGCCATACTCGTTTGCCTTGGCAACTGCCTCCTCAGCTCCTGCAAGAGGCTCTTTCGATCCCGGCACTGTCGGCACGCCGCACGATACCGCCATTGTCTTGGCAGATAGCTTGTCCCCCATCATGGCGAGCGCTTCGGGGGTTGGGCCTATAAAAATAATTCCGTTTTGCTCGCAAGCCCTCGCAAAGTCGGCATTCTCGGACAAAAAGCCATATCCGGGGTGAATTGCCGACACACCTCTCCTTTTTGCAAGGTTTATTATACCGCCAATGTCGAGATATGTTCCAAGTGGACTGCGATTGTCGAGCAGATATGCTTCGTCTGCCCTTATTCTGAATAGAGAATTCGTGTCTTCATTAGAGTACATGGCGACCGTTGATATTCCAAGGTCGTAACACGCTCTGAATATGCGTATCGCAATCTCACCACGGTTTGCGACAAGTACCTTACTAATCTTCTTTGTTGGCATGATATCCTCCAATTGATATAATTTGAATACCTTATAAGTATATGCATAAACGAGACTAAATGCAAGGGTTTTTGACATCTAATATTAAATATGTTACAATTCGACAAAGAGGGGGCAAGCAACATGCTTGTATTCGTCAGAATAACATATGTATTCGAGAGAAAAACACGGAGGGTTGTTGCATGGAACTTAGATATACCGTTTTAGAGGAAGTCGGCTCGACAAATACGATGCTAAAAGAGTTGTCGACGACCGGCGAGGCGGCAGGTTATGTGCTTGCCGCACACAGGCAAACGGCAGGTAGAGGGCGGCAAGGGCGCACATTCCACTCCCCCGGCGGCCTTTATATGAGTGTACTGCTCAGGCCAAATCTTGCTGATATTACAAAGATAACCCCTGCCGCCGCAGTTGCGGTGTGTAGAGCTGTCAAGGCTGTATGCGGAGTATCCCCCAAGATAAAATGGGTAAACGACATTTATATAGATGGTAAAAAGGTGTCGGGTATACTTACAGAGCTTGTAGGCGATGCCGTCATTGTAGGCATCGGCATTAACATTTCGCCACCGAAAGATGGCTGGCACGACGATATAAAAGCAAGAGCAGGCTCGCTTTTTGACGAGCCGAGAGAGGACATATTCGACCCTCTTATGAGAGCGGTCGCCGAAGAGCTTGTAGAGCTTTGCGATATGGATAGTAGCGATATATTAAAGCTATACGCCCCTCTTGAGATACTTACGGGCAACAAGGTAAAATACGAGTTTGGCGAGCAGTGCGGTGAAGGGGTTGCCGAAGGCATAGCCGACGATTTTTCGCTTATCGTGCGCACCGACGACGGCAGGATAAACCTTACGGCAGGCGAGGCACATATATTGACATAATGGTTGTTTTAGATAGGCGGAGCCGCCGACCTTTGGGGCGGCACAAAGAGCGGTTTATTTTTTCGCTATGGCGAAAAAATAAACCGCTCTTTGTAAATTTGGCTCCGCCGTGGTGTAGGCCGGCGGCAAGCGCTCGCTTTAAGGCTCGGTTTGCCACCTAATATAAGAGGAGATGAGAAAAATCTCATCTCCCCTCAGCTTGGAGAAAAAGTGTTTTCTCCAAGCTGAAAAAATCAGTCAAGCTGATTTTAACGCCCTCGGGGCGGGAATTTAACGCCAGAGGGCACCCTGATGGTGCCCCCTCGCCGCTCCCCCACCTTCCGAAGGGGCTTGATTTTGGGTTTTTCTCCAGCCTGAGAGGAGATGAGAAAAATCTCATCTCCCCAAATCTTATCTTGTCTTACCCTTGCGCCTTATTCCTCGCCACTGCAACCGGAGCAGCCGCCTTTGCCACTTGCGCAATCTTTGCCATGGGAACAGCCAATGCACTTAACTCCCTTTTTCTTTTGGTCGTAAATGTAGTAGCTAACAGACCCAATAATGGCAACTAAAATTAAACTAACAATAACATCTCCCATAACATACCTCCGTTACTCAGTGTTGCAAGGTCGCAAAAAGCGACATATAAACCGATTATCTCGGTAGGAAACTCGAATTATACTATGCTGTAACCTTTGCCTTTGTGTTTATCTTAGCAGCGGCCTTCTTGTCTCCCTTGATCATAAGGTGAACAACATAGCCGATCATTGCAACGACAGCCACTAAGCCGGGGATGAAGCCTACTCCAAGGCCGCCTGTTGTCATAAGTGTGCCGATTTGGTATACAAAGAATGCAAGAACATATCCTGTACCAAACTGAAGAGCCACACCCGACCAAACCCACTTAGCGCTCTCCATTTCGGCATTCATAGCGCCGATACAAGCAAAGCAAGGAGGTGTAAATAGGTTGAATATTAGGTATGCAAGAGCCACAACAGGTGTGATGCCCATAACAGCTGCAACCTCTGCCCCGCCGCCCATTAGCTCTAGTGCGTCTGTGTCGATAAAGGAAGTAATCGAGTAAACAACTGCAAGTGTTCCAACAACATTTTCCTTAGCAATAAAGCCTGTGATTGCAGCGGCGGCAAGCTGCCAAACGCCAAAACCAAGAGGAATAAGAATAAATGCAAATGGGCTTGCTATTGTTGCAAGAATACTTGTGTGCTCCATGCCCTCTGCAACTACGCTTAGGCTCATGTCGAATGTCTGCATGATCTGAACCGCTGTGTTACAAAGAAGGATAATTGTAGAAGCCTTGATAATAAACTCCTTACCACGGTCTAACATGGAAAGTGTTGCTCTCCAAAGGCTTGGCATGTGGTATTCGGGAAGTTCCATTATAAAGAAAGAACGTGCGTTCTTCTCGCCTGTGATTCTCTGAATGATAAATGCGCCTAAAACAATAACTGCAATGCCCATAAAGTACATTAGTGTGCTAACCCACGATGCGCCTGCAAAGAAAACACCTGCAAAAAGTGCAATAACAGGAATCTTTGCGCCGCAAGGCATAAAGGGTGCAAGCATAGCTGTTGTTCTTCTTTGGCGCTCGTTTTTAATTGTTCTTGTAGCCATAACAGCCGGTATTCCACAACCTGTGCCGATTACCATGGGAATTATCGACTTACCCGAAAGGCCGACAGCCTTTAGGTATCTGTCCATAACAACGGCAACACGTGCCATGTATCCACAGTCCTCAAGCAGTGCAAGTAGGAAGAACATTACCATGATTAGCGGTAGGAAGCCTAAAACAGCACCTACACCGCCAATGATACCGTCGAGCAAGATAGCTCCGAGAATTGGCGATACAGACTCGCCCAAAGCAGCGGCCGCACCGTCGTAGATAAAGCCTATTAGAACTTCTAAGTAACCTGCAATCCATGGGCCGACATATGTCTGCGAGATTGCAAAGACAACATACATAACAGCGGCAAAGATCGGAATTCCGAGTAGCTTATCCGCCACAATTTTGTCAATTGCGTCCTGACTGTTTTGACTGCTACTCTTAACAGCTCTGTTCTCGACATTTGCAACGACCGAGTTTACAAACTCGTAACGCTTTTTATCAGCGGCAACTACCTCTGCCTCGACCGACATGTTAACATTGCCTGCGCTGTATGGGGCAACTTGACCTGCACCCTTAACAGCAATAACTGCGCTCATAAGCTCTGTTAGACCGTTATCTTGCGCCTGAGTAGCCGATGTGCTGATAACAGGGCATCCAAGCATTTCAGATAGCTTTTTATTGTCTATCAGCGTGTTCTTTTTCTTGTTAACATCGCTCTTGTTAAGTGCGACTACAACAGGAATTCCAAGCTCTAATAGCTGTGTTGTGAAGAATAGCGAACGACTTAGGTTTGTTGCATCAACAATGTTGATAATAGCGTCGAGCCCTTCTCCCTTAACAATATCGGTAGTAACGTTTTCCTCCGATGTAAATGGCGACATCGAATATGCTCCGGGCAGATCGACCGCTCTGATAGCTTGGCCTGACGTCAATGCGCCTTTAACGTCGCCCTCCTTCTTTTCAATGGTAACGCCCGCCCAGTTTCCGACCTTCTCTATTCTGCCTGTTATGGCATTAAATAGAGTGGTCTTGCCGCTATTGGGGTTTCCGGCAAGTGCAATTCTCATAGTTTTCCCTCCGTACTTTTTGTGGCAGTTATATGTAAATTTAATACAACTCCTAATAAATGCATCAATATTAGTTTAAGCTAACTTGCATTCAAAAAAACACCTTCGGCTAACTAATTATAAAATTATAGCCGAGGCGAGTTCCTTGTCGATGCTGTATCTTGCATCTTTAACAACGATTACATAATTTCCCGAAACATGCGAAACGACAGTTACTATCTCTCCGACATAGCAACCGAGCGTAAACAAGAAAGACTCCAGTTCGCTGTCGTGCGTTTCGATTGCCGTAATTACATACTCTTTGCCAAGCTCTGCCTGTACAAGTGTTTTCAAAATTTTCACCTCATGAATTAAATGCATTTTTCAGTTATCCCGAACTAACTCATATAAAATATAGCACAATGTCATTAATATGTCAAGCTTTTTTGTGTTATAGCTTTTTAAATTCTCGCATAGATGGAATCCTAAGAACAACAAGTCCAAGCACCATAGCAAGAGCCCCTCCGATTATAAACATATAGTTAATTCCCGTGCTATCAGCAAAGACACTACCGAATATCAATCCGACAGGCATACCAAACCTTCTTGTGCTGTGAACAACGGCAAATGCACGACCCAAATACTCCTGCGGTATGGCAAGTTGGAATACCGCACGGTTGATGCCGTAGAAAAACGGAATGGATAGCCCCAGAACAAAGGAGAGCACAAAGAAAACGGCATAGCCGTTTGGCGGCAATAGTCCAATGCTAAAGGCAATAACACCGTATATAAAAATCGAGCCTGCTATACCGCCGACCTTTGGTATCTTCTCGGCAAATCTGCCCAAAATAAACGAACCTATGAGCGCGCCTACCGACAAAAACATTTCAACAAGCCCCGATTGTGTTGTCGTTGCACCAAAATATGTTATAGACAAATGAGGATAAAGACTTCCGATCGGCGAATATATAGCACAATAAAGAGCGCCGACAATAATTAACGGTATAGCTCCTTTTTGATTTTTCAGCACATCGAGCCCCTCTTTAAACTCACGCTTCATGTTTGGCTTTTCGCCGATCTTTTCGGGGAACACCTCTTGCGGCAGTTTTAGCAAAAGCAAAATGGCAACGGCAAAAACTGCGCCTATTGTGTCAAAGGCCATAATGGTCCCAAGGTGAAAATAGTTGTACATTATTATGGCAACACCGGGGCTTAACAGTTGGCTGACATATAAAAATGCTTGCGAATAGCCTGCGTATTTTAATATGTAGTCCTCGGGCACTATCAGTGGGGTCAGCGCCTGTGTAGCAGGCTCATGAAAGGAGTTACAGACAGAGCGCAGTGCAAGCACAACCAGTATTGCCGTTATCGGCATATTGTCTGCAAAGGCAAGCATTGCAAGGGCAAGGCTTATAATTCCTATTGCAAGATCCGAGAAAATAAGTATTTTTTTCTTGGAGTTTCTATCTATTATAGGCCCTACAAAAGAACCCAAAAAGGCCTGCGGCATGTAGCCTGAAAGCGTAGCTATTGTCAGTGTAACAGCAGATCCTGTCGACAGTGTTAGATGCCACACAATTGCCATTTGCATAACCGAGCTTGTCAGCACCGAAATGGCCTGACCGAATAGTATTGCAAATGCCCTGCCTTTAAAGTTGTTGTTCATAAAAACTCCTTAAATTTTGTTAAGTCTTGCTCGACATCTATCTCTCAAGAGCGGTAGATATAACTTCGCTTCTATTGTACGCTATTGGCTACATTTCATGTAGTATTACTATACAGGAAGCAATTCGTATAAACGGGTATTTTTTCTTGGGCCACTCCAAAGGCCCATTCTAGCCGCAAAACCAAGAGCAACGACAATAGCGCCGTTGCCCCATAAAACACTAAACCAAATCGCTCTCTATCTTTGCCTTTTTAGCAATATATTTCATGCGGAGAATATCAGGACGATAAGACATCTTTGCCTTGCGAAGCCCCTCTATGCCGATGTCGTCCTCTCTGTTGATATACTTAACATCTGCAAGCATCTTTGCCGAGCAGTTGTTTATCATCTGATAAACTCCCGCATAGCTAACATCGCACTTTTCAATATGAATAACGGCGAGATCCTCCGTCGACTTTGTGGCAATGGTATAGCCTACCACCTCATCTCCGACAAACAAAAGACCGCCTATTGCGCCGAGCGCTTCGTAGTTGTCGAGCAGTTTACGCACAGATAGCGTTTCGGCTATAAGCGAAATATCTTCAGCCTCGTTTGCCGACTCCTTGTGCCACTTTCCGTGAAACTCCCATGCCTTGTGCTTGTTTTCGCTCGTTATAAGCTCGAATCGCATGTTGTCGCCATGCTCCGCAATAAATCTATTTACAAAGTTGCGCTTAGAATGAAGCTTTTTTCCAGATAGCGTGATAAGCCTCTCTGTTAAATGAACATAGTCGGCAGAACTACGTGATTCTTCAAACTCAAGACATCGTGGCATTTCAGCCTCTAATCGCTCCTTCATCTCGTCTGTTATAGAGATAATATATATATCATCTCCAAACTTATCAAAAAGCTTATTTAAAGCAACCGAAACATCACCTTTTCCGACAGGGCACATGTAGTATGTCACATGATCCGACACAGACTCGCTTTTAATGTACAAAAACTCGCCGTCCTCGTAAAACTGCGTTAAATAGTATTCCTGCCACATGTATATACTTGTAAAACAGTGCTCGGAAATGCCGAGGTTTGCCGCTTTAAAATATTTTTCTATAATTTCTTTATGCTCGAGTTTTATATCTGTAAAATTCAAAATAATACCTCTTTTAATTTATTTAACCTTCGACCGAAAGGGAAGTAACTCTATATGCCCTTGCCCATTATCGCCTCTACTTCAAGCAATATGTCGTAGCAGGGCTCCCCCTTGCATGGCTCTCTTGTTTTAAGTAGATCCTGCAAAGCAGAAAGAGCGCACTCTGCGCCTTCTTCGTTTAGTGCGTATACAGACCACTTGCCACAGTAAACACATTTAACCAAACCGCTCTCGCATAGAATTTTCATATGATATGATAATTTCCCTTGCGAAATGCCAAGGCCGTCCGACAAATGATAAGCACATTTTTTGCCCGTTTTAAGTAGTTTTATTATCTCTACCCTCGTTTCATCGTCCACCGCTTTAAATATTTTTGCTATTTTTTCGCTGCCAAACTCCATTTTTATCCTCTCTGTTATTCCACAAAAAATGCAGAGTATTCCTCCGCCTTGTCAAATAAACATTTTTTTGTTTGAGAATAGTATACACCTATTCCCTCCCGTTGTCAACAGTTGTTTATTTTCTGTAACTTTTTTTGTTTTTTCGTTGCATTTTTTGTGTAAATGTGTTATTGTTTATCGGTGACTATATTATAACATTCGGGAGGGTCAATATGAACCAAACTAAAGCGCCAAAGGGCGGAAAGATATTTTACGGTTGGATAATCGTACTATGTTGTATGCTTATAACAGGAGCAGGCACGGGAATTGCCTCTAACTGTGTAGGTGTTTTTGTAATCCCCGTATCGGAAGCTCTCGGAGTATCTCGTGCTGAATTTTCGCTATACACGACCTTCTCGGCGGTCGCTACAATGTTTATGGCACCCGTTGTAGGTAGCTTTTTCCAAAAGTATCCCTTTAAACTTCTAATGTTTGTCGGTAGTGCAGCAGGCGCAAGTGCTCTAATGCTCTACTCGATAGCCTCACAGCTATGGCATTTTTACGCAATAGCCGTAATGAATGGACTTCTGCTCGGCTTCCTAAACGGCATACCGGTAGCACTTTTGCTATCACGTTGGTTTATGGACAAAAAGGGCATAGCGACAGGCATTGCCTACACAGGCTCGGGCATTGCCGCAACAATAATGGTACCCATAACAAATGGCATTATAGAAAGCATGGGATGGCAGGCAGGATACAGAACGCTCGGTATAATATTTCTTGCCGTAACAATTCCCACAATTTTATTCCTTGTAAAAGCACGCCCTGAAGACATGGGGCTTAAAGCGCTCGGCGCAGAAAATGCCCAGTCACAGACAAAGGCAAAATGGGGTCTTACAAAAAACGAAGCTGTGCGCACTCCGGCATATTGGTATTTCTGCATAGCCTTTATGATGACAGGCTTTATAGGCATGGGCACACAGCAACACATCGTATCCTACCTAACCGACATCGGCTACGACTCGGCATATGCCGCTTCTATGTTTTCGCTTATGATGGCGGTGCTAATAGGTGGTAAGATATTGCTCGGCATGATATACGACAAAGCAGGCGTAAAGGTCGGCACACTATACATATGCGGTGTTTTAATCATATCCGAAATACTGCTATTTATGGCAGGTGCAGGTACATTTATGGTAGTTGCATTTTCGGTAATATTCGGCCTTGCAAATGCAATCCAAACGGTATCTATGCCTGTTCTTGTCAGCCATTTCTTCGGCGACTTAGAGTATGCCGCAATTATAGGCAGATGTACCCCCTTCTACATGGCAGGCATGTCGATGGGTATGCCCTTCTCGGCATTTGTCTACGACACGGTAGGCAGCTACAATGTGGCATGGGCAGGTTATGCTGTCGGTTCTGTCGTAATAATGGTGCTACTTTTAATGGCAGATTCCTCCTCACGCAAGGCGCAGGCAAAGATATCTGCCGAAGTTCCCCAGAGTGTATAGGACATGCATTTTAAACGCTCGGAGGAATAAATGAAGGTTTTACTTGTAGGAATACATTCGAAATATATCCACTCCTCTCTCTCCTTGTGGTACCTAAAATCGGCGATAGGCAACCTTGCCGAAACAGAGGTGATAGAGGCAACAATAAACGGCGCCCCCGACCCTTTAATAGAGCAAATAGCCTCTCATAGAGCCGATGT
This sequence comes from uncultured Oscillospiraceae bacterium, assembly GCA_964369475.1. GTDB lineage: Bacteria > Bacillota > Clostridia > Oscillospirales > Feifaniaceae > CAYJFK01. The sequence goes on along the minus strand of CAYJFK010000014.1, from coordinate 23,803 downwards.
TATAGCCTTTTCCTCTTATATATGGAACATTACATATATAAGAGAGATTCTACCCAAGATAAAAGAGCTATGCCCAAGTGCTAAAATCCTCCTTGGTGGCCCTGAAGTGAGCTACCGAGTGGAGGAGATTTTTAAAAACTTTCCCGAGGTCGACTATATTATTAGCGGCGAGGGGGAAGTGCCGATAGTTCGTTTAATCGAGAGCCTTAAAGGTGGCTCTTTACAGAATTTAAAGGAAATAGTCGGACTTTGCACAAAAGAGCATATATCGCCGCCATACACAGGCAAAGACGAGCCGCTCTCCCCTTACACCGAGCAGTATTTTTCCGCACTAAAGGGTCGCATAGTCTATATCGAAACGAGCAGAGGATGCCCGTACAGATGCGCCTACTGCCTATCGGGCAGACTTGGCGGAGTGCGTTTTTTCGACATGGATAGCGTAAAGCGGCATATCGACCTGCTTTCTGCTTGCGGCACACAGACAATAAAATTTGTCGACCGCACATTTAACTGTCACGACAAAAGGGCCTGCGAGATAATGCGCTATATAGCGGAAAAGAACAGGACATACAGCGGCCTATGCTACCACTTCGAAATGGCAGGCGACATAATGAGCGACGAGCTAATCGAAATACTAACGACAGCTCCGCACGGTCTGTTCCAAATTGAGGTCGGCATACAGAGTTTTCACGATAAAACCCTCGAGGCAATCGACCGCAAAACAGATCTCGACAGGGTTTTTAGAGATATGGACAAGATTATAAAGGCAGGCCGTGTGCACGTCCATATGGATCTTATCGCAGGGCTTCCGCTCGAAACATGGGAGAGCTTTAGAGAGGGCTTTAATCGCCTATTCAGCCTGTCCCCTCACATGCTCCAACTCGGATTTTTAAAACTGCTCCACGGTACACCGCTAAAAGAACGCTATGTCGGAGAGTTTAAAAACACTCCCCCTTATGAGGTAATAGAGACACCATATATGTCAAAGTCCGACCTCGAAAAGCTAAACTTGGTGGAGGATGCACTGGAACGACTCTACAACTCGGGCAGGTTTACCGATATTGTCAAGGCGGCGCTCTCGGTGGGGCGCTCCCCCTTTGATCTGTTTTTAGACTTTGGCACAAGCCAAAGAGCGACACAGGGCGAGCCTTTAAACGAGTATACAAGCCGTGTGCTTGATTATTTCGGCAGCATCTTAGGCTATGATGAGGCAAGCGACATTATGACAAGGCAGTGGCTTAGCACAAATTCCTCCGGCAAGTTGCCGACCTGCCTTAACAAGGGCGGCATGAGAAAACTGCTCGCCGAGATAGACAATGCCCTCCCAAAAGAAAGCCGCCGCCAAAGCGGCACAAAACGAAGCGCCGCCCGCCTTAGCACAGGCGAAATAATCTACATAGACTACATAAACAAAAACCCCGTAACAGGAAAATACAAAATACACACCCTATAAACCAAAGGGCGGTGACGAATAACGTCACCGCCCTCAGCTTGGAGAAAAAGTGTTTTCTCCAAGCTGAGAAATCAGCTAAAGCTGATTTTAACGCCCACGGGGCGGGAATTTAACGCCAGAGGGCACCCTGATGGTGCCCCCTCGCCGCTCCCCCACCTTCCGAAGGCGCTTGATTTTGGGTTTTTCTCTAGTCTGAGGGCGGTGACGAATAACGTCACCGCCCTTTTATTATCCCACACCCCTTACCTCTCCCACCTCCCCCCTCATGCGGCGACCCATCGCCGCCCCCGAATACAATAAAAAATTGCAAAGCAATTTTTTCACCACAGCTCTTAGTTCTTAGTTCTTAGTTCTTACCTCTTACCTCTTACTTAACCATTGTAAACTCCCTTCAAAAAGATCACTTTACAAAAAAAGAGACATTTTACATAAACTTTACAATCCCCCTGTTTTGCACTTTACAATTGGATAATATACTGAATATGCTCTTAAACAACAGAGCTATTAAATTTAAAATTTTGAAAAGAGGAAACATTACAATGAAGAAGATTCTTGCACTCCTTGCAGCGTCCATGCTACTATTTGCAGGATGTTCACAATCGGCAGACCAACCGGCAGATGGCGGCACAGAGGGTGGCACAGAAGGCGGCCAAGTAGAGGCAACTCTAAGCGGAACGGTAGTTCTTGGCGGATCGACAAGTGTAGAGAGCGTTATCCTTTCGGCAATCGAAGTATTCACAGATGCTAACCCTGACGTAGTAGTACAGTACGAGCCAACAGGTTCTTCCTCCGGTGTAACAGGCGCACTTGAAGGCAGCCTCGACATTGGACTTGCAAGCCGTGACGTTAAGGAGTCGGAAGAGGGCGAAGGCGCTATCGGCACAGTATTTGCAATAGACGGTATAGCAATAATCGTTCACCCCGACAATGCAGTGGCAGACCTTGCACTTGCAGACATCACAGGCATTGCAGACGGCACAATAACAAACTGGTCTGAGGTTGGCGGCGCAGATGCACCCATCGTTCTAATCGGCCGTGAGGCAGGCAGTGGCACAAGAGACGGCTTCGAGAGCATCGTAGGTGTTGACGAGTGCGTATACGAGCAAGAAATCAACTCGACAGGCGGCGTAATCGGCGCAGTTACAGCTAACCCCAACGCAATCGGCTACGCTTCGATCTCGGCTGTTGACGAGAAGGTTAAGGCAGTTTCGGTAGACGGTGTATCGCCCACAGAGGCAACAGTACAAGACGGTACATACGCTGTACAACGTAACTTCAACTTTGTTACAACAGCAGAGGCGCTAAGCCCCGAGGCACAGGCATTCATGAATTATGTTCTAAGCGCAGATGCAGCAGAACTAATCTCGAACGCAGGCGCAGTTGCTCCTTCTAAGTAAGAAACAGTAATTTAAGACAAGCTGCAGAGGGCATGTAGGCTCTCTGCGGCTTTTGTCAAGTTTATTAATGCAAATTAAGGCATAGACTAAATGGCAAAAACACATATACGAGCTTATGATTATTTGAGGTGACGGAATTTGAAACTGAAAAATGCTATTGAAAACATAATGAAAAGCATCTTCTTTTTTTGCGGCATGACCTCCATTGCAATGGTGCTTTTTATAACAATATATCTTGTAATATCAGGCCTTCCGGCCATTATGGAAATAGGCCTTGTGGATTTTCTCTTAGGGCAAACGTGGAAACCAACAGGTAGCGACCCAATGTACGGCATACTGCCATTTATTCTAACTAGTGTATACGGCACAATAGGTGCAATTATAATAGGCGTGCCGATCGGCCTTATGACGGCGGTATTCCTTGCAAAAATAGCTCCAAAGAAGATCGCAAATGTCGTGCGTCCGGCGGTAGAGCTGCTCGCAGGCATACCAAGCGTTGTATACGGACTTACAGGCATGATGGTGCTTGTACCCTTTGTTATGGAAACATTCGACCTCCCAAGCGGAGCAAGCCTTTTTGCCGCAATAATAGTCTTGTCGGTCATGATACTGCCAAGCATTATCTCTGTAAGCGAAACGGCACTTATGGCTGTTCCTCCCGAATACGAGGAAGCAAGTCTTGCACTTGGAGCAAACAAAATAGAGACCGTCTTTAAGGTCAGTATTCCGGCCGCAAAGAGCGGAATAGTAGCCGGCATAGTTCTTGGCGTTGGCAGGGCAATCGGCGAGGCAATGGCAGTTATGATGGTTGCAGGCAATGTTGCCAACATGCCCAAAATGTTCGAAAGCGTGCGTTTTCTTACTACCGCCGTCGCAAACGAGATGGCATACGCATCAGGTCTTCACGAGCAGGCACTATTTAGCATAGCACTTGTGCTCTACTGCTTTATAATGCTAATAAACTTCCTGCTAAATACCTTTCTTAAAAAGGAGAAAAACGCATGAGTTTTAATTCTAAAAGAGCCTTTAAAACAAAGCTGCTAAAGGGCATTATCTACGCCTGTGCAACACTAACGGTCGGAATGCTTACACTGCTTATTGGCTACATATTCTTTAAAGGTCTCCCCCACATAACATGGGAACTGCTATCGACCGCCCCTGTTTACACAAAGGACACAATAGGCATACTTCCAAACATTTTAAACACAATATACATTATTGCGCTAACCCTAATAATTGCTCTCCCCTTAGGTGTCGGTGCGGCGATATACCTAACCGAGTATGCGCAAAACAGAAAGCTTATAAATCTCGTTGAATTTGCAACCGAAACGCTCTCTGGTATTCCAAGCATTATATACGGACTTGTCGGCCTTCTCTTTTTTGCAAGGCTACTCGGACTAAAGGTCAGCCTTTTGTCTGGCTCTTTGACCATGTCGATTGTAATAATTCCGATTATAATCAGAACGACACAGGAGAGCCTAAAAACAGTGCCTGTAAGTTATCGAGAGGGTGCACTCGGCCTTGGTGCTACAAAGTGGTACATGATAAGAACGATAGTCCTCCCCTCCTCCTTAGACGGAATTATAATGGGCTGTATTTTGTCTGTCGGCAGAATAGTAGGCGAGAGTGCCGCACTTCTCTTTACAGCAGGCCTTGCCACAAACATCGCCTCGAACCTGTTCCAAGCATACTCTTCGGGCGGCGGCACACTGTCGGTCGCCCTATACATGTACGCAATGGAGCGTGCCGAGTTTGATATAGCCTATGCAATAGCGGCAATTTTGCTCTTAATTGTATTTGGTATAAATCTTGCGGCAAAGCTAACTCGTAAATACTTTAAAAACAAAGAGATAAAGGGCTAAAATTCCTTTACACAAAGGGTAGCCTTTAGTATACTAAAAAGATAAAGAACTACTTTTTAACATACATTTATGTAGGAGAGGAAAACACAAATGAACACAGAAGGCAACATGCAAAATATAGCGAGCCAAAATGATGGCAATGCCATTGTTAAGACGATAGACCTCGATTTATATTACGGCGACCATCAGGCGCTTAAGAAGATAAATATGGATATTCCCCAAAGAGAGATAACGGCCTTTATCGGCCCATCGGGTTGCGGTAAGTCGACATTCCTTAAAACTATAAACAGAATGAACGACCTAATCCCATCTGTTAGAATAGACGGCAAGGTGCTCTTTAACGGCAACGACATATACCACAAAGATGTAGATGTAACAAAGCTAAGAAAGAGCATCGGCATGGTATTCCAAAAGCCAAACCCCTTCCCCATGAGCATATACGACAATGTTATATACGGCCCAAAGCTTCACGACAACTACTCCAAGGCACAGCTCGACGAGCTCGTGGAAAAAAGCCTTAAGGGTGCTGCCCTTTGGGACGAGGTTAAGGACAGACTTAAAAAGAGCGCCATGGGACTTTCAGGCGGCCAGCAACAGCGACTTTGCATTGCAAGGGCACTTGCAGTAGAGCCTGAAGTTCTTCTAATGGATGAGCCGACAAGTGCGCTCGACCCTATATCGACGGCAAAAATCGAAGAACTTGCCGCAGAGCTAAAGGGCAAGTACACAATTATTATTGTTACCCACAACATGCAACAAGCACTTAGAATTTCCGACAACACAGGCTTTTTCCTCCACGGCGAAGTGGTGGAATTTGGCGAGACAAATCAGGTATTCAGTATGCCAAAAGACAGCAGAACAGAAGATTATATTACAGGGAGGTTCGGATAATGGCAACATCATTCAACACACAGCTTGAGGAGCTTGGCAATCAACTTATTCAAATGGGCGCAATGTGCGAAAAGGCAATCGACCTTGCCACAAAGGCACTAATGACGGGCGACTTCGACCTTGCAAAGCAGGCAATAAGGACAGAAAAAGAAATAAACGGAGCCGAGAGGGACATAGAGGCACTATGCCTAAGACTACTGTTACACCAACACCCCGTGGCAAAGGATCTCCGCCTTGTGTCTGCCGCCATTAAGATGATAACCGACATGGAGCGAATAGGCGACCAAGCGGAGGATATAGCCGAAATCGTGCTAACAGGCAAGGCAACAACGACCTTCGGCCTTCCCTTCGAGAGAATGACAGAGATCGTTTCCGATATGGTTACAGGCAGTGTAGATGCCTTTGTCCGCAGAGACCTTGCAAAGGCATGTGCAGTTATCGAGGCAGACGATGCGGCCGATGCATGTTTTGTAGAGATCAAAAACGGCCTTATAGAAAAGCTCGCCGAAAACCCCGAAAGCGGCATTAACATGCTTATGATTGCTAAATACCTCGAAAGAATAGGCGACCACGCAACAAACATCGCCGAGTGGGTGGAGTTTTCCATAATAGGCATTCACAGAAGCGGAGATGTTATATGATCTGTGTTATAGAAGATGATGCTTCGATAAGAGAGCTCGTTGTCTATGCCCTTATCTCGTCCGGTTTTGAAGCGACAGGCTTTGAATGTGGCGACGACTTCTTTGCCGCGACGCTTAATCCCGAGCTAATACTGCTCGACGTTATGCTCCCCGGTGAGGATGGCATTTCCATTCTTAAGACAATTCGCAAAACCTCCAAAGTGCCGATAGTTATGATGACGGCCAAGGGAAGCGAATTTGATAAGGTTATGGGGCTTGATCAAGGTGCAGACGACTATATAACAAAGCCCTTTGGAGTTATGGAGCTAATAGCAAGGGTGAAGGCTGTACTGCGACGTGTAAGCGTAGAACACGGGTTAAAGTCAGGCGATATAGAAATTTCGACCGAACGTCATATGGCTTGGGTTTCGGGTAAAGAGGTAAATCTAACGCTAAAGGAGTTCGAATTGCTCGCCGTTTTGCTGAAAAATGTCGGTATGGTGCTAACGAGAGATCGGCTTTTAACCGAAGTTTGGGGCATGGAGTTTTCGGGCGAGACTCGTACGGTAGATGTGCACATAGCGACCTTGCGCCAAAAGCTCGGCGACTCGGGCGCTAAAATCGAGACAGTACGTGGTGTTGGCTACAAAGTAAATTAGGCGGAAATAAATATATGAAAAAGGCTATTTTCAGTCACTTATATAAATATATGGCGGCCCTTTTAATCATCGCATTTCTTCTATCTGCCGTAACTTTGTACAGCGTTAGAATAGGCGAGATTGAAGACGACTTAGCAAATACTTTGCATAGCGTTACAGATAGCTACAACAGCGGCGGCATTGACGAAGTTGCGGATATTTCCTTTTACTGCCTAACGATAGATAGCGGCGGCGAGGTGACGACCTTTGGCACATGTAGCCAAAGAGAGATCAAGACACTCGAGCAGAGCACACTCTTTGCAGATGCTGAGGGCAGTTATGTCGACATAGGACTATCTTCGAGTACCGTCGTATCATACGGCGCATTAGCCCAAGATGGGGCGGAGCTACGGCTATACAGCTCTACCGGCGGATTTTTTTCCTCGGTGCTAAGCCTTGTTTGGGTCGCTTTAATTTGCGGCGCAATAATGCTCTACCTCTGCACTGCCCTCTCTGAAAAGCTATCTGTCGATATACTCTCCCCGATAAACGAAATTAATTTAGAGTCCCCTCTCGAGTCGACCGCTCACGACGAATTTGCCCCACTCCTTCGCCGCCTTGAAAAACAGCGAAGGCAAGTAGAGAGGCAAAAGAGCGAGCTCGAAATGCGCCGCCTCGAGTTTGATGCCGTTACAAACTGCATGAACGAGGGACTTGTTGTTTTGTCGAGCAAGGGTACGGTGCTCTCTTGCAACAGGGCGGCACTTAAGATTTTCACGGCAAAAGAGCAGGACGTTACCGAACATCACATTTTAAGTCTGTCGAGAGCGCCGCAGGTGATAGAGCTCTCCGAAGGACTTGCCAAAGGAGTTGCAGGTAGCGCAAGATACGAGGATAGCGGCAGGATTTACAGCATGAGGGCGACCCCCACAATGGCGGGTGGCGGCGTTTTGCTAATACTCGACATAACCGAATCTGCCGCAAGCGAGCGAATGCGCAAGGAATTTTCGGCAAATGTTTCGCACGAGCTAAAGACTCCGTTAACAGTAATATCAGGCTATGCCGAACTCATAACCTCGGGCATGGCAAAGCCATCGGATTTTGTTGGTTTCGCCGGCAAGATATACGAAGAATCGGCGAGATTACTTAGGCTTATCGAAGATATTATATCGATCTCAAGGCTCGACGAGGGCATGGAGCTCCCACGTGAAAATGTAAATATCCTCCCCCTTGTCCGTGACATTGCAGGTCGCTTTAACGGGGTCGAGATTGTCGGAACCGACTGGGAAATTTTTGGTGTTAGGCACATTTTGTCGGAGATGATATACAACCTTATAGACAACGCTTTTAAGTACAACAAACCAAACGGCTCTGTTAAGGTAACGGTCGGCGACCACTTTTTCGAGGTGGCAGACACAGGCATAGGCATACCGCAAGAGGACAGAGAGAGGGTTTTCGAACGCTTTTTCAGGGTCGACAAAAGCCGCTCCAAAAACAAAGGCGGCACAGGGCTCGGACTCTCGATAGTCAAGCACGGTGCAGCCATGCACGAGGGAATTATCACGCTCGACACAAGCGACGAGGGCACTACAATACGTATAACATTTTAATTTTTTCAGTCTTGAGAGGCAATTTTATTGCCTCTCTTTTTTTGCATATTAAGGTAATATCAGTGCATAATAAAGGTAAAATCAACTACTTGGAGGTAGCATGAAAGCACTTTTAATATTCACACTTGCGCTGACAATATTACTGCTCGTGTCGGGGATGCATTCGAGCTTACGAGAGGATATTGATTATCTTGAAAGAATTGAACAAGGTCGAAATATCACGGCGGTAAGCACCATTACACGAAGTCTTGAGGTTATGGAGGCGGCATTGCACGAAGGACTTGTTATGTCCGACCCGACCTCCTTTACAGCGGCCGCTACCGATATTGTGGCGGCTACTGCGGCGGCAAAGGCATCTTTTGACATGTTAGAGCAGACAGATGATGTGTATAATTTTTCTAAATATATAATGCAATCGGGCGACTATGCCGCCTCTCTTGCCGAGGAGGTCGCTCGCACAGGCAGTCTGCCCGATGGGGCAAAGGAGAACATGACAGAGCTACTAAGGGTGACAGAACTTGCCGTTGCATCGCTTACCCAAAGCGAGACGGCGGTAGGGGAAAATGCCATAAACCACGTTAACAGCATAGCGACATATACCGACATTTACTACGACGGCGCATCGAGCGCACATATGCTATCTCCCCCTGTTTACGAGGGAATATACGGCCTGCCCGAGGTCACTGCCGAGCAAGCAAAGGCTATTGCGGCCGATTTTTTAGGGGTTACACCCTCCGAGCTTACAGGAGGCGACATTTGGGGCGGTTCGCTCCCCGTTTACAGTTTTAATATGGGCGATGTCGCAATAGACATATCGACTGTCGGCGGCAAGGTCGTGCGCATGTCTAATGGCAGAGCACTTTCCGCCATGACAACGACCCCCGAAACAGCACGAGAAAATGCCGCACTTTTTGCCGAGTCTAAGGGCTTTTTAGGCATGGTCGAGACCGAGCACCGCACAGCCTCCGGCATTACGAGCGTTACGCTTTGCTACGAGGAGAACGAAACGTTGTACTACCCCGACCAAATCACAATACAAGTTGCCCTCGATGGCGGCGACATTGTCGGCTTTGATGCGACGGAATACCACATGTCGCACACCGAAACAAGGCTTGCCACCTCCCCCACCCTTACTTTGGACGACCTTTCGGCTTACACCCCGACAGATCACACATTGAGCTCGTCACGCTATGCTGTAATTGAAAGTGACGGCGGCATAGAAAAGCACGCAATAGAGCTTGCCATTAACAGCGGCGACAGAAACTACCTCTACTATATCGACTCAACCCACGGCGGTGAGCTCTCATTATCAAGACTGTTTGAAGGCGACGACGGCAAACACATAGACTGATACTAAAAGTCGATAGCTCAACTTGGAGAAAGATTATCTTCTCCAAAATAGGCACAAGGTAAATAACAAAAAACCGCCACGACAATTTGTCGTGGCGGCAGTTTTAAAGAATTATTCTGCGTCGTAGAATACCTTGAAGTTGGGATCAACTGTACCCTTACCAAGGTAACGAGCCTTGTAGTCGTTTAGTAGGATTAGGAAGAACTTGTGGATGATGATAAGAACAAAGCAGTTGATGAATGTTGGGATAGCATTGATCGTATCAGCAACAAGCCACATGAACTCCGGTCCAAGGCCGCCTGTTACGGCGATGTAAACGTTGATTAGACCTGGGATAACATATACAGGCTTCCAGATAGCAATAACTGTATCCTTTAGCTTGGGGTTCTTTGTGAATAGGTGACGCAGAAGAACTTCGTAGTATAAGAACCAACCTGTCGTCGTCGTCATACCGAATAGGAAAACAGCAATAGCGATAAATGCCTGACCTGCAAATCCAAATGTTACGCTAAATGCTTCGATAGCAAGAGAAGCACCGGAAATACCGCTGTGCCAAACTGTACCACCGCCTGCGCAAAGGATAGCAAGAGCTGTTATTGTACAAACAAGAATTGTGTCGACAAAAACTTCGAAGGAGCCCCATAGACCCTGACGGATTGGGTGAGGTGTGTTAGCCGATGCGTGAGCATGAGGCGAAGAACCCCAACCTGCTTCGTTCGAGTAGATAGAACGAGCGATACCTGTTCTAATAACTTCTGCGAAAGCTGCGCCGGCAAAACCGCCGATAGCAGCTGTACCTGTGAATGCGTGTGTGAAGATCATGCCGATAACGCTTGGAATTGTCGAAATGTTCATAACGATGATGAATAGACCACCTACAAGGTATAGTAGGCACATTAGAGGAACTATTTTAGATGCGAATGCTGCGATAGAAGTAACACCTCTCCAGATTACAACGCCGATAAATAGCGAGTAAGCAATCGTAAAGGGCATCATTGGAACGCCAAAAGCAGTGTTTAGAGACTCTGCAATTGTAAATGTCTGTGCACCCGAAAGGCTACTTGCGAATAGACCGATACCAAAGATAACAGCAAGGATTGGCCAGAAGCCCATCTTCATTTCTTTGCCCATAGCTTTAGCCATATAGTATGTAGGACCACCAAAGTAGTTGCCGTTCTCGTCCTTATTACGGAAGTAAACAGCAAGTGCAACCTCGGCTGTCTTAATTGTCATGCCGAATATCGCCCATAGCCAAATCCAGAATATAGCACCAGGGCCGCCTGTTGCGATAGCTGTCGATACACCGCCGATGTTACCAACACCAACCGCACCGCCGATTGCAACTGCAACAGCTTCGAATGGCGAAATCTTGCCTTCGCCCTTTTCCTTCGAATCGTCCTTCTTTAGAAGAGTGCCAAGTGTGTTTTTGAGCATATGGCCGAAGTAGGCGAACGAGAAGAAGCGAGAGATTAGCGTGTAGAAAAGTCCACTAAAAAGAACTGTTGCAAGAAGCGGTGTACCCCATAGGATGCCACTCAGGGTTTGTACGAATTCCATCATGATAGTTTTTCCCCCTATAAAAAATATGTTTCCCCACTTTTTTAAAGTAGGTCTTTACTCAGAAAAAAAGGTGAAGCTTAACTAAGATTGTATAATAATTAACCAATTCCCCATTCTTTCCGTGCGATATTGCATATTTTAGCAAGAAAACTTATAGATTGCAAGTAAATTTAAACAATAACATATTTTTGTCACATTTCTTATTAAAATTGTAGTCATAAATTGTTAATATTTTGTACATAATTAATATTGCAAAAGTTAAAAAAAGTTATCTACTTAGATTTGTTTGTATTTTTAAATATTTACATAAATTATGCCGTGGCTTTATCAGCCACGGCATAATTTGTAAGTTTTCAGTTTTTTAAGCCACTCAAAAGTTTAACTTTTTAAAGCTTACGGAGCATCGTAGAATACCTGGAAGTTCGGATCAACCGTACCCTTGCCTAGGTAACGAGCCTTGTAGTCTTTTAGTAGCATTAAGAAGAACTTGTTGATTATTAGTAGAACTACGCAGTTAACAAATGTTGGGATGGCGTTTAGTGTATCTGCAAGTAGCCACATGAATTCCGGGCCAAGGCCGCCTGTTACAGCTATGTAAACATTGATTAGGCCGGGTAGTACGTAGATGGGCTTGTAGATAGCGATAACTGTATCCTTCATCTTTAGGTTGTTCTTGAATAGGTGACGAAGAAGAACTTCGTAGTATAGGAACCAACCTGTTGTTGTTGTCATACCGAATAGGAAAACAGCAAGAGCGATAAATGCTTCACCAACAAATCCGAATGTTACGCTAAATGCTTCGATAGCAAGCGAGGCACCCGAAATACCGCTGTACCAAACTGTCGAATCGCCTGCACAAAGGATAGCAAGAGCTGTTATTGTACAAACAAGAATTGTGTCGACAAAAACTTCGAAGGAGCCCCATAGACCCTGACGGATCGGGTGAGGTGTGTTTGCCGATGCGTGAGCCATAGGCGAGGAGCCCCAGCCCGCTTCGTTCGAGTAGATAGAACGGGCAACACCGGTTCTAACAACTTGAGCAAAAGCAACGCCTGCAAATCCACCGATAGCAGCTGTACCTGTGAATGCGTTTGTGAAGATCATTGAGAAAACGGAAGGAATTGTCGATAGGTTAACACCAACAATAACAAGTCCGCCAAGTAGGTATGCAAGACACATTAGAGGAACTATCTTGGAAGCAAAAGCAGCAACCGAAGTAACGCCCTTCCAGATAACAACGCCGATAGCTATCGAATAAACAATAGCAAAAGGCATCATGGGAATGCCAAAAGCAGTATTTAGCGACTCAGCAATTGTAAATGTCTGAGCACCCGAGATACTACCCGAGAATATACCGACGCCGAAGATAAAGGCGAATATTGGCCAGAAGCCCATCTTCATTTCTTTACCCATAGCTTTTTCCATGTAGAATGTAGGTCCGCCAAAGTAGTTGCCCTTTTCGTCCTTATTACGGAAGTAACAAGCAAGCGAAACCTCTGCTGTCTTTACGGTCATGCCAAAAAGTGCCCATAGCCAGACCCAGAAGATAGCGCCGGGGCCGCCTGTTGCGATAGCTGTCGAAACACCACCGATGTTACCAACGCCAACCGCGCCGCCGATTGCAACTGCCACAGCTTCGAAAGCCGAGATTTGACCCTCGCCCTTTTCTTTCGAATCGTCCTTCTTAAGTAGTGTACCAAATGTGTTTTTTAACATATGGCCAAAGTAAGTAAACGAGAAGAATCCCGATGCCAAGGTGTAGAATGCGCCACAGACAAGAACAGTTGCCAGTAGTGGGGTTCCCCACAGGAGACCATTTAAGGTTCCGACAAATTCCATCATAACAGTTTTTCCCCCTTAAAATTTTTGTGTGATGCTCCATGTATCTTATGCGTTGCCCTTGTAATATAATCTATTATTATTCGCTCATGCATATACCACATTACAAGATATTTTTTATATACAGGCCATCTACAATTAATATTTTACAACATTACGTCTTAATTTGCAACTAAAAATTGAATTTTTTATTAACAAAATGAAAAATTTGTGAATTTTATTATAATTTATCCACAATTATGCGACATTATGTACAATATTAACTCAAAATTCCTCTATTTTCGGTTAACTATTTAACAATTTTAGTTCAAGCAGGCTAACTAATGTCGTATTTCTAAAATTTTAATATAAATCCAGAATTGTTCCATTGTATTTCGATAATAATTTATACATATATTTAAAATATAAAGGGGGTTTTTCACGCATATCTTAAATAGTATTGCATATCACATAAGGCTCGCTACATTATTATTGGAAGAAATTGAAAAAGCGTAAACTATGTGATATAATCTTAATGTCATAATTATAGCATCAAAAGGAGGAGATCAGGTGACGGTCTTAAATGCCATTATCCTCGGCATAGTCCAAGGGGCGGCGGAGTTCTTGCCCATATCAAGTTCTGGGCATCTTGTAATTGTATCTGCACTTATAGGCGAAGGGCAGAGCGATTTATTTTTTGGGGTACTGCTCCATTTGGGCACATTCTTTGCAATAGTTATTGCATTTTGGCGGGATATTCTAAGGCTTATAATAGAACTTTTCTCGGCAATCGGAGAGCTATTCACGGGAAAACTATTCAAAACCAGAAAATCCCCATATAGAAACTATCTATATATGATGATAATTTCTCTACTTCCGCTATTCTTAGTCCTTCCCTTTAGAGACGGCATAGAGAGCCTTTTTTCAAATCCTGTCTTTGTAGGCGGAGCACTTATAGTAACAGGGTTTATACTCCAACTCTCCAAGCGCATAGGAGACCAAACGGTCGGCATGAAGGGGATAACGCTAAAACATTCGTTAATAGTTGGCTTTTCACAGCTCTTTGCAATAATCCCGGGCATTTCACGTTCGGGCTCTACAATAACAGCAGGGCTTGCGGCAGGCTTTAAAAAGGATTTGGCGGTAAAATATTCCTTTATAATATCGCTCCCTGCCACCCTTGCAGCAGGACTGCTCGAACTGTACGAAGTTATAAGCACAAACACGCTGCCCGAGGACATGACACCGTATTTCTTCGGCATGGCGGCGGCGGCAATAACGGGCTGGCTTTGTATATTTACCGTTCGCAAGCTTGTACAGAGCGATAAATTCTATATGTTCTCGCAATACTGCTTTGTTGTCGGCACGGCCTCGATAATTTATTTTAGCTTTTTCATGGGATAGGTCGTATCATTTCGCAATAATATAAGAAGTTTTCAGCTTGGAGAAAAAGCGTTTTCTCCAAGCTGAGAAATCAGCTAAAGCTGATTTTGACGCCCTCGGGGCGGGAATTTAACGCCAGAGGGCACCCTGATGGTGCCCCCTCGCCGCTCCCCCTCCTTCCGAAGGGGCTTGATTTTAGGTTTTTCTCCAGTCTGAGAAGTTTTTTCTTTGCGCATTCAGGTTTTTGCAAAAACAAATTTATTTCTACTATATAATATGTAGAAATGCACTTCATTAATGACACGGCACGATGCGGCATGGCACGAGGGCTTTTTTATAGTCACAAAAGATTAATTTAAAAAAATGGCGGACATTCCGCCTTACGGAGGAATAACAGTGGCAACCGGTTCAAACAAAAATGGTGGAACAAAGAGTTCTGCGAAAAACGGCAGTTCAAGTAGCACTTCCAAGAGTTCTTCAAAGAACAGTACAAAAAAAACAAGCACCTCTGCCGCAACAAAGGCGGCAAAGGCAGAGGAAAGCAGAATTAAGGCGGAATTTTCCAGAGCATCGACGGCAATTTTGCAACTGCTTGTCGGCATATTTATCGGCATATCTATTGTAAGCGCACTTTTCGACAGTCAGCTTACAGGTGTTGTCGGCGAGTTTGCAAGAAAGGGCGTTATGGGGATCTTTGGCACGGCAGGTATTCTTGTGCCGTTAGCCCTTATATACTCAGGCTTTATTAATGCATTTGGCAAGCGCAGTAAGTCCTATGCGGCACGCAAGGCGGCGGCGGTCGTTCTCGTTATAACGCTTTCGGGTTTTCTTGCCCTCTTTGCCCCCGAGGTCGAGGGCTTACCAGCACTATACGAGCAAGGGCACACTCTTTTGATTTCAGGCGGCGTTATAGGCGGCAAGCTGACAGAGGTATTAATGCCGCTATTCCAAACGGTAGGAGTTGTTCTTATCTACATAGCATCGGCACTGCTCTGCCTTGTCGTGCTCTCCAACATGACAATAGAAAAACTGCTCCGCTCGCTATTCCCTGAGATGAGAAAGCCCGAAAAGGCTAAACCCTCCGAAAAGCCCTCTAAAAAAGAGACGACAAAAGAGACACCCCCAGAGCCTGCTCCCACAGTTTCGCCCGAGCCTGCTCTTTTGCCGACAGTGGCCGAAAAGCCTGCTAAGGCAGGTGGATTTTTCGGCAAGCGCAACAAGAAAATCGACATAGATATAGACGATACAACACAAACTCCCACCGAAAGTGCGTCACCGCAACCGACACCGACCCCAATTCCCACTCCAAAAACGGCAATACTGCCCGAGACCTCGGCACTGCCGATCCCTCCCGAGTTTACCGTTCACACCCACAAAGAACCACAACCCGAGCAGGGCATGGTGGCAGAGAACCCCGAGAAGATCGAGATGAGCAAGGCCGAGATAGACATAGAAATAGCCGAAGTCGCCAAAGCGGCAGAGAGCATCGGCGAAGGCGCACCCTATGTTTACCGAGTGCCGCCAATATCGCTACTCGCCCCCGATGTCAACACAGGCAGGGCGGCGACAGATACAGAAGTTAAGCTAAACTCCGTTAAAATAATAGAAACGCTTCGCTCCTTCGGAGTGGAGGCAACACTGCTCGGCGCATCGCAAGGCCCTACCGTAACAAGGTACGAACTCGCCCCTGCCGCAGGTGTTAAAATAAGCAAGATAACAAATCTGTCGGACGATCTTGCACTCTCACTCGCCGCAATGGGTGTTAGAATAGAAGCCCCAATCCCCGGCAAAGCGGCGATAGGCATAGAAGTGCCCAATAAAAATGTATCGACCGTATATCTGCGATCCGTTATAGAGTCGGCGGCATTCAGAACGGCAAAGAGCCCCCTATCCTTTGCGATAGGCAAGGACATTGCAGGCGCCCCTGTTGTTGGCGACATTGCAAAGATGCCCCACGTGCTAATTGCAGGTGCGACAGGTGCAGGTAAGTCGGTCTGTATAAACTCGCTCCTAATATCGCTGCTATACAAATCCTCGCCCGAGGAGCTCCGCCTAATAATGGTCGACCCAAAGGTGGTGGAACTTGGCGGTTACAACGGCATACCGCACCTACTAATCCCCGTCGTTACCGATCCACGCAAGGCGGCAGGTGCTCTGTCGTGGGCTGTCGGCGAGATGCTAAAGCGCTACAACATGTTTGCCGAAAAGGGCGTTAAGGACATAACGGGCTACAACCTCCTCGCCCCGGGCGACGACGAAGTAACGGCACTACCGAGAATTGTCATTATAATAGACGAGCTTGCCGACCTTATGATGGTAGCCCCCGGCGAAGTCGAGGACTCCATCATGCGCCTTGCACAGATGGCACGTGCGGCAGGTATGCATCTTGTCATTGCAACACAGAGGCCGACGGTAAATGTTATCACAGGTACAATCAAGGCAAATATCCCCTCTCGTATTGCCTTTGCCGTCTCCTCGCAGATAGACAGCCGCACAATACTCGATGCGGCAGGCGCAGAAAAGTTAATAGGCAAGGGCGACATGCTCTACTACCCGATGGGCGCTCCAAAGCCGCTTAGAATACAGGGTTGTCTTGTCGTCGACAAGGAAGTAGAAGCAATAGTCGAGGCAATAAAAGCGCAAGGACACGAGTCCGCTTACGACAACGATGTAATGGTTAAGATAGAAGAAGAAAGCAAAAAGACCGAAAAGGGCAAGAAGGGCGCAGATATGGGCGGCGCTGATGCCGAAGACGAGATGTTTATGCCGGCCGTCGACTTTGTTGTAGAGAGCGGCAATGCCTCTGCCTCCATGCTCCAGCGCAGACTAAAGCTCGGCTACGCAAGGGCGGCTCGCCTTGTAGACGAGATGGAACAAAGGGGCATTGTAGGCCCACCCGACGGAAGCAAGCCAAGGCAGGTGCTCATAACGAGAAGCGAGTGGCAAGAGATGGTCATGAGGAGAGCGGAAAATCCGTAAGAGTTTTTGTAGTTTACCTGCATATATTATATGTAGAAATTATTTATAGGGGGATGTGTAAAATGAAAAAGATTGTTGTTCTTGCAACGGGCGGCACTATTGCGGGCTCGGGCGCAGAGGGACAGGTGGAAAACTACTCGGCAGGCGAGGTCGACATTACGACCATTTTAAAGAGCGTTAAGGGAGTTTCCGACATTGCCGACATAGAGGGCGTGCAGGTCTTTAATGTTGCGTCGGACGATCTTACGACGGCTCATCTCGTTACCCTTGCAAGGGAGATAAACACAAGGGCGGCAGACCCGACCGTTGCAGGCTTTGTTGTTACCCACGGCACAAATACAATGGACGAGACGGCATATTTCCTAAACCTAACCGTAAAGACAGACAAGCCTGTCGTTCTAACAGGCTCTATGCGCCCATCTACGGCGATCTCGGCAGATGGGCCTATTAACCTATACCAAGCGGTCGCCGTTGCAAACCATCCGAGCAGCACAGGACGTGGCGTAATGGTCGTCTTTGCCTCGAGCATATATGGCGCGAGGGCGGTGCAAAAGCAGTCGACATACGCAGTAAGCGCATTTGGCGGCAGAGACATAGGCGCTCTCGGCTATGTGCGTGACGCTGTGCCGCACTTCTACGCAAAGGCAGAGAGGCCGCACACAACGAGGAGCGAGTTTGACATTGAAAAAGTAGAAAAGCTCCCCAAGGTCGGCATACTTTTTGCCCATCAAGGCGCAGATGTCGAGCTTGTAGACTTTATGGCAGGCCGTCACGATGGCGTTATAATTGCAGGTGTCGGTTCCGGCTGTTACAGCGAGGCATGGCAAGAGAGGGTAGAAAAGTGCGACATCCCCTTTGTTAGAGCCTCGAGAGTCGCAAACGGCCCGATAGCAAGGGACGACTACTATGATAAGAGCAAAAATGTTCTTACATCAGACGATCTCCCCCCTCAAAAGGCTCGCATTTTGCTTATTTTAGCGCTTAGCGTTACAAAAAATGTCGACCGTATAAAGGAAATATTTGCAAGATATTAATCCTTGGAGGTATATATATGTACGAATTAATCGAAGTCGGGAGCAAGACATATTACATCGACTGCCCTGCCAAAATGGGTATATATAAGATAAACGATACCGATATATGCATGATAGACAGCGGCAACGACAAAAATGCCGCAAAAAAGGCGCTTAAAATTATCGAGCAAAAGGACTGGTCGCTAAAGACAATAATAAACACCCATTCCCATGCCGACCACATCGGCGGCAATGCCTTTCTAAAGGAGCGCACAGGTTGCACGATATACGCACCAATGGAAGATGCCTGTTTTGTGACCTATCCGCACTTAGAGCCTTCTATGCTATACGGCGGCTATCCGTTAAAGGAGCTTAGAAGTAAATTTTTGCAAGCGCCCCCCTCTGTTTGCCTACCGCTTACAGAAGAAGTCCTTCCGAGCGGCCTCGAGATGCAACACATAGATGGGCACACGCTCTCTATGGTCGCCATAAAGACAGATGATGACATATGGTTTATGGCAGACTGCGTCAGCAGCGAGGCGATACTTGAAAAGTACCACATTTCGGTACTGTACGACGTCGGCGCACATATCGAGAGCTTAAACCGAGTTGGAGAGCTCAAAGCAAAGCTCTTTATCCCCTCTCACGCTGAGCCGACCGAGGACATGTCGCATCTTGTCGGGCTAAACCTTGCCAAGATTTGCGAGATAGTCGACACACTAAAGAAAATCTGCCAAAACCCAAGGGCCTTCGAGGATATTTTAAAGGAAACATTTGATAGATACGGCCTTACAATGGATATAAACCAGCATGTCCTTGTCGGTAGCACCCTGCGTTCTTATCTTGCATATATGCACAACACCGACATGCTTGATTATTCTTTTAAAGACAACAAAATGTACTGGGTCGTAAAATAAATTTTGCATATTGTTGCAATAGATCTCTCTTTGTGCTATAACTAATTATAGATAACCTCTTGCATTGTGGAGTAATTTGGTGTACAATTACCTAAAGACTAATACGGAGGCTTACAATGAAGGAATTTACAGAACGTCACCACGCAAGAATTATAGCCGAGTTCTACACCAGACTTAACGAGGGCTACGGCGCACAGGGCAGGGAGCTATTTGCCTTTGCCACAAGAAGGTACGCTGAACAAAGGGGCGGCAGAATGGCGCAAAGAGCCATAAGAGACGGCCGCAAGCTGACATTTTCGACATACAGGGAGTATGGCGAATGGGTAAATGCCAAGACGACAATAGAAAACGGCGATGCAAACAAGGTAAATGTCGAGGCGACAAGCCCCGATTTAATTCAGCGTATAACAAAATGTCCATGGGCAACGGAATTTGCCGCTGTCGGCGCACAGGAATGTGGTATTCTCTATTGCGCCCATGTCGACAAGAGCCTTGCAAGGGGATTTAACCCAGAGCTTGTCTACGAAGTACATTCAACGCTAAACGACGCCGAGGACTGCCTGCACATTCTGCGTGATGTAGGAGATGCTCCCGGCGAGCGCAATCCAAAAAACCTAAAGACCTTCGACTACCACTGCGGCCATGTATACAAGACCTTTTCCGAGCTTACAGTGGCGGTACTTGGCGACGACAAAATTCCCGACGGCGTTCTTACCGCCTTTGGCAAGGCCTACGGCGGCGAGATGGCAGAGGTGCTTGTTAGCTACCTCGACACCGATTTTAACCACATAGACGACCACGACATAACAAACTTTGCAAATGGCGACGGTTGCGGCTGCGGCGGCAACTGCGACGGCTGTAACGACTGCGACGGAGGATGCGACTGTTAGATTAGGGTGTTCCATGCCCTCTATGGCGGCTACTTTAAAGTTTATATAAGCCGCCCGTGGCATTTCCGTTCAAATAAATAAAAGGAGAATACAACATGCCACATGTAACGATCCAGCTTGCCGAGGGCAGAACAGACGAGCAAAAGCACGAGGTCGCAAGACTTGTAACAAAGGCGCTAAACGAGGTTTGCGGCGCAAAGGAGGGCAATGTCTCTGTCTCCTTTGTCGACTACACCCTCGAGCAGTGGCGAGCCGAGGTAACCCCACATATCATCGAGGTAAAGGACACTGTATACAAGTGGCCGGTCTACCTCGAAAGACCCGACGATCTACCAAAGGCAAAATAATTTAGGCGCAGGGTAACCCCCTGCGCTTTTTTTGGAGGTACTAATATGAACAGACGAGAAATATATCTTGCAGGGGGCTGTTTTTGGGGGCTTGAGCTACTCATGAGCAAAATGAGCGGCGTAACAGAGACCTGTGTAGGCTATGCAAACGGCACAAACAAGGAAGATGCAAACTACCGCAAGGTCTGCTACGGCAACACAGGCTTTAGAGAGTGCGTGCGTGTCGGCTACAACCCCGATGATACAACGCTCGACCGCCTGCTTTTTGCCTTTTACCATGTAATCGACCCGACTATAACCGACCGTCAAGGGGCAGACTTTGGCCCGCAGTATCAGACAGGCATATACTGGACA
The DNA here is from genome assembly GCA_964369475.1 of uncultured Oscillospiraceae bacterium. Classification (GTDB taxonomy): domain Bacteria; phylum Bacillota; class Clostridia; order Oscillospirales; family Feifaniaceae; genus CAYJFK01. Next base: position 2,720 of record CAYJFK010000014.1, on the reverse strand, counting down.
GACGAGGAGACAGCGGCTGCGGTTATGCGCCTGTCAGACACCATAAAGCCAAGGCATAAGCATTTTGCAGTAGAGCTCATCCCTCTTAAAAACTTCTTTGAAGCGGAAGAAGAACACCAAATGTACCTCGAAAAGCGTGGCGGCGGCTATTGTCATATATCGAAAAAGGAAATAGATGAGCTGACCTCCTCGCTAATCGACCCCGGCCATTACAAGATGCCAAGCAAAGAGCAGATCGATGCGCTCGACCATCACACCCACCGTGTTATAATAGGCGGCGGCACAGAAGCGGCCTTTATCGGCAAATACGACAAGCATTTCGAACGTGGACTTTATGTCGATGTCATAACAGGCGAGCCTCTTTTTTCCTCCAAAGACAAATTCGAGTGCGGTTGCGGCTGGCCTGCCTTTACACAGCCCATCGACCCACTTGTTGTGACAGAAAAGGAGGACTACTCCTTCGGCATGTACAGGAGCGAAGTGCGTTCGAGAATATCAGACGGGCATTTAGGTCATGTCTTTGAAGAATCGTGGGTAAAACCGACAGGCCGCAGATACTGCATTAACTCTGTCTGCCTAAGATTTGTGCCATATGACAAGATGGACGCCGATGGATACGGCTACTTGAAAGGGCTTGTTTAGATACAAAAATATGCATATTTTTGCTCTCAGTTATATTTTCGGTTACTTTTTACTCCCTTTTACAAAACTCCGAATTGTGATAAATCAACCCTTTAACCCTTAGTTTCTGTGTGCTTTTTATGAAAATTAAACAAAATAATGTACAAAGTGTTAAAAGTCGACAATAATGTTTGATTAACAGTTAGATGTGTGTTATAATTTGCTTGCTAAATCACATGATTTAGCCTTTTATAAATGATTTTTTACTTAAAATATATTTAACAAAGTTACAAACCATTTCGGAGGGATAAGCGTTGACCGATAACAGATATATAGACATTAACGAGGTAGACCCTCAATATAATGTCTACCGCTATGAAAAGTTTAAGCTTGATATAGAGGAAAAGAAGATAAACAAAATCTGCATGACAGAGATTGTCAATGCAGATTTAATGATTGCGACATTCGGCGAAGATCTATATGCCAGCGGTTGCAGAGATGTTCTTACACAAGGACGAGATGTTTATCGTGAGATGGGGCTTTCGGATTGCCTTATTCACTACACGCACAACTACAAGAACTTTATTGTAGCAGGTACAGAGGATATTAGCGACGATCAGTTTGAAGCGATCATGTATCAAACATATCAGCAATTTTTACATTCATCGTCTGAATCGACAGAACTTAGCGCTCTGTCTCGTTTTGTTGTTGTTTTTGGCAAAGAGGACATGGTTAATCGTGCCAAAAGTGCTTTTTATTTAAACAAACGCTCGCAAAACAACTATATTATAGCCTCTAACGAAAGAGCTGTTTTGTCGCAGGAAACGGCCTCAAATGTCGGCATATTCAACACGATAAACTATGCCATCGAACACAACACCGTAGTGCCATTTTATCAAGGGCTGTACAGCAACACGAACGACAAGATAGAAAAATACGAGGCTTTAATGCGTATATCGGATGCGGATGGCAAGATATATTCCCCCGGCATGTTCCTCGATATAGCTAAGCGCTTTAAGCAGTATCACACGCTAAGCAAAATGCTTATAGACAGAGCGCTAAACGATTTCCTTGGCAAAAAGAGCGAGCTTAGCATAAACCTATCTCTATTTGATGTTGAAAACGACGAGTTTTCAGAATGGTTCTTTGACAGGCTTAGAAAATATCCAAATCCGTCACAGATTACAATAGAATTTATCGAAACGGAAAACTACAACAGCGGCGAAAAGCTCTATTCCTTCTTAAACGAGATAAGGGCGATCGGTTGCAAGATAGCGGTCGACGATTTTGGTGTGGGATTTGCCACATATACCTCTATAATATCGCTAAAGCCCGACATTATAAAGATAGACGGGCAGATTGTCAAGAACCTTTACGAGTCTGTCGACAGCAAGATAATACTAAATTCCATCTGCTACATGGCCGATCTTATCGGTGCAGAGACGGTGGCGGAATTTGTCGAAACGGCCGATATTCAGCAGATACTTGTTTCGGCTAAGGTGGATTATTCGCAGGGCTACCACTTCGCAAGGCCGACCCCCATCGAGGAGCTTGACATTCTCTAAAGGGCAATGATCTTGAGAGAAAACGGCTTCGTTAATACATATTATAATAAAAGCTACTGACTTCGGAGTAATTTCCGATTTCAGTAGCTTTTTTATTTTATCGCTTTGCTCTACTCCGCTACCTCGACCGATAGCGGTATCATGTATATGTTACCTACAAAATCGTCTGTCCAAAGTTCTTCGTAGACAAGCCAATATTGATCGGTTATCGGCACCTCGAATACAAGCTCTCCCGCCACACTCTCGGTCGGGGCAATTATATAGCTGTCTGCAAGTTGAGTGTCGAGCGTCTTTGCCATCTGCTGTATTTTCTCCATACCCTCGGGGAGTGTTGATTGGTTGGCAGTGTCGCCATTGGCGGCATCCTCTGCGCCATCCTCTGTGTCACCATTGGCGGCACCCTCTGCGCCGTCCTCTGTGTCACCCTCGGTGGCATCCTCTGCGCCGTCCTCTGTGCCACCCTCGGAGGCATCATCTGTGCCGTCCGCTGTGTCGCCATTGGCAGATTCGTCCATGCTGTTCTCTGTGCCATCA
>CAYJFK010000013.1:0-41340 GCA_964369475.1 uncultured Oscillospiraceae bacterium | reverse complement strand
AAAACATATACCAAGCTATTCTATCTCCCAAAATCATCTTGCCAAAAGCTGACCACTTAATCGCTCTTAAACTAATCCAAAATATGATGTTTATACTGATTAGCATCAGATATGTTCTAACATGGCTTTGCATAATTCGGTTATATATGCTGATTGTCCAAGAGATAAAAAGGCTTATGTGTATGCCTACCGACAGTACATAGGCAAGAGAATAAGCAAATGAATATTCCTCCGGCATCTTTGTGTGTAGTAGACTTAAATTGGTGGCTAAAAACAGAAGAAGAACAAAGCTGATGACCCCAAAAGCGGGTTTAGTTTTTATCATATTCATAGCTTTTCCTCCCGTTTTTCTTGAAAATGTTTTGATTATTGTACAATATATCAATGTATATTATATGTGATTTGCATAAAAATGTCAATCTGATAGAAGCTCGTGCTTTTGCAGTGAAGATAATTGAAAATGGCGCAGTAAATCCTGCACCATTTCTTATCTACAGTGATAGATTTTATACCCACAATCCGATTGCAGTGTGTTTTTTATTTTACTAACTGCCAGCCGTTTGAAATTGCACATGCCACAAGTTCTGTTGCGTTCTTACAGTCAGATTTTCGGAGCATATCTTCAATAGATTGGCGGTACATGGCTTGCGAAATATGTAACCTATCTGCTATTTCACTATAATCCAAGAACTTACAGAGCAAGTGCAAAATCTCATTTTCTCGGTCAGAAAAAGGGCACTCCCTCTGCACGGTTGTCCGCATTTCCGTTTCCGGAAAAGTGCCCTCATTTCGCACGACCGCACGAACCATAGCAATAAAGCGGTCAGTCGGGTTTGATTTCGAGAGAAAGGCATCGGCTCCGGCTTGCTTTGCTTCGGACACAAAAGAGAGTTCATCAAAGCCGGACATGACGATTACCTTGACATCCGGCAGATGAGTTTTAAGATGCTTTGTCAGCACAAGTCCGCTGTCATAGGCTTCCATTGAAACATCGGTCAGTACAACATCCGGACATAGCATACTGCACCTTGTTTGGGCATCAAGGCTATTTGTAGCACTTCCTATGCAGACCATATCTTCCTCAGCCCCAATAGTACAACGGAACGTATCGAGCAAGGCTCTATGGTCATCTACTATAAATACTTTTATCATAATGCACACCCACAGCCGGTAAGAAACCAATATAGGCTTATTATAACGCAAAAAGTTCATATATTGAATGTGCCGCATGGCACATTTTATGATATCGGCTAATGAATGATATATCTGTGCCAAAACAAGGATTTTCGATCCGACATCACTCCTCAATATGAATAACACGCACACTTTGCTCTTTCGCATACTTAACCGTGTACGCTGTACCGCCCGTGTTCTTGGTCTGATAGGCGATGCAAACACTACTACAATCGACAAGATGGCGATTTCGTTTGTGGTAACAGCCCTTGGAATAGTGCTCGGCGGTGTAGGTCACTTTATCTGCACTTCTTTTGAGGTGCTCATAGTTGGAAATTTGCTCCTGCGTCCACCGCTCCGCCTGTTCCAAAAACGGCAACACAAGAATGAGCTTTATATGCGGATAGATAGCCTTCAAATCCAAAATAGCGAGCGATGCCTCAAAGTCAAAGCCATAACAACCGCCTGTGCCGAAATAGGTGTAACCCTCAGCGATGAGTTTTTCAATTTCGGCATACAGACATTTTCTCATACGCTCACGATCGGAAGATTTAATTTCTCGACTACCTGTAAAACAGCAGGTCTGGTTTCTCACTTAAAATCACCTCCATAATAATTATAATCGCATTTATTATACGATAATAATTATTAAAATTCAACATATAATCGTAGTAAAATTACGATATATTGAATTACGCTTGGAGGTATCGCATGATAGACATTTTAGAGCAAATCACGAGAATGCGTGAAGAAAGAGGTTGGAGCGAATATGCACTTGCGGAAAGAGCAGACTTGCCTCAATCCACTATCTCATCATGGTATAAAAAGAAAATGTTGCCCTCACTTGTTTCACTTGAAAAGATATGCAATGCCTTTGATATGTCAATGTCGCAGTTTTTAGCCGGTGACAATGAGGCATTTCCTTTGGATAGTGACCAGCAAGAGCTTCTGGACAAATGGGCACAGCTCAGCAAAGAGCAAAAACTTGCCTTGCTAAAGTTACTGCAAGCTCTATAAAAAAGTACGGGTAGCATTCGCCACCCGTACTTTTCACTATTTCACCTCAAACATTGCTCCGATGAAGTCATCTGCATCAAGCACATATTCCTCATTGTTCCATTTTTCTTCGACTTGCTCCAAAGCGTCAATCAAATCTACCGCTTCAACAGTCACGGTTTTGCACAGCGTTTCGGTTATAAGTATTTCAAACTTCATAGCACACCTCACGCCGCTTTGCGAAATCGGATATTGCGAGCCCTGACTGACAGTTCCTGCGACAAAAATCGGAGCGTTTCAAACTCATCGTCCAGTCCGTCAATCTCACGACGCAGTATCTCCTCATAATGGCGCTTTTTCTGCTCCAAGCTCTCAATTTTGGTAACCCAGCGCTCCATGATGGAGGGGCTGTTGCTACCGCTTTTGATGAGATAATCGGCACGCTCTTGGTACTCCATAATCTCCTTTTTAACGGCAGTATAAAACTCTTCGGTCATCTTCGCACGCTGTTTTGCATCGTCAATAATGTAAAAGCTGTTTGCCGAAAGCGGTGTATTATTGCGGTTTAAGCGCCCAAGTGTTTCAATAAAACTCTCAAAAATATCCACCTTCTCCATGTAATGCCTCGGCACAAAGTAGAGGTGCCCATTGACACTGACCTTTGTTGCCTCCAAGCTCCGCAGATAACCTGTGCAAATCGTTTCAATCTGCTTGCGGTTGGCGCATTTTTGATACAGCTCAAAAAGTTCCTCCGATCGACGGCACAGCGCAAGCACATCGACATCTCCGTCAAAGCAGATGTTGTCATAGCCAAAAAGCCCGTCTGTCTTATCGTAATGAATGTTGGCGAGCTTTTCATAGCGGTTGGTTTTCTCGTGCATAGTTTCTTTGACAAGTTCACGGGAAAGCACATCGGGCGAATGTTCATTGTCACGGCAATATACCGAGTAAATGCGCTGTTCGCCTGATGCTGTACTCACGATGCGCTCTTTAATATCGCCCGTTGCAGAGCGAAAGGCATCGGACACCGAAAGCCTCTTGCCACCTGCGTATGGGATGCCCAAGCTGTCACACAGGTCAGAGAGGGTTTCCTTTTCCACTAAGATGTTGGACAGAGAAAAGTATAAAAACTTACCAAGCATATTGCTCTTTTCTCCACTTTGCGCCCCTACGATTTCATTAAAATTGATTGTGTTGTTCATTAGATTTTCCTCCTACCAGTTCTTAATTATTTCGTCTATTTCGGCATATTCGCACCGTGCCATGTGACTGCATTCGGTATGGAAATTGATGTCTGTCAGGCGGTATTCTATAAGTGCCATTGTGTATGTGTCACCTTCTGACTGCGCTTTTTCGTGCCTGTTACGCAATGTTTTTAGCACATTTGCCGTAAGGCAATACTGATTTTGGGCGTTGAGTTTTCGCATTTTGTTTTTATCACTCTCGGATAAAATGTCATAGTCGTACATAATATTTCTCCTTCAAATTATATTGCGGCTACACGGCTGAGGAAGTAATCATCCACGCCCTTGTACGCCGGGTTCCATGTGTATTTCGAGTATCTAATGCCCTTGATTGACTGCACTTCTTTGCGCATGGCAAGGACACCTGCCCGCACCTGCGGATTTGTCATCTGATCCATGTCCATCGCTTCAACAACCTCACGAACTCCAAGGGAAAGAATGGTTTCACGCAGTCCTTTGGTAACATTAACACCGCCGACGCAGACGAACAGCTCACCACCAGATAGGTGGCTCGCCACATCGCCCTTTAGTGGCCCTTCGGTCAGAAAAGCACGCTTTCGGGTGGTGTCTCCCGTGACATGAATCCACGAAAAACTGCGTGTGCCGTTTATGAGGTGCTTATCTCTGCTGGACAGCCAACGATATTTGCGATTGGGCTTGCTCTCATCATCAAGACGGATTTTCATGCCCTGTATCATACCGATTTTGTCACGCACAGGGATTAAAAACCCACTTGGCCCTGCAAGTGTCCACAGCTCATCTTTTGTGTAAAAGCCAGGGATGCCGAGCAGTTCATTGCGTTGCGAGAGTAGGTGCGCCAAGAGCCGACGGTCTGCAGGTGTTTTTGGCATAGACCTATACTCGTTTCGCTGTATTTGCTCCTCTGACAGACCACGCTCTAAGAGGTTTTCACGGTGCTTATCTTCAAGCGTCAAAAATGACAGCATGTCCGAATAGACCGCGTGACGAACTTCGAGAGAATTGGGCTGTCGCTCCTGTATTTGGGGGATCGGCTGAGTGGGCATTCTATAGACATTTGTACCACTCACCAAATCCCTGTACGCCTCTTTTGTGCTCATATTTTGCAGTCGAGCATACATCGTGACACTGTTACCACTTGCGTTGCAGAGATTGCAACGGTATTGGTCGCTCACGGTGTTGAGGCTTAAATGGTATTTCCCTTTGCCGTGGTCACCGCAGAAGGGGCAGCTTGCCTCGACCTCGGAGCGCCCAAGCGTCCGAGAATCGAGAACAAGCCCACACCGTCTGGCTGTGTCCACAATAGGGATTTTTTCATAAGTCAAACGATGTCACCCCTTTTTTGTTAATTAGGAATGGGGAATTAGGAATGAGGAATGAACGAGGGTTTAATTCCTAATTGATTATGCCGCTTGACTGTGTGCTGTTGCACCTACGGCTTTAACTGACAGTGGAGCATTGTGTACACACTTTGCCATAATGATTTGCCCTGTTGGTCTTACATTTGCAAGATTTTCTACCGACTCCATGTTGTCGGTGAACACAGGATAATTTCTGCCCGTCAAACGCTTCATCAACTCGGACACCTCCATACCTGCCCGCACTTTCTCGGACAGGGAAAGCCTGTCGTAGCGACGACCATCGTAAGTAAAACGAAATGCGTCTTTAATCTCGCCCGTAGATTTCACCACGTCATAAAGTGAGATGGCGACACGGTTCATCTTGAGTGCGGACAAAGTGAGTTCAGCTCTGCGTGACACATATAGTGCAACATCGGAAATGCGTTTTTTCTTGTCGGCAATTTGAGCTTCAATAGCAGAAATCTTCTGTGCGTAGTCCTCAGCCGATGTGTCGTTCACACTCTGCAAGGTGGACAGCTCCGCTTCAAGTATCTGCTTTTGTTCACGGCACTGCAACAGGCGGTCATATTCCTCCTGTGTCAAGTTGCCATACTCCAAATCAGAGGACAGAGCCTGAATTGCCTGACGCAACTTTTCCGCTTCGTTGTCACAATCATCTGCCTGTTGTGGCTGAGTCATCTGTGCAATTTCGGCTTCTAATTTCGCAACATCTTCCGCTTGAAACTGTAAAAATGTCGCTTGCGCCTTACTCTCCAACTCGTTTAGTTCGGCAAGCTGTGCTTGTTGCTCCTTGCCCTGCGCTGTTATGACCGCAATACTTTTTTCAAATGCACCTTTAAGAACGGGCACATCTTTTTCGGTGACAGCACGCTTACAAGTCGGGCAGGTTGCGCCGTTTGCCAGTGCTTTTGCCTGTTCAAGTTCACGCTTGTACTGTGTGCCGAGTTCTTTCAGCAGTGAAGAAATCTCGGCTATATGTACAGCATATTTCGGCTCGTATGTAGCCGCCTTTCGCTCGCCCAATTTGCGGTTTAGCTCCATGAGCATATTATCTGCACCGCTAACACTGCGACTATCGACGGCGAGTTCATCATACCTTGCGCTGAAATCTATGAGCTCTTCACGCATGGCGGAGAGATCGAGTGCCTCAAACTGCCTTACGCTCAAAGCTTCTTCCTCTGCGGTAATGGCAGACAGCTTTTCGGACAGCTCATTTCGCTTTTCCGAATTGCCCTTACTCTGGCTCTCGACTAAATCTTGCTGCCCTGTAAGGTACACGATGCTTTGCTCCAATTCTCGTATCTCCTCACGCCTCTTTTTCAGGTATACATCAGGTGAGGTTAGCTGTTCATCTTTGAGATTTTCTCTGACCGTATCATGAAGTTGCGCAAGCACAGCCTCATGTGAGATGAGCGGTAAATGACGCTCCAGCAGAGCTTTTCCGCTATCGCCCAACTCCTCTATAAAGTACAGTGGATTGAAGATGGAGAGGAATACGTCCTTTTCGCCAAACATGTCGTTAAGGTCAAGCTGACGGATGTTGTAACCGTCGTAGGTGATACTCATATTGCCCTTTTTACGACTGCGGTGCAGTTCATGTAAAACTCCGTCTTGATCTGCAAAGCGAAGTGAAACACTTGCCTCGGCTGTGCCATCGGTATAGAGTCTGTCAATACCACGCTCACCGAAAAACGGTAAGCCTGTGATGGCAAAGGTGATCGCATCTGCTATACTGGATTTGCCACGACCGTTACCACCTGTGATAACGGTAGGGTTTCCGAACGAGAGCTCGGTCGGCTGTGCATAGCACTTAAAGCCGGATAAAGTCATGCTTATGATGTGAAATTCTTTGATTTGTTTCAAAATAATTCTCCTTCCTTATGCTGCCTGTGTGAACGGCACGACTTCAAAACTCTCAAGCACGGTGTATACAACATTGCCTTGGGTTTTGGTGTCGAGCTTCACATTGCAGAGCATGGCTCCGTCACAAAGTTCAAGCGCACCTCTGGCGAACACAGGTGTTTGTTTACCATCAATTCCGACAAGGGTTAGCGAAGTTGTATCACCACGCATACCTTTTTGAATCTTTATATTCTGTACGGTATATTCGGGTGAGGGTTGCTGTCTTGTCGGCATCGGTATGGTGTTCTCGGATTTGGGTGCTTGCTCGGTGGACGTTTTTTGCTCGCCACCCTTGGGCGCTGTCGGTGTAAGCTGTGCCTGTGCACCTGTCGGCACACCCGGGGACAGCTTTAGTTTTTTGAGCATGGCAAGGTAGGCACTGTCGAGCTTGGGACGCTCACTGTCAACAATGACAATAGAGCGACCACGCTTTTCCACGCCGACCCAGACGGTGTCCATATTATAGAGAACACGGCCGATGCCCCAGTGAACTGCCGAGCGTTTCATACTGTCCGACAAACCGCCTTTAATTGGTTCGATGTCGGTGTCCTCAGCACCGTCCCATTTTGTGACCCAGCCTCTGTCCTCGAAATAGATGGAGATACCGCAGATTTGCGACTCTTTTTTACCGCTACTGTGCCACGGCTTGTACTCGTTGTGCCAGTTTTCAGTACCAACAACCTCATCGAGCCTACTTTGTATCGCTCTGTTTGTGACATAAGGAACGGCAAGCCCTCGCATTTTGTCCTCTAAGGTCATCTGCAATCGCCACTCCAAATCCTCCGGCGCAAAGGGCGCAGCCAAAGCCGCACCGATTTCTCTTGGGTCTTTTGATGTCATAACCTAACCTCCTATAAAATCGTTTAGTGTTTTTCCGTTTGGAATTAGAATATCACTGTAATAGTAAGCTGTGTTTTTGTCCTTCAAATGATTAAGCAGTTCACGATACGGTAAGTTCAACTTGTTGTTGCGACTGTTGTAAGTATCGTCATTGTTTGGCAGCGACAGCAGTAGAGTTGGTAAGGTCGCCAGTGTATGCGGTTTTTTGTACACAGGCAAAGGATTGTTGCCTATGCATAGGTTAAACCCTCCCACATTGGAAAATGGATAGTGAAACATTTTTGTGTCCGCCGTCGGGGTTTTATCTTCCGTCACACCCAAACGACAACGGTATACTTTGCCCTCGGTGCTGACCCGAAAGCCAAACACCAGTCTTGGAAGCGGAAAATTATGATACTGTGTCGTGTAATATGAAATGTCTGCCGTAACGGTCGAATGCCACAAGCAGTAATCACGACTGCCGTCCTCATGGGTACACATATGAAAGCAACCGGATGGCAGAAATCCACTCGCCACCGTTCTTTTCGGCATACTGCCCTTGATGCACTCAAACAGGGTATCTGGCGTGATTTCCTTGCAGGTGATTACGCCGTTGTCGCTACTTTCCACCTGTATCCGCTGTTTCTCTGGAGTGATACGGAGAACAAGCTCGTTTTGTGGGTTCATGCTACCTTCACCTCCGATAATATGTTTTTTAGACGCTGTACACCGTCAAGATACCAAGCCCTGATTTCCAAAAGTGCGGATATCAGCTCAAACTCACCGTTGAAATAATCATCTGTGTGAAAGATAAGCCCACTCGCACCTGCGTGTCCGACTTTGGCGTTCAAATGCCAAGCGAAGCCATAGCACCCGTGCAGGTACATCACCTCTGATACAAACTTTTCAGCCTCAATCATGTAGGGATTGGCCTTTAATTTCAACCTGTGCTTACTGCCGTACTCCCTACACAATTTGTAGTATTCGAGCATGGAATGGTTTATGAAGTACCACATGCTTACACAGTCATCCTCCGAAAAGCCCAAGTAGCACACATCAGTGCAAAGGCTACACAGCTCATATATGGAGAAACGCATGTCCTCGTCTGGTACCCTAAACCCTGCGTCAATAAACTCATTCAACATCCCATGTTCATGAAACAGCTTTGCATAGCGAAATGAGTGAATGTGATATGAAATCTGTTCTTTATCCATAGCACACCTCAGCAAAACGCTTTTTCTAAGCGTGCCACAGGCATTGACTTGCAGAAAACCGAGTTCAGTGAGTTTAATTTGCGTTCGATTGAGTCGCATTGTTCAATCATATTTTCCAAATCGTCCAAATCCTCGTCTGAAAACGCATCAAAGTCCAAACCTGAAAACAGCACATCTTCATCTCTGAGCATAGGCTCGTAGATATTCTTCAGCACATAGTCCGATACTTCGGGCGGTGTGAATGTGGCTTGCTCTTTTGCTGTAGAGAGTGCTTTCACAAACACATCAAGTTCAAGTTTCATAGTCCACCTCAATATTCATCGGGCAGTAGCACCGTGGTTACGCTCCTGTCCCATTCGGTGATAATCCAAAACTTTTGCTCTGTCTGTGTGCGATAGGACGATAAAAGTCTACCACCGTTTAGCACGGCTTCATCATTGCGATTTTTGTCCTCAATGCACAAGACACCCCAATCACAAAGTTGATGACGAGCGAGAGCGTCGAAGATTTCTTCGGGCGGTATTTCCGCCATAACTCCCTGTGTTGCGACCACTTGACCAAGTGAAAATTTGACCATAAATAATCCTCCTTCTATGTCAATGCCTTAAATCCATCGGGGGTTAGGACATTGAATACCATTTTGTTGCTTATAACTTCCTTAATTTCAGCGCCGATACGGCTACCATTAGCACTATACTGTTCATCACGCTCGATAGTCTTGACCTTGACAATGCGACCTTTAATAATATGAGGGGTGTCGCATTCGATCAGTCCGTTAATCATGCCCGAGCCACCGACTAGACCAATCTGTCCGATGGACAGTGGCAAAAGCGGCTTCTTATCGCCTGAGTCGAGGTCGCTTTTCATGTTCATGAGCTTTTTTATGCTGTCCGATCGAGTGAGCTGACGCTCCAGTTCCTTTTCGTTGAACCTTTCGCCCTTGAAAATCTCCACTTTTTTGAGCGTATCGGGCAAAATGTATCGCTGAGCTTCGATTTCGGAAATACACGGCAAGCTCATAGGCGAGTACGACAGCTCTTCTAATTTCGCCGCAGTTTCAGCATCGTCTGCTCGCTTTTTTCGTGTACCAAGCACCGCCACTTGCTTAAACTTTGAAAACTCACTGTCAGTAAATCTCCAAACGGTGATGTCCTCGAAGTTGTCGCTTAGAATACGGCAAATGTCGGCGGTCAGCCTATAATACGGAATGATATAGACGAGCAAACCGCCCATCATCAGATTGCCTATGCACTCAATCAAAAAGCGTTTTTCGCTCCTTGTGCGACCACCACCCTCGGTCAGAACCGACAGGTATGGTGGGTTGAGAAGTAGCAGATGAAAGGCCTCGCTACTAATTCTACTGTGGAAAAAGCTGCCGATACCGACACGGTGCAGTCTAATTTGCGCCTCCTCCGCACGGTGTTCGTCAAGCTCCATGCCGAAAGCGAAGCAGTTGTTACCCTCTGCCATTTGTCTAAGTGCTTTGCCGCAACCGCAACAAGGGTCGAACAGATTTGTCGTCACACCATCTGGGAATTTTATCCCCTCGGTGATGTAGCGGATATTCGTTTCCTCTGTCGGGTAATAGCCCATGCGGACATTGTTCATCAGCCTACCGATGACCTGTGCATTCACCGTATCTGTGCTCTCGGGTAGCTTTTTTGTAAAGCCGATAAGTGCCTCATACACGGGTTTGTATGCCTTGGACATCAGGTTAAACTTAGAAAATCCATCTCGCAATTTACCTGCCATGTTCGCAAGGGAGTATTCCTCCATCTCAAGCAGGGCGAGCCTTGCATCGGCAAAGGCTTTTAGAATACGCTTTTGCACTTTTTGTAGCTCGATATAGCTGTCCTTTGCTCGCTCCACATCGCTTGATATGTACTTTTCAACCCTCGCTCGGGTTGTAAGCAGTTCGGTGCTTGCACGAGAAATGGTATTGCGTGCATCACGAAGACTTTCGGTGGCGTAGTGGCGAAGCTCGGGATTATGCTGCTCGTTCATAAGCGCCATCCTTTCGCAAATCGCCAAGGCGCTCCAGTAGTTCCGAATAGCTCATGTTCATCAATTCACTGCGCCCGATAAACCTATTGTATCCGCCTTTGAAATCTTGCATGTTGCGAATTGTCCGATACAGCAGTACATTGCGCATACCTGTAAATTGTGAGATGCAGATGTAAACACCGCTGTCCTCCCACATACCGCTGAGGCAGCATTCACCCGAAACGGCGATACCGGCGGCGTTGGCGTACACCTTGCTATCACGAAGACCTAAATCTTTGGCAAGGGCACGAAGAAATGATTTCCCCACATTGAGAAAGACTTTTTTGGCGCCGTTGGGGCCGCTTTCACGCTCACCCCAAATGTAGCCGAGGTCGTTTGAGAGCAGTTCGCCAAGGCGACGCATATTGTTTTCTTGTGATTTTACAGACATAATTATTCCTCCATTCATATTTTAAGAGGGCAAGGAGCACACGCCCCTTGCCACACAATTGTTCACGCCGCAGGGCGTATTACAGTTTCAGTTTCAAAGTCAAAGATAGGTGCATTTTCCTCGGGTGTCCCCGGGATAACCTTTAGGGTGCAACCGTTATCTCGGCACAGTTTGAACATGGCGATCATGCGCTTTAGTTCAAAATCCGCATCGTCAACCATAGAAGTAGCAGGCGCATTTTGTGCAGTGCTTTGTTCCATAATCTCACGCACTGTCTTGACGATTTCCTCTTTGACCACAGGGTCAACGGTTGGCTCGGCTTTGTCAGACGTTTCCTCAGCAGGTTCATCTTCGTCAAGTTCCTCATAGTCTGCATCAATCGGCTCAGTTGTCAGCGACAGCCAAAAAGATTGCCATGCCGATGCTATGAGTGTACCAAGCAAACTGCGACTTTTGGGTTTGAGGTTAATAAGCTCATCGACTTTGACCTCATCAATTTCACTGATAGCGACCGTCAATTTTGGTGTCTCGACATAGGCGGCTGAAAGAAAAGATGACACAGCCATGCACTCTGAAGCGAACACTTCGGGTGCGCTGACACGCTTTGCAATCAGCTTGCCGCAAATGATAGTACCGCTCTCCAAATCATCGGCGCAGATACTGTCCGCAGATATGCTTCCTGCATTTATAACGCCATTTCCGCTGATACTTTTCGCCTTGATACCGTAAGTGACGGTAAGGCTTCCTTTGACAATGAGCTTCTCGGTGGTGAGGCGCTCGAAACGCACACTTTCACCTTTGGGAATGTAGATAGTTTTCATTTTTTCGCTCTCCTTTTTTGTAATGTTGATTTCATGTTTACAGAAGTTGTTGCAAAGGTAAGTTGCCGAACACGGCTCTCACCTAAGGTTAAAATGTTGTAGACGATGCTCAGAACAGCGGTTGCCGCCATGATATTGGCAGTAATACTCTGTGGTGCAGAAACCGAGGCTTCCGCACAAGAGAGTTCGGTCGGGAATTTGTCGGTGTCTTGCAGTACATCTGGATATACCGCACCTATTGGGCGATACATCGTCCGATTGCCACTGCGAATACCGCACACGACTTGCCCAGTATGTTCACCGTTACCGCTGTCGATGTAGATTAGCTCTTTACTCTTGTAGAACACCTCATGGCAAAGTTTTCGGCTTTTGTTGTTGTCCACAGCACCGATTAAAATAACCTGTTCGGTGGTGACAACATGATTGGGATAATACCCACTGCGCCATTCTCTCGGAGTTATAAGGCTTGTAAGTTCGGCTTCGCTCTCCACAAAATTCGGTACATATTCTGTTTCCAAACCAAATACAGACGAATAGCGTTCCGCTATGACCTTCGCCTTGTTTTTGCCTAAATCTGCCGGTGTGAAGTTTTGTCTGACAAGGTTTTTCTGCTCGACAACATCACCGTCGCAGAGGATGAACCGAACGGGACGCTCCAGTGCATACAGCAGCCTATAGAGGTGTGGTGCAATGTGCCCACCTGTGCCACCGGCTCCGAGCATGACTACTTTCACAGGACGAGTTGTAGAAAACTTCATAACAAGTCCCCGAAAATTGTAGCTGTCGGGAGTGCGGTCTTTTCTCTTGTGACCTTATCCAGCCACTGCGTCGGAAAATCCTCGCCGATACCCTCAATGACAAGCTCGGGGTCAATGGGCAGATATGTACCACCACAGGACACCCGTGCGGCGATGGACGGATAAAATCTATCCAGCCTACCGAGCACGATGTACAGCTTAGTGGCACGCTCATCTTTGTCATCAACAGCGGAAAAACCTGCACGCATACTGTTGTGTGAGTGGATGTCCGCATAGTGCAAGTACCTTTCCTCGGGCAAGGTGTTGCCCTCCGTTTCGGCATAGATACTCGCTTTGGACACCCGTTGTTTGGGGATAAAGGGCACAAACTCTTGGTTTTGCCTATCCCAGTAAATGTAAGCAAGCGCCTCATCCTCCGCTGTTTCGTTCATGAAACTGCGAAAAAAGCTGATAATCTGCCCCATAAGCTCACGAGGAATGAGAGGGAGAGCCGGGGAGAACCCGGCTCTTACCTCTGAAAACTCGATAATATTGCTCTTTGGTGCAATGAACTCGCCCATTTCAGTACGACGCACCTCATAGGTCTGCCCATCTTTTGCAGGAATGAGGCAAATGACCTTGTCCGATACCCTCGCGTCTTCAAGCGTAGGGAACACACCTTTGTAAGAGGCGATACCCTTGCTTTTGGCTTTGACCGTTGGGGTGACAAGGCAGTCGGGGTTTTTGTCCTTGTCTTTTGCTTTTTGCAGTCCTGTCAAAAACGGCTTAGACTTCTCAATTTCCTCCTTGACCTGTGCAATGGTCTTGCCCTTGGGGTCGGTAATGCTCTGTGTCACAGCGCCGTATTTGACTGTCCATGACACTGCTTTTCCGTCCTCAAGTTCGGGGAAATCGTCCGCCTTTGCGATACGCAAATCTTCAAAGGTCTGTGCGCCGTCCTCGATGCTCTCCTTTGCACCACCGTATGAAAATACGGGAGGTTTGTCAAAGAGAGATAGTGAGGATTGTGCTACAACTTGTTTCGTCGGTGCTGTGCTCGCAACATCAAATGCGGCAAACAGATTTTGTTCGGCCTCTTGTGGAGTGGGTTCTTGTGCTGTCGGGGTATTTTCCTGCACAGTAGGCTCACTGGCTTTGGATGCATCGGCAAAGGGGTTAGCGGTTTCCTCCGTGTCACCGCCTCCACCGAAGATAGCGTCGATGTCAAGACCATCGTCCATCATCTCGCCAAAGTTCATGCTGTTTTCCAGTTCACTCATGTTCTGTTCCTCCTGTTTTTATTTGGACGCAAAAAAAGACCGCAATCACCCGAATTGGGTAAATTACGATCTTCTTGTGTCCTTTTGTATTTCGTATTCTCGGTCGTTCATTGCGGTAGTGGGACTTACACCTGCTTACTGCAAGGCGCACTTCGCCCCTGACTTTTTTCCTTCCGCCCTAAAATAGCTCCGCCCTTAAAATGCTCCGCCCTAAAATACAAGTTCATTATATAGTATGGGGGTGAGTTTGTAAACTTGCGGTTACCGCAAGGGGGATAGTCGTTACAGTTTTTCTTTAATTTCTGCCATAGCATCATCAAAGTCCGTCACATTACCGGCACGTTCATCCTGCAGACCTTTTTCCAATTCTGCATATAATTCTGAAAGGTCATGGGATGATAGGTGAGAGTCTTTGACACTTTCTTCATCGGCAGAGGGTGCCGCAGTTTCCTTTTGCTTTTTAAGTGTTTCAAGAATATCACTTGCATTTTGTGTATTTACAACGCCGGGATAGCTTTCCTGAAACTCAATTAAAATATCCTTTGATTTTTCTTCCTCCGCTTTGAGCTCGTTATATATAGCCTCAAAATCAGCCTGTTCCATCACGTTTTCTATAAAATGCTGCATATCTTGCGCAATAGCGTCCCACTCCCCATAGAGGGTATGAACCGCTTCCCGAATCTCGTTCAGTGTAAGCGATGTACCTGCTTGATGATGCTCATACAAAACCCCTATGATATCGGAAAGGTCATGCTTGAACGCTCGACCCGCACGCAGTTTCATTGCGACCAAATATGCACCCGATACCGTTCGCACCTGAAGCACATTTGAAAAAGTTCTGTATGGTACGGAAATTTCAATCAGTTTGTCGGAGTACGAACTCGTTTTTGTGAAGTCCGAATTTAACCAACCGTTAGGAAGACCAAATCTATCACCAACATGGTTGATGGCCTCTTTCATAGCACCGCTTGCCCGTATCACCGCATCCACGTCTGTCGTGCTCTCACGAAATCCGTAACTTGCAAGTATGGCCGCACCACCGATTAGTATGATTTCAGCGGGCATTGTCTTTCCGTTTCGCTTGCGAAATTCCTTTCCAAGCTCTTTAAGGTACAAATCAAGATTGTCCTTTGTAAAAGAAGACACAGCATCAGACAACATTTCGCACCTCATTTTCTATAATGTTAAATCGTAAAAACTCCGGGATGGCAGCTCTGTGCGCCTGTTCTATCACGGCATTGTTCCCCGAAACAATGGCAGAGGCACGCACACTCGACGGATAGATTGTCTCGCTGAGCCTACAGCTGCGCAAATCGTCATAGTCCTTGCACAGAGGGATACCGTTTATCTTGCTGACATAGTCGAGCATAGCGAGCAGATACAATGCTTCAGGGTGCCATTTCTGCCGATAATATTTGCGGATATCGTTACTCGTGAGCACCTCTGCAATGAAATCTATATCGCCAAGCGACTTTAGCCTGTGGCAAATACCCGACTTAAACACTTCAAAGCTGCTGCGTTTTACAAAACAAGGTGCAAGAATTGCCTCCATCGTAACACCCAGTGCGTTTGAAATTTTGTAAATGGTTTCGGCAGAGCACTTTTCGAGCCGAGCCTTGCCATTGCATATATCGTTTACCGTTGCATATGGTATGCCGCTATTTTTAGATAGTCTGTATGCAGAGATTTTTTTCTCCTGCATGATGTCATTTAACAACATGTCGTTTCACCCACTTTCACTATTATTATACTGGTCAACCGTTATAATGTCAATAAAGAGAGTATGAACATTTTCTTATGATTTATGCAAAAAAAGATGCCGTACACAAAGTACAGCATCTTTTTTGATTTAATTACACTCTATTACTCACAATCTCACGCACAATGTCATCATCAAACATCTCACTTGTTCTATAGATATCCCAGCAAAACTCGCCGATGGTGAAGTCCATGCCCGGTTGTCCGCTATCAAGCAAAACGCCGGTAGCAATGAACTTTTTCTCGAGCTGAACTTCACGAAAACTTTCGGCAAATGTGCTTGACACATCGCAAAATCCGTCTGTGATGAACACTACATCGGCATTTTCAAAGCCCTCGTAAGTCATAAGCCTAACCGCTTCTGTCAGAGGCGTTTCAAAATCTGTACCGCCATCGAGAAAAGTCTCGGCAGTGTTCAGCTTGTCCTGCATAGTGTATTCATTTGGCAGGAACAAATCGGTCTTGAAGCTATCTTTGCCCGAAAAGTGGATAAGGGCAAACTTGCGCCCACCGTCCGCTGCAATTTCAAGCATAGTCAGAGCTACCGCTTTTCCCCAAGCGGCGAGGTCACCTTTGGTAGAGCCGGATTCGTCGAGGCAACAAATGATATCTCCCGAGCCCTTAAAAATCGGTTCACGTCGTTGATACTGCTTTATCTGCCCACGCTGATATTTCCGCAAAAACAGCGGTATCGTTTCTGGTGTAGACAGCATAACAAGCTCCGAAGTTATAGCACGGGAAAGGTCACGCCCAAGCTCCAACGAGTATTTTTCACCTCTGCCGTAGGCATAGCCGTTTTTCTTGCCTTGTGCAAACATCTCACGGAAACGTCCGAGATATTTAGAAATGTCCATCAATTCGGGGTTTTGACGAACCATGCTCAGCAGTTCCGTGTTGACAGTAGTTCGCTCCATACTTCCAGCTCCATCGCCCCAAGCGCCTATGATATTTTGAACTTCCTCAGCTTTTTCCTTGGCGGCCTCGGTTGCAGTTGCGACAAAGGCGGTGATTTTCCCCTTGTTCTGTGCCAAGCCCAAGTCCACAAGTTTTGTCACAGCCTCGACCTGTCGCTGTTTACTATGTAACATGTTTGCGGAATTGACCGCCGCTTTTTCTAAGGTAGCATTGGGAGTTTTTGAGGATTTCAATCGCTCCAACAAGCCCGCAAGCTCCGCTTCAAGCTCGGCTTTGCTTTGCTCCAACTTTTCAAGTGTATTGACCGAACCTTTGTCGCCACCTAAATCAGATAGCAAATCGTCAAGCTCGTTTGCCGTTTGAGATATGAACTCACTCATCGCCTCATATGCCGGCAAATCACGACCCTCGCAGATGTTTTTTATAGTCGGATAATTCTCACTTTCTGTGATATGATCGAGAATACGACTGTTGAGTTTGCGTGCAGTTGTAGATAAATTTTCGTCATCAACTCTCTTTTGTAACAGCGAATAAAACGACTGGTACACATCACGAGAGAGCGAAGAAAAAGTGCTTAATTTTTGGCTTGCCACACTCTCCAGTTCGTCCATATCTGTGTCATCAACACGCAGTTCGCTGTAAATCATGTCCTCTAATTTTGTAGATTTTAACACACGGTCGGTAGTTTGGGGTTTAGGTGCAGTGATGCTCCCGAATGGCGAGGCGAGAACATCGACAATGCTGTTAAACTGCTTTCTCATGCCACATCCTCCATTTCGCAAAAAGCATCACCAACATCGAAGCCGGTGAGATTGGCTACCGCTTCAATTTCCGCTGTGCTCATGTCCATAACTTGCTGGCGAGCGTCATCTTCTGACTCCGCTTGCACATACACGATACCCGTGCGGTCAACATATACGCCATATTTCATAATCAAACTCCTTTTTTAAGAGAGAGGGGCACAACGCCCCTCTCATCGGTTATTATTTAGAACGGCAGGTCGTCGTCCTCAAACTCGGGTACAAAGTCATTCGGGAATGTGGCGTTATTTGAACCGCCACCGTTTTCACTTTGCTCACTCGGTTTTGAGTCGCCGAAGTACACTCGATCAGCAACAATCTCGGCATTGCGACGTTTGTTGCCCTCTTTGTCCTCCCATTGCCTGATTTGCAGGCGACCTTCAATCACAGCCATACGGCCTTTCGTGAAATATTTACTCACGAAATCCGCTGTTGCTCTCCAAGCGACAACGTCAATAAAATCTGTTTCTTTGTCACCATTTTTGCTCTTGTAATCCCTGTCGCAAGCGATGGAAAAACCGCAAACGGAAGCGTCACCAACTGTGCGCATTTCGGGGTCTCGGGTCAGGCGACCCATGATGATAATTTTGTTTAACATATTCGTTTTCCTCCAATTTTTATTGTAGTTCGGATAATTCTGCCAAGGTTGCGTAGGTATAGCCGTGCTTGTCATGTGCGATACGGCTGTCATTTTCCAAATCGGAAAGCAAAGTGTCGAGCATAGCACGCTCGGAGTCACTCTCCGCTTTGGCACTTAGCTCGGTGAAAAGCCCATAAACACGCACAAGCTCGTTTCGAAACTTGCGAAATGCCTTTTTGCTGTCGATTCCCGAACTCACCGCTGAGTTCAGCTCGTCCGACACATCTTTTGCCGCCGCTCGAATGTCATTGACCTTATCTTGTAAAGGATTGATACACATTCGGTTTAAAATCGCTTCAACTGTTGCTCTGTCACTCGGTTTCTGCCACAGGTAGTTTTTGAGCGATAGCAAATCTGTCGCAGTGACCTCGGTTCTGCCCGAAAGCCAAGCACTCGCCTGAACGATTGGGTAGTAGCCGAGATATTTTCTGTCGGAAACGACAATTCCGTTTTTGCGTAGCTCGCAGAGGATATCATCGGCAAGTTCGTTAACTGCATCGGGTATCAACACCTGAGTAACTTCGGTCTGCATTGACACAAGTTCATCGAGCGTGATTGTGGCAATCACCGTACCGAAATTGCCTGTTTGCTTGTTTTTTAGCACTGCCATACGACTTCTTTTTTCAGTGATATTTTCGGTAACCACCTTCAACTCCAATCGGTCATACAGTGCGGATAAAATCTTCTCTTGCGGGTCGTTGAAGTTTGGAATTTCGTTCGATGCCGCGAAGAAAGAGATAACGGGGATTGGATATGTACGCCCCTCGTTGGTGTATTTTCGCTCGTTTAATGCTGTGAGCAGTGAGTTCAAAACACCATCGTTGCACTTGAAAATCTCATCGAGAAAACAAATATCTGCCTCGGGGATTTTGCCCGTGGTCAAGACTTTCGGCTCGTTTTGATGGAGTGCAGAAAGTGCTTTTTTGTAGATTTCCAAGCCCTCGGTCGCCGCTTGTATTCCAACTGCATCGCCTGCGGAAAGCTGTGCTTGCAGTGCGGATTTTAGCTTTTGGTATGTGGCATCACTGTCTAAAACCGACTGCGAAACAGAGTTCGGAAGTAGGCTCGACAGGTCAATCCGTCCGAAAAGCTGTTCTTCGTCCGTTTGTTTCGACAGCAGGCGTTCAAACTGCCGTGTGCCGGTGATTCGCTCACGAAAGGCGTTGATAGCGTAGCTTTTTGCCTGTCCGGGGTCACCCAAGATGAAAAGGTTTTTTCGTGTAAGCAAAGTGGTGGCAATCGTTGCCACAAGTTCCTCACGCTCTGCAACAGAGCTGTTTACATCGGCGATGACGGCAAGCATTTTGTCATTTAAGTTCATGCGGCAACCTCCTCATAGAGAAAAACTTCGTCCATCACAGCCCATAGCTGTTCTTGGAACGAGCGGTAGCAGTAAAACCACGCTTGTCCCACAGGCTTTCCGTCGTGCATCAATTCATGCTGTGCGCAGTAGCCGTTGCCGACGATGGCGACATTGGCATTTTGATTTTGCATCGTTTGCCCGATGCTATCGCCCAAGGTATATGCTTTGCCTTGAAAACCGATGGTATTGCCGGGGTGTAGATCGCTCTCCGCAATGCGCATTTGAACCTCTGAAAATCTCATGTTCATACCTCCTGTTACGCTGTGGCGAGCTGCATGTTCAGCTCACCGTCTTCAATAATGCTCTCAAACGATATGATTTTGCCACGCAAATCTTTTGGTGCATCGGTAATGCCATGCAGACGGTAGACACAGTTGCAGTCGAGCAGCTCATATCTCAGCTGAGAAAAAATATGCTGTTTAAGCGATCCCTTTTCCGGATCAAAACCCGATACCGCTTTAATCAGTCTTATGGCGAGCTGTTGGTATACATCGTCATAGTCAAGCCGTGCCTTGCGAATGAGGACACGGTTTTTCTCAATAACGCTGTCTATGCACCAAAGGTGCTCCTCCACAAGTGCGTTTCTCTGTGCGATTGAATATGTATTTTTCATGATAAAATGTCCTTTCTGTTATTTGTTTTCTTGCCAAAAGCGGCAATGGTCGCCGCCTCTGTCCTCCATCAGCATTTGGTGAGTGTATCGAGCAGAGTTGTAGACAGCATTTGTGCAATGCTGTCTTTTCACCCCAAAGGGGTGAAAAAAGCTCCGTTCGGTTTTGTCATGGGCATACTTGCAGGTGTTACAATGTTTTTCGGTTTTGTTCAATCGACTTCCTCCATTTTGTTTTCTCTGGCTTTTGCCATGTCTAAAAAGGGTTCATAACGCCAAACGCCATCCACTTTGTAAAAGCATATCGGCATAAGCCCATCATCAAACTCAATGACGCTATAATCAGATAGCCATTGTCCAAGCAGGTCGCTATCGGTCTCATACTGTACTCGATCGGAAAACTCTTTTGCAGTGAATTCAGTTGTCAGTGTTTGTGCAAGTGCGTAACGATGTGCCATTGGTGCTGCCTTTGCACCTACGGATCGATTGCATAAATCATGTAAAACTCGACTTTCAATATCTTTTAGCCGATAAATGCGTAGCTCCCGTGGCGATTTGCGTCTTGGGCACCATTGTGGCACAGCAATCTTAGGATCACTTTTCTTAAAACGTCGTGCCCGTTTTTCTTTTAGGCAAAAGCGTTCGCCAAAGTGCATCATAACGCCACGTTGTCGCACACTGTTTGTGCTATGGGAGTAATTGTGCGGGCAAGCAACGCAACTTGGTTTTGGTATAGGGTGTTTCATATAGCAGTTACCTCCGGTGTAAGCATTGCCGTTGGCATTTACGCCGCCTCCAATTCATTTTCAGCATCTCTGCACATTCGGATGACCTGCTCGCAGGTGTCCATCTCAAAGCTCCCGATGTGGGCACGCTTATCCGAAATACAAAGGCTTTGTGCAAGCCAACGATAGGCTGCTGTTCGTGTCATGCCTTTGGCTTTCCAAAAGGCATCAAACACCTGATGGGTTTCCATCCGCTTGAGCCGCAAGACCTCATTTGCCAAATTACCAAGGGGACGAGTGCTCCCTCTGTGGCAGCCGACACGAGCGTTGCAGGTGCGGCAGAGGTAGATGCTCTCGTTTTCCAGTCCAAGGCGAGCGGTTGAATTACCGTAAATCACCTCAGCCGATACGAGCTCCACCTTGCCACCGCAATAACGGCAAACATCAGATATCTTCAAATATATCTCCTCCTCACGCCGCCTTTGTAGACGGCTCTTTCATTTTCTTTGGTGCAACCGATTTTGCAATCGGCGCTCTTGTCGAAGTCTGCATACAAACGAGCTCATCTGTGCGCATTAGCAAAATACCGCTTTGCGCCACATCAAGCATCATAGTACCGTTTTGGGCACGCAGGCACTCATAGAGCTGTCTGCCGTTGTACCAATATTCGCCCGTTGGAGCACCCGAAAGTGCAACCACATTAAGTGTTCCTGTTGCCTCGCCCATATCACCTGTGCATTTGAGGGTGACGTTGCTTCCATCAAATCGGAGCATGAGTTTTCCTCTGCCATCGGCAACGCAAAGCACGCTACTAATCTCATTTCGCATGACTTCAGCATCGGTCAACACGGAAAAAAGTGGCTTCGCCATGTCTATCATCGCTTGTCCATCGAGGGGCTTGCCCTCCATCAGCCGTGCCGAGAACATAAAGTTGTCCTTGGTGAAGACAATGTGCTTACCCGTAGTGCCTACCTGAAGCGTGTCAGTATTGCTTATGAGGTGCGCCAATTTTTCAAGTGAAGATGCAGGTACAAGCAGGCTAATTTCACCCTTGCTTTTTTTATCTCCCTGTGCCGCCACAATACGAAAACTGTCACTGCCCACCGCCTTTAGTCCCTCATCGCTGAAGATGAGATTGACACAACGCATGAGCGGTTTTGAGACGTCTTCGCCAACAGCAAAGCTTGTGCGCTTGACGATATTGGGTATGCCAGTGACGCAAACGCTATCCTCGGGAAATGGCATCGCCAAACGTGGGAAATCCGCAATGTTTAGCATGGAAGCGGTGTACACCGCATTGCCACTGCAAACCTCAAGCTGATGTTTTCCGATGGTGCGCAGCGTGACGGTATCATCATCCATCAACCTGACCATGTTAGCAAGTAACTTCGCCGTGAACACAGCCGCACCCGTTTCCTCTATATCGGCAGGGATACTCTGCTTTAATGAGAACTCCAAGTTTGTTGCTGTTAGGGTCAGAGTTCCGTTTTCTGCCTCCAGTAAAACACCTTTCATGGCGTCAAGTGGGCTGTTTGTCGGAGCTACTTTTTCCGCATCGTTTAACACGGTGGAAAGCTCCTTTCGATTGAGTGTAACTCGCATAATTTTTCCTCCTTAATATCATGTCATTGTCAAGCCACTTCGCCGAATAGCGATAGCTGGTTTTCGTCAACGACTGCTTTTTTCTTGCGCTTGGCTTTTTTCTCCTGTTCCTCCGCAATAAGAGCTTCTATAGCAGCAACCTTTTGCGGATCATAGGTCAGTTGAGGTCTACTTGGTGCTGTCGGCAACTCCGCAATCGGTGCCGTAGATTTGGCGACAACCGCCTTTTCTCTGTTCGGGTTTATAATCGCCATCTTCTTAAATGATGAGGCGATATCCTCCACATTGTCACGGATACCTGCGGTGAGTTCTTTCGCCATCATGGAAGTCATGTCCTGAACATCACTCATGGCAGCAAGCCCTTCTTCGGTGAAATTTCCCTCGATAATACCAGCCACAGCAAGCTTTGAAGCCATCAGCTTCATTGCCTTGTGTTGCATGGTGTTCTCGTAGTACAGCATGTAGACCTCCACTCGTGGAGCGCTTTGATTGATGCGCCAACTCCGCCGTGAAGCCTGTCTGAGCGTAAATAATTTGTATCCCATACTGTAAAAGATGAGGGTAGTGAAGGCATTCAAGTCGAGCCCGGTTTCCACAAGTGATGGATTGGTAATCATCACTTGCATACCGCTTGACAGCTTTTTTTGCACCCACTGCTCACGCTTGTCTGTCAGGACACGCTCGCTCATAATCTCGGCACGATAGCCGTTGTCGGTGAGCAATTTCAGTAGCTTTTTTTGGGAGTCGGTGCGCACCCAGCTTGTGTAAATGAGCACTTTTTCTCCATTTTCAACTTTGCGTTTCACGATATCCAATATTGCCGTTTCTTTTTCGCCAAGAGTATCAAAATCTCCCTTGTCACGCACTTCTACAATCGGCTCACCGGTCATCGGGTGAATGATTGGGTCATGTCCATAGGGCTGGTCCGGATAAACGGTCAGCAAATTGAGGTAGCTTGACAAGATTTTATTTGCAACCTTCTTGTCGTTTTTTAAGGTCTTTTGCAGTTCCTGTTGCACTCTGCCATACTCCAATGCCACATGGCTCTCCATCTTGACGGGTATGGGGATCTCCTCATAGTCAGGTAAATCCTTTCCCATATCGGTCAGCGATAAAAACGCCGCATGTTCAAGAAGAAAGCGTGAGTACATAAGTGGTGAGACCCCGGGGAGCTGACGAGTGCGCTTCTTGCGCTTTTTTGTCCTACGGTTCGCAGAATATTGCCCATCAACTTCCTCGTAGGTGTTTTCGACTACGCCGTATTCCGCATTGAAAATCTGCGGTGCGCCGTATGCCTTTTCGTCCTTTAGCATGAGTGACGGTACAACACGATAGAGCAGATAGAAAATGCCCGAGCTGTAGCCGTTGATGAGGGTGGCTGTCATGCCGATGACTTTTTTCGCAGTTTGAAACACTTCGCCCATCGCATCGCCTTGACCGCTGTTATTGTTGTACTGGTGCAGTTCGTCAATAACGGCGCCGTCAATTTTGTTTTTGTACTTACGGCGAATATATGAGCTGAGCGGATAGCGCCTGCAAGCGCCTACTGCCAGAAAACGCCCATCGGGGTCTTGGTGGATTTCGTGTAGCTTTTGCAATACAAGGTCGTTCTTGCTGTTTGACAAATGTTCTCGGCAACGCCTGCGGTGCACCCAACCGTAATCGCCAATTTTCACCCAATCGCTTTTATAGCTCGGGTTACAAGCTGTCCAAAGCTGTGAACTACAATGTGGGCACAAGCGATTTTTGCTGTGCTCACTGCGAAACCAGAGCGAGTTGGCATTCACCATGTAGCTGACGCCGTCCTCTGAAAATGGCATTTCGATGGTAGCCATACAATCGGGGCAAGTGAATACATGCCGCCTTTTGTTCCAAACCACAGAGGGCATTTTCATATAGCCGTCCCTTGCTTTTTCCTTAGAGATAACGGCGTACATACTCTTGTCACCACGCTCAAACTGTGCGTACAGCTTATCCAGTTCGGTAGGGCTTTTTACCACAATAGAGGCAGTGTTTGGCAGTGCTTCGGCAATCTCTCTTGTCCATTTCTTGGTGACATGAGAGGGGCACATGACGATATTAAAGGTCTTGTGCAAGCCATTGTCATGCTGATACGCAGCCATAGCCGATGAGCCGATTTTGGTTTTTCCGCTGCCACATTCGGCAACGATGAAGGCGCATTTACTCTTTTGAAGCTGCCGTTTGGTCGCTTCCGCCACTGCAAGCTGTGCATCATACAGCGGATATCCTGCATGGGTGTGGATATACTCGTTGATTGCTAAAAGCTCTGCTGATAGTGGTTCTATCGCAGGGTCGAACAGTGGATGAAACTGGTTTCTAATGCGCTCTGCTACCGTAACGCCAAAGGTGTTTAGATAGCTTGTGACATTTTCCACCGTATCAAAACCGTTCGGGTCTACCACTGTGCCGGGAATTGAGATTGCTCCACTGCGCAGGCCGTCCTCAATCATGGCGACAAGGTTTGCATCGTCTATGGTGCAGGACAGCATCCAAGCATCGAGCTTTTCGCTGAGCGATATGACCGTCAATTTTTTCAGTACTCCACGCTTTTCTGCCTCCTTGAGAAAGTATTCTCGAAAGGCAGGAATGAGTGGTACCGAGGTTTTGCGGTCAATTTCCTCGAACAATCGCTCTTTGTCATTTTCGGGGCAAAAGATAATGCACTTGTGGGGTGGTAAATCCAATTTCTCTTGCCCTTCATCGTCGTCAGACGATTTTGTTTCGTTTTGCTCATCGTCTAGCGCAAGCAGTGTCGCTTCGGCATAAACACCGTCGTGTGAAAGCTGACGTCTGTAGCGTTTTGCCTCCGATGTGATAGAGATGGTTTGTTCCGTGATTTTTGCATCAATGGTCGCACCGGCGTATATGGCATCGGACAAAGCGCGTGTCATTTCTGGGTATCCACCAAAGCGAATACCTCTGAGGATTTTGGAATGTTTGTCCTGCTCATACACGATTGTGTCGGCATAAGCGGTCAAGCGTATCTCTTGCGACGGGTTGTAGTAGCTGATGGGGATGAGCCTACTTGACTGTGTCATTCATTTTTGTGCTCCTTTCTTTTTGAACGCAAAAAAAGACCGCAATCACCCGATGTGGGTAACTACGATCTTCTTGTGTCCTATTTTATTGTATCTCGGGTTCTTCATTGCGGTAATGGGACTTACACCTGCTTACTGCAAGGCGCACTTCGCCCTTGACTCTTTTCCTTCCGCCCTAAAATAGCTCCGCCCTTAAAATGCTCCGCCCTAAAATACAAGTTTATTATATAGTATGGATACGCACTTGTAAACTTGCGGTTACCGCAAGGGGGCTCATAAGCAGTACATTTGCTTTATCTACAGCCCCACTACTAAGCATGGGGTTATGTTGGATTCAATGGTTGTGGTAGCCTATAGTTTATGATATAATTTATTATGAGTAAATATATTCGCCGAACGAAAGCTCTGACCGTTAGTTAACGTGATATAGTTGTAGAAATTAGAAAGGACAGGAGTTAGTTCCCAAAATAATCCGATCGTATTAAGAATACAAAAAGAATTGATAACAGGATAATTTGTGAACATTAAGAAAGTGGTGATGAATATGTCAGATAAAAAAGAAGCCTACACAAGAGTTGTTATAGATAGAATGTTGCATAATTTAGGCTGGCGATTACTTGATGAGGAAAACTCTCGCAAAAATGTTATTTTAGAATACACTATTCGAGACAAATCTAAAACTGGCAGATCTGACTATACGTTACTTGATATATATAATCGACCTATTGCTATTATCGAAGCAAAATCACCCGATAAGCACCCTCTCAGTGCAAAAAGGCAGGTTAAAAAGTATGCCCACTCAATTGGCATTCGATTTGTATACTTATCAAACGGCGAGGAACATTTTTTTTGGGATACCTATGAAGACGATCCTAAAATAATTGAACAATTTCATTCGCAGCAAGAACTATTAACTTTACTTAAAACAGATATTTTTGATTTGCCAACCTTGTCAGGATTTGATTTTGACGAATATTCAATCGCATATTTACAAAATCCAAAGGTTAGAAGTCTATCTTCAAATGAACATAAAAATAAATATGTGGAAGAAAATAAACTCATAAAACTAAGACCATATCAAGTTGATGCTGTAAATGCTGTCATCGATAGCTATGAACAAGGAAACTATAGATTTTTATTGGAAATGGCAACTGGTGCAGGCAAAACATTTACTTGTGCTGGCCTCATTACTGCATTTCTGGAATCAAAAACAGCGCACAGAGTATTATTTTTAGTAGATAGAATAGAACTTGAAACACAAGCATTCAAGGCATTTAATAAAAGTTTTGGCGGAGGAACAATTTATACTACCAAAATATATAAAGATGACAGAGAAGGATGGCACAATGCTGATATCTTAATATCTACAGTTCAGTCCCTGACAAAAAACGAACGATATAAAGAGCTTTTTGTCCCAACTGATTTTGATTTGGTCGTAGTGGATGAAGCGCATCGTAGCATTTCAGGCAAAGCACGAGAGTTGTTTGAGTATTTTGTTGGATGTAAAGTTGGGCTTACAGCAACTCCGAAAGATTTCTTTAGAGGGATTGAAGAAGACAAGCTAAGAGATAATAATGCTTATGAGTACTCTTACAGGATGTTAAAAGATACATATATAACATTCGGCTGCACATCTGAAAGAGCTACTTATACTTTTACCCTTGAAGATGGTGTTGCATTGGGTATGCTTTTACAGCCTTATGTTATTGATGCACGAACAGAAAAAACTGTGGAGCTTCTTTCAAAGGATGGCCTGGTAATTGATACCTCTGAAGATGACGAGGAAGAAAATCAGCAATCTTTTAAGGGGAAAGATTACGAGCGCAAGCTATTCTCTGATAAGACCAATTTAACAATGTGTTGTACATTTATGGATAACGCAAAGTGTGACCCAATCAGTGGAGAATTTGGGAAAAGCATTGTATTCTGTGTAAGCCAGTCTCATGCAGCTAAAATAACGGCTATCTTAAATACACTTGCAAGAGAAAAATATCCAGACACTTATGATTCGGATTTTGCTGAACAGGTAACTAGCCAAGTGGATGATGCAGGGCAAATGACGATAGATTTCAATGATGAAAAAAACTCGCTAAATGGTAGAAGCAGGCATAAGGAAGATTATGAAACCTCAAAAACCCGCGTTTGTGTTACTGTCGGAATGATGACCACTGGATATGACTGTAAAGATTTACTGAATATCGTTCTAATGCGTCCTATCTTTAGTCCTAGTGAGTTTATACAAATCAAAGGGCGTGGAACTAGAACATTCACCTTCGATTTTGAAGAGAAACAAGTAAAAAAAGATAACTTCTATTTATTCGACTTTTTTGCAGTTGTAGAATACTTTGAAACTGAACACGACTATGACAAAAAACTAAATGCGCCTACTGGAGAAAGCCAAGGCACATCCGTTCCAAAACCATCTAACCCGAAAAAGGAGGCTTTTGAACTCAATGGAGAAGATCCACTAGCAAGTTTGAAAGGTGCACAGGTTGGGCCAACTGGCATGC
The DNA here is from genome assembly GCA_964369475.1 of uncultured Oscillospiraceae bacterium. Classification (GTDB taxonomy): domain Bacteria; phylum Bacillota; class Clostridia; order Oscillospirales; family Feifaniaceae; genus CAYJFK01. The sequence continues at coordinate 13,398 of CAYJFK010000013.1, read as the reverse complement.
GTGTAGATAGTGATTTCTTCAGCATCGATGACATGAAAAAGGACATGCTAGAAGATGAAGATTTGCAAAAAGCAATGCGAGATAAGAACTATAGTCAAGTTGCTAAAATAGTTGACGAAAAATATCTAAAAAACCCCAAGTACAAAAATGTCTCCATTGAAAAAATCTCTGCTAACCTAAAACTAGAACGCATTGCCAGTTGGGAAGAGTTTGTTGAGCTCGTTTATGGCATAAAACAAAGACTGAAAAGCCGCGAAGAACTCCTTGAAGACGCTGTTTCAAGCTGTGTTAAAATATATCATGTCAAGGAACTGAACCGATCTAAAATCAGAAAACTTATTGATGCGTATATAGCAAGTGATATTGTTCGAAAAGCTATTGACAGCAAGAAGTTTGCAGACATTGATTTAAGTGGAGTATATACAATGGAGGATTTGCGCTCCCTTGGAGATGACGCAAAAATATTCATTGCTCATGTATCGGAGATTATTCCAAAAGAACTATTAAGGAGAGCGTCATAAAATGGCTGAAATAAATACGATAATTAAAAATGCACGAGACGTGCTTGTAGGTAAAGTCCCCGATCCAAAGGCACAAGTAGAGCAGATAACAATTGCATTGATGTATAAGTTTATGGATGCAAAGGATTTAGAATCTATTGAGCTTGGTGGAGAAGCGTCATTTTTTGTAGGAGACCTCAATAAGTACTCTTATCACAAAATCATGGCAACATCCAACAACACGATGAAACTTGATATGTACAGAAAAGGATTGGAACTTTTGGGTGAAAGCTTGGAGTTGCCAGATGTGTTTAGAACTATTTTCAAAAATGCTTATCTGCCATATAACGATCCTGCAACTGCTGGATTGTTCCTAAAAGAGCTGGATAAAATACCAACGAGTAATACCGAACTGCTAGGCACAGCATTTGAAGACTTGTTATCTATTATGGGATCACAAGGTGATGCAGGTCAGTTTAGAACACCTCGTCATATCATTGACTTTATGGTAGATGTTATCAAGCCTAAAAAAAGCGATGCTATCTTAGACCCTGCTTGTGGGACGGCAGGTTTTTTGGTGTCTGCATTTAGCTATGTCAATGAGAATAACCGACTAACCATAGCGGATAAAGAAAAAATGAAAGCCAACTTTAGAGGGTATGACATATCCCCTGATATGGTGCGCCTTGCTAAGGTTAATATGTTCCTGCACGGATTTAAAGACCCCAAGATTGACGAATATGATACTCTAACTGTTAAGGATTATTGGAAAGAAAAATTTGATGTTATACTTGCTAACCCACCTTTTATGACACCAAAAGGTGGAATAAACCCTCATGAACTGTTTACTATTAAGGCTAACCGAAGCGAAGTTCTTTTTGTTGATTATATTTTAAATCACCTAAAGAAAAATGGTCGTGCAGGTGTTATTGTTCCGGAGGGCATTGTTTTCCAGAGCCAAAATGCATATAAAGCACTTAGAAAGCAGCTTGTAGAAGAAGGGCTTTATGCTGTTATATCTTTACCAAGTGGTGTGTTCAATCCATATAGCGGCGTTAAAACGTCAATTTTGTTGATGGACAAAGCTTTTGCAAAATCAACAGAGAATATTTTGTTTATCAAAATACAAAATGATGGCTTCGATTTAGGGGCACAGCGCAGACCGACACCTGAGAAAAATGAGCTACCTTATGCCCTTGAAATCTTAGAAAACTATAAAAAAGCGATTGCTAAGGGCGAAGATGCTTCTGAGATTACACGGGAAGATGATTTTAAATTATTAGTTGCAAAAGATAAAATAGCTGAGAATGGTGAGTATAGTTTAGTTGGGGATAGGTACAAGCAAGCTGTTGTTCATAATTCAAATTATCCAATGGTTGAGTTGGGAAACAAGAAATATTTCACTATCGAATCCGGTGGCACTCCTTCTTCAGCTGTTGAAGAATATTGGAATGGCAATATTAATTGGGCAACATTGGTGGATTTACCACAAAACAATACTATTACTATACTTAAAGACACCCAAAGGAAGATTACTGCTTTAGGGTTAAGTTCATCGTCGGCTAAATTACTACCCAGAGGTACTGTTTTAGTTTCATCTCGTGCAACATTAGGAAGAATTGCTATAGCTGATGAGGCTACAGCTACAAATCAAGGATTCAAAAATATAATTCCACAGGCTGATTATGTTTCATCAAAATATTTAGCGTATACATTATCAAAGTTAGTTCCCCAAATGGAATTAATTGCCACGGGCGGCACTTTCAAAGAAATCTCAAAAACTGCAATTAGCTCATTGCAAATCCCTCTCCCACCACTACACATCCAAGAGCAAATTGTCGCTGAAATTGAAGGTTACCAAAAAATCATTGATGGTGCAAAGCAAATTGTAGATAATTATAAGCCAAGCATTAAAACAAATCCCAAATGGGAAATGGTTAAACTTGGTGATGTGTGCGATATCAAATCTGGAGGAACGCCAGACAGAACGAATGAAGAGTATTGGAATGGTACTATTCCTTATGTAAAAACTGGGTTGATCGATTTTAATATAATAAATGAAGCAGATGAATTTATAACTGAAAAAGGACTAAATAAGTCTTCTGCAAAAATTATACCAAAAGGCTCGGTTGTTATGGCTATGTATGGGCAAGGCGTAACTCGTGGTCGTGTTGCTGTCTTGGGAATTGACGCAGCAATAAATCAAGCTGTATCAGCAATACAAATAAAGTCTGCTGAAGCTTTAAACTTAAATTATCTATTTTTTACGTTATCAGGAATGTATAATTATCTGCGAGAAATCAGCAGTGAGCGTGGTGGAAATCAAAGTAATTTGAACGGACAAATGATAAAAGCATTGAAAATACCTCTACCCACATTAGAAGAGCAACAGCGAATAGTAGCAATGATTGAACTTGAACAAATTGCAGTAAACGGCGCAAAAGCTCTTATAGATATTTTCGAACAAAAGATAAAGGATAAAATAAGCGAAGTATGGGGTGAGTAGTATGACTGATAAAAACACACCTGCTAATGACAGCGCTGAAGATAAAGAAAAAACGCTGCAAAAAAATGATAAATCGCAAAATACTGAAGATGTGCCTAATGCACCGTCAGCTTTTGCAGAAAAGGTAAAAGCATTGACACCTACTATAGATGTGTCACAGATGACTGAAGTATTATTACCGCTTGCAGAAGCGGGTGAATCTCTAACTTCTTCAATAGATGTATCTGGTTTAAGTGAGGCACTACTACCACTTGCCAAAGCCGGTAAAGCGTTGTCAGATTCTATAGATTATACTGGTTTAGCAAGTTCGGTTCGGATTTTTGCTGAATCTGTCAAGTCTGCATCACCATTTACTTGGAAATTATCAACGGAATCAAGCACAAAGGTATCAATCGATGAAGGGCTGAATAAAGTAGATTCCTGTTATGCAGATGAAATAGTAAAACAATTTGAAAAATATCTCCCATCAAATGATGAGGCCGTAAATACATTTGTAAAAGCAAAGTGCAAAATTATTAAACTCGCAATAGAACATGAACATTATGATAATGCGTATTTTAATTTATACTTTCTTTTCATGGTGTTTGTTTACAATTGTGTATGGAAAATCAGTCGTAGTAGTAAATATAAGCAGCGGTTTACAGAAACTTCGATTTTTTTAGAAGCATATAAAGGGAAAAGCCAAAAAAAGACAACGGATGTTACTGAAAACGACAATGATAATAATATGATTAATATTGATTTTTGCAATGTAGAAAGTATTTTTGATTACAGCCGAATACCGGATAAGAACATTATAAAAATTCTAACATTGATTGGTTTTGAAAAAAGCTTTATACAAAGCATAGATGCTGCCATAAATTTAAGAAATAATATGGCGCATGCAACCAACGAAAATGTTATTGTTGATAAAGATGTTTTCGGAAGATATGTTAATGATTTAAAGAACTTTATGAAGAGAATTAATGAAGCAATGAAACCATTAATTCAACATTGGTATTTAAATGAGTTTCTGTTAAAAATACTGCGAGGAGAATATAGTGAAACCATTTCTCCTGATTTCAAAGTGGTTTGGGAAACAACGAGCTCTGATTTTTCGCTGTCACAAGCTGAAGTTATTTCTTGTGGAAGTTTTGGTCTGCAAAACTATATCAAAGAGCATAAGGAGTCACTTAGTATAGAAGAAATAAAACTGCTGAAGTCAATGAATAAGTATATTAGAGAATACTTCGCGAGTTAAGCACAAAATCAAGTTAAGTAAGGAGGCAAGTGTATGGATTTAGCTAGTTTAGTCACAAAAATCCAATTTGAAGAAGATTATATGTATCGAAATAGTAGGTCTGTAACATCGATACCGGATATTGCACTAACTGAGTTTGTTGCAAATGCATGGGACGCTGGAGCCTATAATGTTCTCATTACAATACCGGAACAAGGCTCCAACGATGAAATTATTGTAGAAGATGATGGTTCGGGCATGAGTGATGAACAATTTAAAAGTCGATGGATGACACTTAATTACAATAGACAGAAGCGTCAAGGCAGTGAGGTTCAATTTTCAGATGATGTAAAATCGTATAATCGAATTGCCTACGGCCGTAATGGTATCGGTAGACATGGCATGTTATGCTTTAATACATCTTACAAAGTTGAGACTTGGCGTGATGGAGTTGCTAATGTTTATGACATTGCTGTTACAGACGGTGAAGCGCCATTTAAAATTATAAAGCATAAAGATTTTCCAAAACCAGGACACGGAACAAAAATCAGTACATATGTACATAAAAATGATATAGATGTTGATGGCATGACAGATGTTATATCAGCTCGATTTTTATACGATCCTAATTTTGTTGTTACTATTAATGGGAAGAAAGTTGATCTATTAAACCAAAGAAACATTCATGACAAAAAGGAGATTGAGATTTTCGGGAAAAAAGTAACTATAACTATAATAGATTCCACAAAAACAGCTAAGAAGTCACAACAACATGGTATCGCATTTTGGGTGTTAGGAAGGTTAGTTGGCAAACCCTCTTGGCAAATAAATGATATGCAATTTTTAGATGGCAGGTGTAAGGCGGCTAAAAGCTATACCATAATTGTTCAAACTGATGATTTAATTGATGAAGTTTCTCCAGATTGGACTGGGTTTCAAGATTCACCTAACATGAAAGGTTTTTTAATTGAATTTAAGCCTCACATTGACACTTTTATTAAATCGGTAATGGCTGATCAGATAATGGACTTACAAACTACTGTAATAAGAGAAACAAGAGATGAGTTAGAAGCACTAAGTTTAAATGGGCAAAGAGATGTTTCAAAGTTTATTGAAGCTGTGACTCTCAAACATCCTATCATAAATCCTGATTTATTAAAGACGGCAGTAGAAGCACTGGTTGTTATAGAAAAAGCAAAAAATGGCGAGAGACTATTATCACAACTAATCAATATGACTCCAGATAGCATTGATAGGTTATCTGAAATCCTTGAAACGTGGAATGTAGATGATATCGTCGCCGTGCTTAGTGAAATCGATAAGCGTATTACTGTTATCGAAGCGATAAGTAGAATTTATGAAGATAAAAATACAGATGAATTGCATACGCTACATCCTTTAGTTCTTAATGCTCGTTGGCTTTTTGGTGCTGAGTTTGATTCACCTATGTTCACCTCGAACAGAGCTCTTGATACAGTTGTTCGGACGTTGTTTAAAGACTATGATTATGATTTGATGGCCATCGCAAATGGTCGAAGACGTCCTGATATCGTCTGTTTGAAAGAATTTTCATTTAAGGCTGTCTGTACTGAAAGATCAGAAAACGATAACCCTGAAATAATGAAGCCAGATCAAATCCTAATCATAGAATTAAAGCGAGGTGGGTTTGAAATTAACCAAGAAGAAGTTATGCAAGCTTGGAATTATGTACGTCAAATCAGAAAATCAGCTGTATTGCATTCCAATGCGACCATAAAAGCTTACGTAGTAGGAGCTGCAATTGGAGATGTAGATACAGATGCCGAATTTACGAGCGGAAAAGTTGAAGTAGTGACTTATGGCCATCTAATTCAAACAGCCAAATCAAAGTTGCTGAGATTACATGAGAAACTATTATATCATTATGATTCCTTTGATGATAAAACTATTGTGGAAAAAGCTTTGTTAGAGGCGAACCAGTTGAAAATGGAGTTGTAAAGCAGCTATTTGTCGACAGGAACTACGAATAGATTCTGACTAAAATAAGTTTTACAATGGATTCTGCGCCCATAATATGAAAAAAAGTGGCTTACTCTCCTGATTGAGTAAGCCACTTTTTGCAAATTGTTTTGGAGATCTCACGTAACTTTTAATAATATGTCTTTCTTTTAGTATTTAAAAAAATCAACCTTTAGTATGATACGCAGAAATCACAGTTTAGCATGTTTAAAATCTAATTTTTCTAAATTTTTGATAATAAAATTAATATGTCTTTGATATTTAGGATTAAATACAAAATTACTTCTATTTGATTTAGGATAATCAGATTCAAACATATCGCGTGTACAATAGACCAATGCTTGATCCGATATTGGAACTACAAATTTAATCATACACTTACCAAGTTTATTAATAACTTTAGAGTAAGTTTCAAGCAAATATTCTGCATCATTGCTCCATGCTTTCTTATCTGCAAATGACTCTATCATATGTGCAAATAACCTGCGATATAAGCTTGCTATATTGTCAGCGTATTGTAACAACTCATCTTCTTTGCTATCTTTAAAACTAAAATTAACATCCCTGCGTTTTTCAAAACTATCCAAATAGTCCTCTTTGAATTCGTCGATTATATCGTGTATTATATCAAACTGCTTAACTGTCGGGTTCATTACCTTTAAAGCTAATATCAACTCGCCTAAAGCGGTTAAATTAACTAGATTAACCGTGCTCTCTCGTATATAAGCCTCACATGTTAAATCAAATTCAGCAATTGGCATGTTTTTTTCTAATATTTCCTTTGCAGCTTCAGCAAAAGCACTGTTTTGCCCTACTTCAAAATCAAAAGTTGAAATGAATTCAATAAATTCTTTAGGGCTATTGTTTTTTACCGATCTACAATATGCGTAGAGTATATCTTCATTCTCTTGGCACAAGTCATTGCAAAAGCTATAAAACAATACAGGGCTCTCATCACGAAAATCTAAAGATAAAAAATAGGCAACTATGAGAGTCGCTATGTAGAAATGCTTGTCATACACACAAATAGTGAAATATCTGCCATCAAGCATATGGTTAATAAAGTACTCTAATATTTCTTTGTTTTCTTCTATAAATAGCTCAGTTCCTTTAAATTCACCTTCAATATTAAATTTATCTTTGAATTCACTATATCGGTCTCGCAAAAGTTTCTCATCATCTTCTGTTTTAACAATTACTCCGGCAAGAACAAAATGACGTTGATTTCTGCCATATAATTTACTGTTTTTATTTGGCATTACTATGCCAGTTTGTCCCGATTCGTCAAAAAAGATTTTCATAATATGTATCCTTACATTGATTTGTCACGGTTGATAGAAAAGTTAGTATGTTAGCTGGCTTTCTCATCTGCTCAGGAGACGGTGTATGACGACTGGTTGGATTATATGAAACACTTTCTTAAAAGCTAAGTAATGATATACAAATGTGCATCATATTTGATCAGCTCCTATCAGCATATTCACAGAGGCTTATGATGCTGTGCTGGTTAGCAATCCTAATCAGTTTTTAATTGGCAACGAATAGTGTAGCTATCGATGGAGCAAGTGAACTTAGAGTTATCTAGAAAGTTCTCTCCGTCAGCATATTGAAATAGATTCGGGATGCGGTATATTTTCCGGCAGCTATCATCCAACACAGAGGTTACAACTACTACTTCATAGTGCTGTGCATGCTTTTCGGCAAATTTCAGCTCATTTTCAGTGATAACAAAAGTGATGTTAGCTGTTGTTGTAGATTTAATTTCAACATATTTAGTACTGCCGTTGGAATCAACATATGTCAAATCATATCCCAAACCACCACATCCATCTGGATTAACCCCTCTTTTCTTGGCGTTTTCTGAAGCCCATATAACCGATTTGAAAATGACTTGCATGTTCTCGTACACTAAACTTTCAGCGTAAGCTCCCTGGTCAGAGATAGATTTCTCTCGCTTCATCCCCGCTATACGACTTCCAGCAAGAGGCGATAATGTAGCTCCTTTGTTCGCAATTTTGACTGGCATAACTGCATCAATAGTGATTATGGGCGCAACCATTGGGGAAGGAGATTCCATTATTGCCTTCTCGTTTTTTTGAGCCTTTTGAATAGCCTCTAATTTTTCTTGATATTCAGTATCTAGTATAGTAAAATCACCAAAGTACAAGAGGCTTTCAAGTTCAGAATTGATAAACATTTCATTTATAATCATTGGATCTTTTCCCACGGAGAACTGCTTCATATTCTGTGTCCATTGGGCATTAGAATCTTCGACAGGAGATATCGCAAGAACACTATTGAATAAACTTGAGAACTCAGCAAAGCAATCGAAATTAACACTATTCTCCGGAGTAAATTGGTATCCTTTATACTGCAGGTATCGCGCAAGAAAAGCTTGCTTTTTCTCTATAGGCTGTCCCATTAATGTCGTGAATAAAGCATCTTTATATCTGTTTTCATTTTGCATAAGAAGATTATGCAGAATATTTGTGTAATGTGGACGAATGTCAATAACAATCTCTGATTGCTCGTTAAAATCTGCCACATCTATGTTTAGTTCTTTTATAATTTTAATTAACTTTCCTACATTATCTGTGGAATTTAAGTCATCAAAGTCAAGTTGATTCACCTCACTTTGTAGCGCATCCATCTCAGTTTTTTTAGAAAAAAGCATGCAGGTGGTCAAAAACATTTCTTTGGTTGATTGTACTCTGTCAAGCACCTCGCGTGAGCGCTCTAAAATGCTTAGGTCATCATAATCTCGCAAAATCAATGCATTACGCTTATGAGCTTCTTTTTCATATAAGGAGCGAATATAGGTATATAGCCCTTCATCTTGAATATCAACGACTGTCATAAATAATTCAGCTATCATAGAGCAAAAATTAACATCATCTTTCAGCGTTCTCAAAGATCTACAATATGCAGGCGCTTGAACATAAACACAGTTGCTACCCCTAATATAGGAGTTTTCCCCTAGCACAACCACTCCCTTGCCATAGTCAGCCTCAATTTGGGTGCAGAGCTTAACTTTTAGTGACTTGATAGCCGATATTTCGCTCTGTTTTGCGGTGTCCACACGCTTACAAAATGCATAGATGACAAAATTGTAGAAATCTTGTTCAAATGCAGTATTATCAAGATGAAGAATCGGGCTTCCAACTACAGAGCCCTTGATTTTAAGTGGCATTACGCCGAAATACTGTTGAATGTTAGCTTGGCTTTGCCTACTAGGAATAGCAATTAGATTGAAAGGTTTCAAAACTTCTCGACTTACAGTTTTTTCGGTCAAATAGTGGACTGACGTAACTCTCTCAAATGATTTAGAGGACTTGCAAAACACTTTGCCTGAGCTCAGGAATTGTTTATATGAGTGGCTATTGGGGTCGAACTTTTTTATGCCTCCAGCTCTGAGAACTGCTGAATAAAGTGATTTGCTAATCTCACCATCTATGTCAATTTCAGGCAACTTTAGCAATAAAGAGTACAAGGTATCTGTATCCAATTCAGAATACTCAGAAGCCGCACCGACTCTCTCGAAAATATCTCGTATTGATGCAATCTCAAAAGATTTTCTATTTTGGTTAGTAACAAACGTGCTTATATCAGGAGACACAACCAATGGAGCAAACTGGCTGCCGATTTTACCTTCTAGCAGGCAGTTCATAGGAGCATATCGCTGCCCGTCAACCTCTATCCACTCTCGAGAAGCGAAGATGAAACGAACATATGATGCTAATTGATCCCCGTTAAACTCTCGAGGTCGTTGTTGATAAGCATTGATGACGTAGCCTCGGCTTGTATTTGTTTCATAAGTATTGAGTAATTGCATTAGCGTGGAATCATTTCTGATCCAGTCGAGAATGCTTTTAGTACTGGCACTATCAAGAATTTTATCAATTTTTTCTATGGTTGCTACATTTACTTGTGAGAAATGAGCGTCTCGGAATTCTTGCAAGCTATGATAGCGATTGCCTTCGGCGAGCACAGGGTACTTTTTAATATTTTGATATAGATGCTCCTTGTATTCTGATGGAATGGGATTAAGTTTAATATTCTTTTTTCTCGGGAAATAAGACACACCAAATGCTGTTAGAAATTCAACAAATGAGGTCTTTGTTACATCGCTTAGCGTTATTCTCTTAGGACATGCAACAAAATAGTCTGCAACACCCCCAAGTAGATTTTCGGTGACTTCATTGTTAAAGTCTTGTCCAAAGTACAATTCTGACGCATTTATAATTTTCCCACTACGAGTAATGAGAGGAAGTGCAGAAATAGCTGACGTATCTCCCTTAATCATTTTATCATTCCATAACCGCCATAGCCAAATTATTGTTTCTTCGCAGTAACGTCGCGTTTTTTTGCTATCCTGATGCTTACGACTACGCAGCCTAGATAGCACAGAATTAATGATATTAGTAAGGTTATATTCTTTGACATTGAACTTTGACAGTTCGTTAGCAATATCTCTTAGGTTACTGTCTTTATTGCTAAGCGCCCTCAACGCAAGTACGAGCTCTCTATTGAGAAAAACAATCTTCGCAAAATCTGGAGGCGAGTGAATGGTTACGCCATCAGATGGCAAAAAGACCTGCACATCCTCATCAATATTCTTATTGTGTGAATCTATGGCAAAATTAGGTCTTTTATTATGAGCAATCTGGAGTTTGTATTCTTTAAGAAATGCAAGCCAAAGAGCCGCCCTTTCTCTTATTGAAAGATTAGGCAATACAGTGTTTATTCGCTCAACAATATCGGAATACTCGTACCTTAACGACACGCCTTTGTGTTTTGCTAATGATCGTATGAATGTGTCTATCTCAAGAGCTATAGTATGGGGCATTAGGTTCGAAAAAGCAATTCCACTTACATTTTCTGCAATTGCGCTGCTATAGTATCGTGGATCATCGTCGAAGGAAATGTAAGTCCCATTTACCGTTGGAAATATCTTGCTATTCGCTATGGATTCATAATAGTAATTTAGAAAATCAAAGTCACCCCAGCTTAGCTCTGCTGGGAAGTCGACTTCTGTGACAAGCAGAGAAAGCGGGGAATAGTCTATTCTGTCCTTTGCAATACTAAGAGATAGCATAACCAATGTGTCGCATACGACTTTTAAAAGGTGTGTATTTTCTTTGCTTTCGGTGAGATGATTTCTATCTGCATTCAGGTCAAAAGTTGCATGTACAAGAGCTCGAACTGGAAAAATTACTTTTGTTTTGAAATAACTATATAGAACGTCTGACTTAGTGGATAGATCAGGTTTATATGAGACTACTACACGGTACTTTCGATTCTCGAACATACCCTCTCGCTGGATGGATACCCACACATCTTCTGTTTTTAAAACATCATTTTCAAATGTCTCTATGCAAATAGTGGTATTATCTGGAGCATTTGCTTTAGCTGACTTTTTATATATGGTCAGAGTGCCATTTATTGAGACGGATAATTGTTCAATTTTCTCTAGAAAAAGTATAGTAGTGCCGCTAATTTGATTTATCTGGTGGGTTACATTTGCAATGCTTTCATCCTTTAGGTCAACTTCTATTATCGTATCATATGCTGCATCAATTTGCTTTGAAATAACTTTTGGTGCGACGAGCGTAGCGATATGCACATCGGTGTGCTTTTCACAGAATTTTTGGACAGATTCATGTTTGCGCAGACTATTCAACATATCTTCTGCATAACTAGCAGAAAACTCGACAGCCAGTTCTCCGCTATATATACGAATTCGTTCCGCCCAATTTAATATTGAACGAAACCCTGTACCCTTGTTTCCAATATAATCAGTGTTATTGTGTTTTGGACTGAGATTGGAATACATAAGCGAAATGAATCCGTCGTAGGTAAACACACTTCCGTTATTAGAAATTGTAAGCAAATTTTCGGTTAATGAAATATTAACCCACCGATCAACAGTCTCAGAGAGCTCATCCTCTGCATTTTGTAACAATTCTAATAGTTCTCTCCCATGGTATCCTTCAATTTCTGCAATTTCTTTGCGATAATCAGCTAAAATTCGATTTGGATCTAAAATATATCCTTTTTTCATTGTTTCAATGGCGCATTCTATATCGTGAATCATTAAAGAACCTCCCAAAAAATTCCTATAGTTTTTTCATAGAGTTATGGCGAGACGTAGATTTTATATAACCGACATATATGCATGTATGTTCTTTGTGTGATATTAGTCATATTATATCAAAAATTATCATAAAAACAATGATATTATTGGAATTGTTAGACGAATTAGGATAACTTACTTAGTAGGCATTATCGAATATAATTGGTTTATATCAGTCGAGAAGTGACAAAGAAACCACGAACCCAAACATTGCACACAATAGCAAATGGTTTGAATATGACTTTGGAGGTTTTTATAACTTTAAAGAATTGAAACACTTTCTCCTTGCTGAAAGTTGCAACGCTAAGAACAGGTGGCTCGCCCAAAAAGGCAAGCCACCTGTTCTATTACCACTTACTCACAATCTTGCCGTAAATCTGAGACTTTCTGTCCTCATATCTTTGAATAATCACGATGACTTTATCGCCGATAGCAAACTGCGAATCTTCATAATGCGAGGAATAGGAGCACATGACCACTGCCCCGTCTGGCAGATTGCAGAACACACCACCTGCGTATTTACCCGAGATATGGCAGTGCCGTCTGGAGCCTACGGGGTGGCGGATTTCCGCGCCGTCAAATGGGTTTGGCTCGGTTTCTTTGACAGATATGTCGAGCTTGCCCTCCGAACGGTTATACTGCTTCACTATGCAGTCGAGCTCATCTCCGGGGTGGTATTCATCACGCAGGTCGGGGATGGCGGCGTAGCGCATGTCCCTTTGGGTGAGATTTAGGTCAAAGCCGTGGCAGGACACGAGGCAACGCCTTGGGCCGACGGCAAGGACAGAGCATTGTACCCGAGAACCTGCGCGGTTCATGCTCGGCTGAGTTGAGAAGTAGTATCTGCGACTGTTCATCGCCATGCGGCGAGAGGCGATGGCAAAACCAGCCTCACGGTCAACATGAATGACCACCATGTCTATTTTTGAGCCTACGATATTGCGGAGCACAAAACCGGGGCGTTCCTCACCGGCAATCCACATCTCGCTTTCGGGAATGATGATGCGCACACGAAACGGAATGACAATGGCGCAATACATTT
>CAYJFK010000012.1:0-48228 GCA_964369475.1 uncultured Oscillospiraceae bacterium | reverse complement strand
CGGCGGCGTGGTGGGGTTTAACAATGAAGGCACGATCGCAAACTGTAGCAGCAGCGCGATAGTGACGGGCGAAAGCTTTGTCGGCGGCGTGGTGGGGTTTAACAATGAAGGCACGATCGCAAACTGTAGCAGCAGCACGACAGTGATGGGCGAAAGCTATGTCGGCGGCGTGGTGGGTGCCAGTCGTGGCGCAGTCACGCTTACAAACAACTACTTTATCGGCGAAATCACGGGCAATAACCAGGTCGGCGGTGTGGTGGGAAGTAGCGACAGCACCATCCAAAACAGCTATTATCTATCGGGCGGACGCGCCGAGTCCGGCGTGGGATTTGTGGGAGAGAATGCCACCATTACAAACGTCGGGTCGTTTTCTTCGAACAGCTTGGTGATTACGATTGACAGCGGTGTCACGGTGACTGACACCATACCAAAAACAGACCTCACAGCCGCCCTAAACGCAGGGGCGACGGCATACAACACAGCAAATCCATCAGCAACACAGGCAAGCTTTTGGATGTCCAAAAAAGACCAAAACAGTGGCTATCCTGTCTACGCTACATACTGGGTAGACAATGCGGTAGCGCCGACAGAAGGTCAAATCACCTCAGCCGCAGAACTTGCATGGCTTATAAATAATTCCACAGTGGGCGGAACATACACCATCACACAAAACATCGACCTATCAGAACATATGTGGACACCGATATCCAATTTTGATGGAACGTTAGACGGTGGTGACAATACTATCGAGGGTATGACAGTCTATACACCTTCAAAGGGAAATCGAGGCTTGATTGGAAGTGTTTGGTCCAGTGGCACGGTGCGAGATATTCTGATATACGGTAGTGTTACAGGAAGTAAATACGTCGGCGGCGTGGTAGGGCAAAACGAAGGCATAATTGAAAACTGTGTAAGCTACGTCACGGTTACAGGTCATGATAACGTAGGTGGCGTGGTGGGGTATAATACCGGCACTGTCACAGGCAGCGCCAATATGTCAGACATAGTCTCGACAACACATGACACAGGGATTCTGCTCGGTGGCGTGGTGGGGTATAATCTCGGTTCTGTCACAGATTGCTATAATACCGGCAATATTACGGTAACAGGAGATAGTGCCAATGTCGGAGGTGTGGTGGGATATATCGGAATTGCAAACCAAAAAAGCACCGTTACAGATTGCTATAATGAGGGCAATGTCTTGGCTTTGGGGGGAAATACCAAAGTCGGTGGCATAGTGGGGTATAGTTACGGTACTGTTCAAAATAACTATAACGTCGCAACTATCTCGGTTACCGGTGCACGGTGCAGTGTGGGTGGTGTCGTTGGAAGAAATTATGAAAATGTAATAAACAATTATAATAGCGGCGAGGTCTCTTCGCCTGTCGATATATCAACCAACCACGTTGGCGGTATAGTGGGGGAGAATGACACTAATACTACCGTAACAAATAACTACAGCGTTGGCAAAGTATCGGCTTCAAACTTTGACCATTATGTCGGAGGAGTAGTCGGCATAAACAGCGGAAGTGTCACAAACAGCTACTATTTGACAGGTAAGGGTGCAAGTAAGGCAGTAGGAACCAACAACGGCACAGTAAAAAACCTCGGCTCGTTTAGCTCCACCACCTCGCCCATTACGATTTACAGCGGTGTAACAGAGGATGCAAATATCCCCACAACAGACCTTCTCAGCGCTTTAAACGCAGGGGCTAAGGCGTATAACGCAACGGTAACAGACGGTCAAGAGGCGTACCGTTGGGAGAAAGTTTCGCACAGTAGTTACCCCACACACACTACCGAAGGAGCTCTCGGAGACACCAACGGCGACTGGAACATCGATGTGGATGATTTAAGGGCGATTGCAGGCGATAAGTACAACACAGCTACAACACCCGAAAACGAAAACCTCGATCTAAACGGCGATGGTAAGATAAACTTCGTTGACCTTGCAATAGCAAGAAATAGCAAAAACTTCGGGAAGTAGAAGCGTAACTATTTCAGCCACCACAGACATAATGCTCAGCCCGCTCTTGACGAAAGTCAAGAGCGGGTTTTTGCTATTGTTTCGCTCAAAAACGAGGCTATACAGACAACAAAGCATCTATGTCAAACGCACCCTTTTTCAATAACGAAATGCCTGAAGTTCGTTGATAACAGAGCGTACATGTGCTACAATTAACAAATAAAAGGGCAAACACCGACAATATAATCTTGGAGGTCTTTATGAAACGATTACTATCCCTGCTGATACTCGCCATATGCTTGATGGCAACACTCCCACTTTCCGCCGAGGCGGCCGAGCCGTGGGACGGCGTAAACGCAACACAGCCGATTCGTGGCAACGGGTATGACTATCAAGTGGGAACAGGGGCAGAGCTTGCGTGGATAGCCCAAAATATGGATAAATCCTATGTTTGGGGCGCAACAATAAAACTAACAGACGACATCGATCTTGGTGAACATCCGTGGACACCGATCTTAGGGTTTAGAGGCACGTTTGACGGAGGCGGACGCCATATCACGGGTCTAAACGTGGAGGACAGTATCAACGCAGGGCTATTTGGCATAATAACGTCTCCTGCTGTTATACAAAATGTTACCGTTTCGGGCACGGCCACAGGCCGGGGCTATGTCGGCGGCGTGGTCGCAGACAATCAGGGCGGCCTGATCAGCAACGTCACAAGCCATGTTGCGGTACAAGGGGAATCAAGTGGTACCATAGGCGGCGTGGTCGGATTCAATGAGGGCGGCATGGTGATCCATTGCACCGCGACGGGGACAGTTCGCGGTGGGGGGATTTCGGGCGGTGTCGTCGGCCACAATTGGCGTTACTCTGATAACCGGCTTGGCACCTTCGGTGTGGTGGCGGGCTGTGTGTACAGCGGCGAGGGCGTAGTGGGAGCGGATGGCACAGTCGAGAACATCACTTCCTACATATCACATATTACGGTCGGCGGCGTGGTCGGCAGAAATATCGGCACGGTCGTCGCTTGCTATAACACGGGGTCGGTAACAGCGCCGGAATACGTAACAGGCGGCATAACGCTATACGGAACGGCAGGCGGCATTATCGGGCTAAACATTATTGAAGAGACAGCTGCGGGCACGGATGCGACACTTTGGGGCGGCTACAACACAGGCGCAGTGAGCGGCGATCCGTCACGCACCGGCGGCATCATCGGAGAAAACATCAGCGGCACGGTAACCGATGCCTTTTATCTTGACGGTGTGGCAGAGCGCGGCGTGGGCAGTGGCACGGCGGCCGGAAGTTCCTTTACTACCGCCGCGGTCACATCGAGCGGAGAGTCCTTGCTTTTAGCACTAAACGAGGGTATAGAAGCATATAGACAAGACCGTGGAGAGAACGCGCTTGATATAGACAATTATATCGTTGGCGACCCATACCCAAAAATTCCACCCTTGCCGCCGCTTACCTCTTGGGTAGAAGATGCGGTGGTGGTAGAGCCACCACTAATCAACGACGCTTACGAAATCGACACGGCAGAGGAGCTTGCGTGGTTTAATAAAAACTATCGAAACAACAGTGTGCCTGATTTGCACAATGCCAACATCAGACTGACGGGTAACATTGATTTGTCGGAACATAAGTGGGTCACAATTTTTGGAACTTTTGGATATCAAGGCACATTTGATGGTGGCGGTCACACTATCAGCGGTCTTTACTCTATCGGCGGTGGCCTGTTTAATACAATTAACGATGGTGGCATCGTCAAAAACCTGAATGTCCTCGGTTCGGTTCAGAGCGGAGGCTATGTCGGTGGCGTGGCAAACGAAGTGCAGACAGGGGGACGCTTAGACAATGTTTCCTTTATCGGCGATGTGACCGGAACATGGAGCTTTAGAAATGTCGGCGGAATTGCCGGGTTAAACAGAGGAACGATCACAGGTGCACGCTTTTTTGGCGAGGTCAATTTCGTTAAGGAGAACGGTGACGATGTCAATGTCGGTGGCTTAGTCGGTCGAAACTACGGGCTGCTCATAAACTCCGCTAATACGGGCGGCAGTGTCAATCTTACCGAAAATACAGACAGCAGTACCGTCGGCGGTGCGGTGGGGTATAACAATGGCGATATTGTGAATGTGTACAACAAAAGCATCGTAAGCTCTGCGTCTACAGATGATTTCCCGGGTGGCGTGGTCGGAATAAACGCTACCGACGGTCAAGTCAATAACGTCTACAACATCGGCACGCTAAACGGCGCACAAACCTCGGGCGTGGTGTACGCTAATAACGGCGATGTGGAAAATGCATACTGGCTATCAAGCGTTGCGAATAACGGGATCGGCACAGGTTCGGGCACGAGCAGTAACGTCGTGTCCTTTACGCAGGACGGCACTATCTCGGCAAGTGTTGGTGGCACTACCTATAACACGCTACTCTCGGCGCTCAACGCCGGGGTCGCAAAATACAACACCGACAACCCGAGCGGAGAACAGGCTATACCGTGGAGCGAAACAATTGACTTTCCCACACTGTTTGCCGTGAAAGGCGACTCAAACGGCAACGGCATTGTCGATGTGGCAGACTTGATAGCCGTGGCCTCACCTGTCACCTACAACAAAAAGGCAGGCGATGTAGGCTACAATGCCGCCTTGGACGCAAACGGCGACAATAAAATCAACTTTGCAGATTTGGCCTATATGCGAAACAGCAAAGTATTTGGCAAGTAAGATCTTATAAGTGCTGGTTCGGCTCCATGCCATTTAGATTTACGTAAACTATTGAAATCTATTTCAGCCACCACACACAACGAGAAATCCCTTGAAAACATAGTGTTTTCAAGGGATTTTTGATATTATTGTAAAGGGTTAAATATGAGCAAAAACCTTGTTTTCTCTGGTTTAAACCCCAAAATTGTGAGCTCTCTTATTCACTATCTGTCGGCAAAGGCTGACACAATGCAGATCGTGCCGAGTAGCGTGACAAATATTTCGGCAAATGCCTTTAGGTGCACAGCGCTCTCGCAGGTCTACTTCGATGGCGGATACAATTCCGATTTGCAAGATGGAATCGACAGCTTTTCTACGAGTGCGCTCTACGTAAACGCAGCGACAAGTGACCGGGAGAATGCAACAGGCAAAACCATCATTCCCGTTGAGATAAAACCGGAAGATGATAAACTAACCCATACAGGAACAGAGCAAAGCCCTATCATCAAAAGCGTTACAGTGGGTGGCACTGCCATAGATGACTAGAACGGCAGAGCGGAGCGTGCGAAAGAGGGCGATCTGCATGTCAAAACAGCCGCATAATAAATAAAAACAGCGCCTTAAGTGATGACTGCCATTCAAAGCATAGGGCGCTTTTTCTACTAAGGGATAACTCTATTTAGCGCAGGGAGAAAAAGTAAGTGAAAAATTTGCAATATCCATAAAGATGTGCCAAATGGCACATGCATTTTGCTATTGATTTTGCTATAATCTTAGTTAGATAATTACACTACTATATAGGCATACAACATAAATATATGAAAACTTTAACGCTACCGATGCGTGTTGACCGTAAAGAACACTTATAGAACTAAGCTACAATGTCCGAGATAACCGAGCACAGAGGACTGTTAGAGGCAAAGAGTTACTAACTATTGACTACCAGAAAGGAGCATTGGTAAAAAATGTATAACGTCATAATCGTAGACGATCAGCCCAGTTCCAGAGATATCATGAAATATGCAATTTTGCTCGGTGGAGATAGATATTATTTAGCAAAGGAATTTGCCGATGCCGATATGGTGATGAGCGAGTTGCACTTTACAAAGCCCGACCTAATTTTGCTTGATATTTTCACGGGCGGTAAGGAAAACGGCATTGCTGTTGCAAGACAGATCAAAGAAAAGCACCCCAATGTCAAGATCATCATTTTGACCTTTCTAATACAAAAGCGGCATATCGAGGAGGCAAAAAGAATTGGTTGTGAGGGGTTTTGGTACAAAGACCACCCCGACACCACACTGCTTCAGGTGATGGACAATGTCATGAACGGTCATATCCATTACCCAGAGTCGCAGCCTATCGTCACGATCGGCATGGCTAAAATTTCTGATTTTACTAAAAAAGAACTGCAAATCCTACAAGCCAAGATAGACGGACTAACGGCCGAGGAAATTTGCGAGATGCTAAGCATAAAACTTCCAACGCTGAAAACTCATATGTGCAATATCAGAAACAAAACAGGCTACTCCAATTTTATCAAGCTGACGGCCGACATCGTAGCAAAACGCTTTATCATCACCGATGACACGGTAGTATAAAAAACAAAATCAAAATCCCTTACAGCGCTCTCTTTGGTAGAGACAGCTGTGAGGGATTTTTTTGATTTTTTTCAAAAACTCATACTTTTGGACGATATATTATTTTGCTTTTTTTGCTAAACTTGGGAAAAGTAATGCAAAAATAGCAAAATTAAGGTAAGTGTAGGGCGACACATAGGAGGTATTAAAATGAAATGTATAGTGGCATATATCCAAAGTCAGCTACTCTCTTTTGCCCTCTTTCACGCAATTGAAGAAAGAAAAAAAGCAAGCTTCAAGCTCGTGCCGCAGGTCGAGAACTCCCCCATATACTGCAAAAGCCTAAAGCCTGACATCTTTATAGCGGAAGTGAGGGACTATGGCGAGCTCTCATTAGAACGATGGTACGAGCGAATAGAGGAGATAAAGAAAACCGATAAAGACTGCAAGATTATCTTGATTGCAGATCGTGACAGATTTCCAAAGGCGGCAGAGCAGATAAAGGAAGCCTTTAGAGAGAGGAAAATAGACCTGTTTTTCTACATGATTGCATGGCCTGACTATGTTGCGGATGTTGTAACGGCCATGTAGAACATTGCGATGTAAACTTTAGGAGGTAGTGCATGAAAAAGGTGGTAATTCACGTTCAAAATGAGCTTTTCTTAGCATCGCTTAGGCTCGCAATTGCATCAAATGACAAAGACTTGGAAGTAAGCATTAAGTCTGTGGTAGAGTCGTGCGTTGCCGCTTGCCGAAGCGAAAAGGCCGACATTTTCATTGCAGAGGTGCGAGACAGATCGCCGCTTACGATAGCAGAATGGTTTGTGCGTATAGAGGAGATCAAAGAAAGTCTTCCAAACTGTAAGATTATATTTATTGCAGACGAAGAAAACAACCCAAAATCGGCGGCGGAGGTGCAAAAAGCCTACAAGGAGAAAAAGATAGACATGTTCTTTTTCAGCAAATCAGGGCTCGATTATCTTGTCGACGTCGTAAGCACTATTTGATGGATATCGGCCGCAAGGCTTATATCATAAATGAAAATCCGGCGGCGCTCACAAAGCGGATGCTACGAAGTAGCGAGAGCACTGCCACGGCAAAAAACTGCAAAGGAGGGCAAAACTCCGCACTCGTCTTTGTCGTTTGTGGGAGAACGGCAAGGGCGAGATGTAAGAGCAAAGACCGAGTAAGGTTTAATGATATTATAAAAGGAGATGACGAGCATGAAAAAACGTATTCTTGCAACGGTGCTATCTTTAATGATGGTACTACAACTTGTGCCAATGTCGGCATTTGCGGCAGAGCAAAGCGCACTGCCTGCCGCCGACGTGGTGCAAACAGTTCAGGCAGAAACAGCACCAGAGTTATTGGTGGAAGCGCCTATTTTGCAAAATGTTGAAAGCATCCCAACAGAGCGTGAATACCCCGACTACACCCATATCGTAAATAAGGCGCCCACTACGCCATCGGCCGGCATTTTGGGTCAAGGCACGCAAAGTAGTCCATATATCGTGGATAGCTTTGCAGAGTTAAAGCAGACTATGGAACTAATAGCAACCAACCTTAACACAACTCGATACATCGTAATCGAAGACGATATTATCGAGCCTGAGGCAAGGCTTGAAGTCGGCGGTTCTCGTGGTGGTGCTATCTTTTATGATGGCAACATACACCTTACCATAAACGCCGATGTATACTTAGCTCAGTTTACCTCAAAGCCGTCAAACGGATTGTTCGAGGGCAGACGAAATGGCATCAACCTAACAATAGATGGTGATGGCACATTTATCGTAGACCCGCAAAAAAATTCGCAGAACACCTTTGATATGTTTAGACTTATCGCCGGAAATATAACGGTAAATGGCGGAAACTTTGCACTTTTTAACGCAAGCAACCAGCAGTACCAAAGTATGTTTAGCGTTGAGTATGATCACGCTCTAACCGTTAACGGTGGATCTTTCTATGTGGAAGGATATACAAAGCCGACTAATTCGAGTGTGAACTACAGCGGAGGTTCGCTTATATCCTATGAAGCTGAATCGGTGATAAATGTAAACGGCGGTGTGTTTTACGAGTCAGAGCTCACACATTTTTTTGCAGGGCAGTACAGAGCCAACAGACCGGTTATAACAAACGGTACCTTTATTTCCGATAGCAGCGATTCTATTTTGAAAAGTAATATTTTTGACTTTGATGAGTTAAATTATTACACCCATGCCGTCTTTGAAGAAAAGGAAGGGTATTTGAATATCACTACCCCATTTGTAAATGGGCAAACGTATCAGCTAAAGTATATAAACGAAGATTCAACAGGCGATACCACCCTTGAACCGGGCTTTACCACATATAAAAGAACTGCAAGCACGATAGAAGAAGCCATAGCCTATGTAGACGCACTTGAGTCCGGTCAAAGACTTGACTTAAAGTTAGAGGGCGGTGATATAAGTTATGGTTCTGTAAAAGAAGGCGTTGCGCTCGTCGTTAAAGGAGGCACTAAGGTTGTGCTCGATTTAAACGGCGCACAAGTAAACAATGTGTCCTTTCGTGTTGATGTCGGTGGTGTTTTAGATGTAATAGACACCGCAGGCGGTGCGTATGTAACCCATTATTTAAGAACTCCAAGA
Source organism: uncultured Oscillospiraceae bacterium (assembly GCA_964369475.1). Taxonomy (GTDB): domain Bacteria; phylum Bacillota; class Clostridia; order Oscillospirales; family Feifaniaceae; genus CAYJFK01. The sequence goes on along the minus strand of CAYJFK010000012.1, from coordinate 39,350 downwards.
TATCTATATCGTGATTGGGTACACGCTGAATGGAGAGTACATTCAGGTTATTATACGAAAAAAGAAGCCGGCTCGAAAGCTACGGCTATGTTTAATGTGCTAGGCGAACTTAACATTCATGGCGGAACATTTCGTATGGGAATTTTAGAGACCCATTCATCGAGTGAGAAAAACGAAATATTCTCTTCCGTTGTCCATGTATATTCTGGAACGTTCAACCAATATGGCGGAGTGCTTCAAGGAGAAACAAAACCGGGTGAAACCCGCCACCTTGTAGCGGGAATAACAATGAACGATGACGCTATTGTCAACCTATATAGCGGCAAGACGGAAGCTCCGCGTGACACTACACGTATGCTTGGAATTTTCCTACGCACAGATGAGGACGCAGAAGACAAGGAAGTAAAGAAAGACTATCAGCTGTACATCAAAGACTATGACATCGTTGCAAACAGAGGATTTTACTCCGTAGCATATGGTCATAACTTTGTGCTCGATGATTACAACGATAACTATCGTATTATGGCCTATGTAAGTGGTTATTCAAACTATACCTATGTAGATGTTTTGGAAACATTGCCTACTCAGCTTGACGGTTGTATTGATTTAGACAATTCCTCAAATGCTTGGCAAACAGGCGATTACCATCTGTATGTTCAATCATCCTCAGCACCTCCGCCTCCGCCCGATCCTATCCCTTCGGCGGAAACTCCAAAGTTTACATCGCAGCCTAAGTCGAGTTCCTATGACTTTTCAAATTCAAGCATTGGCTTAAACTCGATTGCTGACTTAACGGCAAGCGCTGAAATAGACCAAGTTCGTGACCCTGATGCTGACGTTACATATCAGTGGTTTAAAAAAGCTCCGTGGGAAACAAATTATACACTTGTCAGCACGGATACTGTTAACGGCTCGGGCGATGTTTCAACGCTTAATATGAACGACAGTTGGTTTATACAGGATAGCGAAGTAAAGACAGGTGTGTACAGGTTCTACTGCGTTGCAACCAACACACGCCCGGCAGATGACGGTAGCTTTGTGCAAAAGAGCAGCAACGTCGTGTATGTTGAGATTACCAATCGTCATGAAACGCCCGACATCGAATTTGTCCCAACAAGCTCAAGCGCAGGTATGATAAGAGTTGCAAACGGCAGTGTAGGCGAGCAGTTTGTCTACTCGATAAACGGTGCATATGATATAAAAGCAACGCTCGATAGCAACTTTGCTTTCCCTGTTGTGGCATTAAACAAGAACGACGACATATCGGTGTGGCGACCTGCGAGCGGTAACAATGATAGGTCGTTTAGTGCTTCGCACTTTGTAGAGCAAGCCGAATGGCCGAGCGAGCCTACATTTGTTATAGACGATACAGACCCGGGACAAACCAATGGTAGTGTTACGGTGACCGGCGCTAATCTGTTTATGGAAATAGAGCGTGTATCGGTAGCCGGTGAAACATGGCGCACCATTAACACCGCAGGAGAAACGATAAGTAGTTTATGGAATAATGACGTTGTTATAGTTTCGTACCAAGAGCTTGGTACAGACAAACTTTATGCAGAAACAAGAGTAGCAAGAGTTGGGCAACATCGTTACGACTCGGAGTTAGAGGCTCAGTATGAAACTTTCACGACTGTGTGGATAGCAACGAACAGTACGACTATAACAGATTATATCTTAAAGAAGGAAACCGACACAACTTTCCCCTCGCTTCCAACAGGACTCCGTTGGGATGCAAGCGAGCGCACACTAATTTTAAACGAGTATAGCGGAAACAGTATTCATTTAGGCGAAGTGGGCAAGGTGAAGTTTATCGGTACTAACGAGATATCTGCGGACGCTTACAACGAGTTTGCAGGGCTTTCCAACAGATCTTTCACGATAGGTAGCCTTGGCAGCCCTGATTATGCCATTGTTGAGGGTGGCAGAAATGTTACAATAACAAGCGATATGCAAGCAGGCGATAGTCTTACTATTGACTACTCAACAGGAGGATACAATTTGCCTTCGCTAAGCATTGCAGGTGACCTTAGTCTTGTTGATGCAAGCGTAGTGATGTATAACGATGGCTTTTTTGATCCAATCAGAGAGTATACCATGATTGATGTAGATGGCGATATGACGCTGAGCGGCAGAACAAGTTTTTCGGCAATATCAAATGTTTACGGAATACACGACATCGAGGGACCGAACATCATCGCTGACGTTGGCGGCAACCTAAATCTTGCAAGCAGTGGCAATGTAAGTTTTATCGTTGACCAAGGCGGAGCCTCTGTTCGAGACCATTCTGTCAGCGTGAGCGGAGATGTCATTGTCAGCGGCGAGGGTACATACAAGTTTATGGCAATGAATGACATTGATATGATGGAGATAGGCGGCGAAATAATCTTGCAAGACCCCGACGATTATGAGGTTTTTATAGGCAATACCGGAAATTCCAGTAATATTAGTACACCAACGGTTCAGTACGATCGAAAATCAACAGCGGATATTATAAGCCCCACCTCGATAATTGCAAACGACTCACTGGCCGGAACAGTTTACCGTGACCGTGATTACACACTAAGCGCAACGGTTTTACCTGCGACTGCACCTCAAGGAATAGTTTGGAGTGTAAGCGGTAACCTAAGCGAGGCTACTTACATAACGATGCGTTACGGTGAAGCAGAGCTTAGAGTGGGAGCTGGCGAAACAGCACAGGTTATCACGGTAACAGGGTCGTCTGCGACCGACCCCGATATTAAGCTTGTTCGCCACTTCAATGTAGCGGTCGTTACAGAAAACCTAACAGGTAGCGTTACGATACAGGGCAGTGCAACAATGGGTTCTCTTTTAACCATTGCAAGCGAGAATGTCTCTTCAGAGGGCGTGCTCTCTTATAACTGGTTTGTAAGCGATAACTCAAGCGGCACTGACCCAAGCTACATAGTCGGCGAATGGGGCGATACCCACCGTGTAGACGGCTATGCAGGTAGATACATTGGAGTTGCAATAAGGTCAAGTTTTGAAAATGGAGAGGTGCGCTCTAACGTTATAGGGCCGATACAAAAAGGCACAGCGCCTGACGCTCCGACAGGGCTTGAAGGAGTGCCACCTACTACCTCAGGCGGAAATGATGGCTATATCTTAGGCACAACTTGGGATATGGAGTGGAAACTGTCGAGCGCCTCTGCTGATAAGTACAGTTGGACTAACGGCGATACCATAGATGACCTCGCCCCCGGCGAATACCACGTCCGCTACAAGGAAACCCAAACAGCGGTAGCGAGCGGTTATACAACCGTTACAGTGCCGTCATATTCGGCCATCAGCTACACAGGCATAAGCGTGTCGATAGTGGGCGATGATACGCCAATAGGCAACAGCTTATCACTTCCTGCAGGAAGTATAACTAACTTAAAGGTCACCGTAACAGGCACAGGCGCGTTTGATAGGGGAGCTACATGGACTATTGATAACGAAAGCCAGCTTACTACCGGAGTTACCACTTATGACGATGGTAAGACTGCTATATTGGAGATAGCACCTTTAGAGAGAAGAACAATGACACTTAGAGTTAGGAGCAGTGGTTCGCCGCAAAAAATTATCACCATTACCGTAGCAGGCGATGAAAACCACCTTTCCTCTGTCTACCAAGAGGACTTTATCGAGGGTGTCGGCGCGGTTTCTCCAACGGTCAGCTATAACGGTAGCCAAAACGGCGGCGATGTTACCTTTGAGTACAAAAACCTAAACGACGATACCCCAACTTATACGAGTGAAGTTCCGACAAGTGCCGGTAGTTATGGTGTAATGGCGATCTCTGCCGCAGAAGGTACGGTTGTAGAGAGCTCTGTAGAGAGCACATTCTATATTACCAAACCACTTGCACCGAGGAACGAAGGAGTAATAAACTTTACGATCGACGCAGACGATACTTCAGCAAAGACGATAGACCTATCAGAGTATATCCCAAGTGGGCTAAATACCTTTGAGTATGAAGGGCAACATGTCACTTATGTTGTCGACGGTAGTGTATCAGATTCTGAAAATATCATAGCGCAAAACACATACTTAGCAGATGGCACTACACCGACCTTTGGAGTAGACGATTTAACACCGATCTTTAACCTAAGCTCAGGTTTAACGACTAACGACCCTCCACAAGAGGCTCAACTTCGTTTTACCATTATTACAGCTGATTATGCTCCTATTAATGTGCAGGTCAATGTTGCACTTACAAGAGTAGAGGTTATATTAGGCGATGTCAACGGCAGCGGAAGGGTAGATGTAAACGACCTTCGCACGATCGCAGACTCCGGTAACTACAACAGACGCACCACAGGAAGCGATGCAGCGACAAATCCCAATACCGATGTCAATGGCGACGGTAAGGTAAACTTCCTTGATCTTGCAATAGCGAGAAACAGCAAAAACTTTGGGAAATAGAAGCGTAACAGTTTGGCTCTAAGCCATTTTGCACAGCTGAAACTGATGGCATCTATTTCGGCTACCACAGACACAATGAAAATCCCACTCTTGACGAAGGTCAAGAGTGGGATTTTTGCGATTGCTATGCTCGAAAAACGAGGATTTGTAGGCAAAAAAGCATCTATTTCAAATTTGCTCTATCGAGCCTTTCTGCTACAACGGAATGCCTTTAATTCATTGATAACAGAAAAAGTTTATGTTATAATCAGCTTATGAAAAAATAAAACAACTTATCGGAGGTCTCATATGAAACGAATAAAACCGCTACTTCTACTTATCGTCTGTTTTATGGCGACACTTCCGCTGTCGGTACAAGCGGCAGACATATGGAGTGGGGAGATCGATACAGAGTGGTACACAACTAACATTGATGCGACCGACTATACCATCACGACAGCTGAACAGCTTGCAGGGTTGGCGAACATAGTTAACAGTACCGATGATTTTAGTGGTACAACCATTACATTAGGTGGGGATATCGAGCTTGGTGGTTCCGCAGATGGGAACACTTGGATGCCTATCGGGGACAATTCTTCTCGGTTTAACGGCACTTTTGATGGTGGCGGATTTCTTGTCTCGGGACTCTTTATCAATGATCCCGACTCAAGCAGAAACGGCCTGTTCGGAGAAATTGGCATAGATGGTACAGTGAAAAATGTCAGCGTGAGCGGCACTGTTACAAGTGGTATTCGTGCCGCAGGCGTGGTGGGGCATAACAGCGGAACGGTCTTGAACTGTTATAGCATGGTCACGGTTATAGGTGTTAGCGATGTTGGCGGCGTGGCGGGGTTTAACGAAGGTATAGTCGCAAACTGCTACAACACGGGTATGGTAGAAGCATCAGCGGATCAAGCCTATGTCGGAGGCTTGGTGGGGCTAAATAACGGTGGTGTGGTAGCGAATTGCTACAACACCGGTAATGTCACGGGCACGGGCAATAACCCCTTGGTCGGCGGCGTGGTTGGGGGCAACGATGGTACGATGGTCTCAAACAGCTACTGGCTGAGCAGTAGCACAACAGAGGGTGTGGGCACCACTTTTGGCAGTGCCGGCGATGACCCTACCAACCATGTCGGCTCGTTTGATGATATGGATTCAGAGATTACGATAGACGATACAATAAGAGGCAATAGCGCCGATAGCAGTATCTCAACTACAAACCTCCTAGTTGCCCTAAACGCAGGTTCGGCCATTTACAATGAAACGCTGACCGATACCGCCAACAGAGCGTACAGATGGGAGCAAGCAAAGGATAACTACCCCACTCTCACAGATGTGGAAATCACAGGCGACGCCAACTACGACTGGACAGTAGACGTGGACGACTTGAGAAAAATCGCAGCTATCGACCTATACAACACAACAGTCGCAGAAGGGGAGACGAGCCCCTTAGACATAAACGGCGACGGTAAAATTAACTTTGCCGATCTTGCAATGGCGAGAAATAGCAAGAACTTCGGAAAATAGCAAGCGAAATGCAATTTCTTTTTTAACTTTTTCAGATGATCTAATGGGCTTCCTTGGCAGTTTTTTTGGGACGAAAAAACCGTCTTAGGGGAACTATTCAAGGTGGGAAGTAATAATTAGAGTTTAATTAATGAGCGGCAAATCACTGCTTTTTTCTTTAAGAAAGCAGTGATTTGTCAGCTTGATTACTATATAACCGAAACACAAAATCAAAAAGAAAAGAGAGCTGTAATGATAATAGAAATCGTAAAAGACGAGGCCTTCCTCGCTCAAAAAAGTGAGGCCGCCACTGAGGATGATTTATACATAGCCACAGATCTGCTAGACACACTCGAAGCAAACAAAGAGCGCTGTGTTGGGCTTGCGGCCAATATGATAGGGTATCTTAAAAATATAATAGTCGTGGACGATGAGGGTCAGTATCTCGTGATGCTAAACCCGAAAATTGTAAAATACGCAGAGCCGTTTGATGCCGAAGAAGCCTGCCTATCCCTTGTTGGAACACGCAAGGCTAAGCGGTATAAGAGCATTAAAGTAGAGTATCAAAACGAGAAAATACAAAAGCGAATAAAGACCTATAAGGGCTTTACGGCGCAGATCATTCAGCACGAAATTGACCATTGCAATGGGGTAATTATATAGAGAATAGATGTAAGTATCTCGTTTAATTTCTCCTTGCGTTTGATATAATAAAAAGCACCTCATGCAAGGTGCTTTTTATTATATCAAACTATATTCGAGGATGCTTGCTGATAATAACAATTATACTATAGTAGACTCTTAAAATGCAAAATCTCATTTGCAAGCTGAGGGTTTTGTAGCTTTTTTGCGAGCATAAGGGCTTGTTCGTAATATTGCATTGCTACTTGATAATTCTTTAAATTGTAATTAATGATGCCAACATTTAACATTGCATGTGCCGTTTCGCTGTGCTCTGCGCCATGCTTTTTGATTTGCAGTTCTAAAATCTTTTCATAAAACTCAAGCGCTGCATCGTATTGCTTGACTTCGCTATAAGTATAGGCAATATTTCTAACGGAAATTATGGTATCATCATGAAGATCGCCCAATGTTGCAAGGCGAATTTCGAGGGTTTTGCGGTATAGTTTTAATGTGGTCTCGTAATCTCTAAGCTTACTGCAAGCAAAGGCTAAATTGTTCAAACTATGTGCCGTGGTCGGGTGGATTTTACCGTGAACTTCCTCCCTGACTTTAAGGGCCTTTTTATGTAGCAAAATAGCCTCTTTATAATGCTCGTGGTCGCAAAAGTAGGTCGCTATATTATTACAAATGGTCGCCGCCTCGGCGGTGCGAGCTTCCTCGGCAAGTTCAGCTGCCTTCATGAAATACTCGAATGTATGTATAGAGTCATTAAGTTCTTGATAGATGCGCCCCATTGCATTGTAAATTTCCATTAGCTTTGGCGCACTCACATCTTTAAGCGATAAAATCTTATGAAATGTCTCGAGCGCTCTCGTATATTCCTTGGCCATAAAACAGGAATTTGCAATGTCGTATAGGCACTCAAAAACTTCACGGCTGTTTTCGCCAAAACATGATATATGGGTGACTAATAATTTTTCAGCCATTTCATCGGCTTTGTCTCGGTTTTTTAGATATAGATAAATGCGAAATAGCGACTGATAAGAGCCAAGGGTGTAATGATGCTCGTCACCAAGCACCTCCTCGTAAATCCACAGCGCTTTTTCCTCTGTCGATAGGGCGCTCTCGTATTCCTTTGTGTTTTTATAAAGAGAGGCCATATAAGAATAGATTTTTGCCGTCTCCACATGCTCGCCTAAATCTTCTTCGCTTTGGGTAAGTGCTTTTTCTAAAAATTCGTACGATTTATTATAGTCCCCCAGTCTCCCGTATAGATTTCCGATATAAGAATAGAGTCTATATATTTCTGTGCGATCTTCTAAGCAGGCGGCATGACATATCTGCAAAGCCCTTTCATAAAAGTTAAGCGCTGCGCCGTATTGGAGCAAGTTTTCGTAAATTACAGCAATGTTACTGCAAGCGATGGCGACTTCTTGGTGCTCCGCCCCGAAAATCTCTTGCTTGATTTTTAGCGATTTTATGTAGTAATTTAAAGCTTCTTTATACTCTTTTGAAGCGTTGCAAGCAAAAGCCTGTGTGTCGTAAAACTCTGCTTGCGAAAGTGTGTTTTCTTCCATGTTTCCTCCCCAAAATATCGATAACCGGTTTAAAATAACGCTGCATGGAGCGAGTTTGGATTTTTCTATCACCATATATTATCATAAGTTTACGAATTTGCAAAGCAGCTATGCATATTATAATATTATCATCTCGATAAAGCATATGTCTGATACTCAAACAGTAATCGACCCACTTTGGAAAAAATCACCTGTCGAAATGATAGATGATTTTTGCTCTCCTCATACAAGCATTAACATATGCAAGCATTAACTTGGATATTATTGGCATTTGCCATCAAACAAGGCCTCTTGACAAAATTGTTTACTCATGATAAACTAATTATATAGTTTATTCACAGTAAACAAACAGGAGGCGACATAATGATAGAATACAAATTAGGTGAAATCGAGATGCAATTTGCGGATATAATATGGGAAAGCGAGCCACTCACCTCGAGGGAACTCACCGTGCTCGCAGAAAAAGAGCTAAGTTGGAATCGATCAACTACATATACGATACTTAGAAAGCTCTGTCAAAAAGGCATTTTTCAAAACGAAAAGGCTATGGTGACTTCCATTATTTCAAAAGAGGAATACACCGCTATGCAGAGTGAGAGGTTTGTTGAAGATACATTCAAGGGCTCATTGCCAAGCTTTTTGGCCTCGTTTACCATGCGCAAAAAATTGTCCGACAGCGAAATTGCCGAGATTATGAAGATTATAGATGGAAACAAGGGGGATAAGTGATGAATTTCTTTTTATATGAACTACTCCCGACCATACTCAATATGAGCATCATAGCGAGCATTGTAATTGTTGCAGTTTTGGCTATAAGATTACTCCTAAAAAGAGCACCTAAAATATTTTCTTATGCTATTTGGGCAGTAGTGCTTTTTAGACTGCTTTGCCCCTTGACATTTGAGAGCGCCATAGGGCTTCTTCCGAGCAATGATCCGATACCTGTTGACATCGTTCACGTAGAATATCCACAGGTCGACCTGCCGATCCCTATGATAAGTGAAGGGGCTAATGAACTCTTGCCACAAGGCGAGGTGCAAGTGGTCGCAGACCCATTGGAGGCACCAATGTCAATAGCAACTTTGATGTGGGCTGTCGGGGTCTTGGCGATGCTTATTTACAGTGTAGTGCAATATCTACTGCTTAAGCGAAAACTAATAGGAGCTAAGCCGCACAGAGAGAATATCTACCTTGCCGACGGGATAAATTCACCCTTTGTTATGGGTTTATTTAAGCCGAAGATCTATCTTCCGTCCTCGCTTCCAAAAAGCGAATATGATTTTATAATAGCACACGAGAAGTGTCACATAAAAAGGCTTGACCACATTACAAGAGTGCTGTCTTTTATTGCACTTGCACTGCACTGGTTTAATCCGCTTGTTTGGGTGGCATACATTGCATCGGCGAAAGATATGGAGATGTCTTGCGACGAGGCTGTTATGAAAAACATGGAGAGCGACATCAGGGCAGAGTATTCAACGTCACTACTTCGTCTTACTACGGGCAAAAAACTAATCTTTGCAACTCCGCTTGCCTTTGGCGAGGGCGACACAAAAGGTAGGGTTAAAAATGTTATGAAGTACAAAAAGCCTACGGTTTGGGTGAGTGTTCTTTGTTTGGTCTTGCTCGGAGTGGCAGCTCTTTCGCTTATGAGTAATGAAAAAGAAGAAAGCGTTGCAAGCAGTATAAGTTTTGGTGATGATAACGAGTTTGAATTTACCATATATGAAGCAAACACAAGCGCAGGAGTAGGTAACACTACTCTAAGCAAAGGTGATGAGGTTAGAATATCAATATGGTCGGAAAACGAGGCTGAACTTCAAGTGGGTATCATTCCAACAGACCGATATGATAATATTAATCTTGATGAATTTGTTGGAGAAGCTGTTGTACTAACAAAAGAACCGCAAGAAATCGTTGTTGAAGTTCCAGAAGATGGTATGTATAGGGTATCCTTTATTAACAGTACAAATAAAAAAGTTTCGGCAAGTGGTAAAGTGGAATATGAAACCAATGGCAAGCCAGTGGGCTTGTCAAATGATGGCCTTCCTCTCCCCTTTGTAACAATACAAGCAGATGATAAGCTTCATGAACCACGATACTATGAAAACGGTTTTAAGTTCACTTATGATGAACTACCAATAATCACCTTAGCGAAAGAAAGTGCCGAACTTCCTATAAACTATTCGGATGAATTTGAGGATGTTGCGTATTGGAGTATTGACACATACTATGATGATGGACGTGTCATGCGTGAAAGTTTTGATGTAGAAATAGGTAGCAATGAGATAAATAGATTAAATATAACAGATGGACAAAAAGGATATATCCCTAACTTGGATTTTAATGCAAACTATGCAATTTGTTGGGTAAAAGCCGATGAAAATAAAGAAGCTGAGTATGTATTTAAGGTTGAGTTTGATAGTTTGGCAAACGGACCTCTACTCTGGGATTTGCCGCCTATGGTTATGGTAAATAGCAAAATATATATCGACACAGGCGAAATGCCAGAAGACACAATATTCGAAAACCCTTTAAATAGTAACTTTGATGGTACGATTGCATCTACGGTAAACGGAAATGAGCGACCGACACAAAACGACCAATCAAACTTCGGAGAGGATTTTGGATATCGAATAATAGATGCAGAAAGTATAGCAATTTATATTAACGAAGAATGGTATGTATTCGAGCTTGCAGAAAAAGAACCGCTCGAGCTATTTCACGATCTATCGGCAGACGGTGAAATAGAGCTATCAATTGATGAAATACAAAGTTATAGCTTTAAAACAAATTCGGAAAAGATAAGTGTAACGCTTAATAGCAGTGAGGAAATGCAGATTACTGTAATGATCTACGATGCGAAAAATCAAAATAGCCCCATAGCACAGTATGACTTAATTGGCGGAGAAACAAATATACACACAAATGTAACTTCTGCAACAAATTATATTATAAGAACAACATCAACCGATAACGATGCAACCATTACAGTTTCAGATTAAAGTAAAAGCCTTGCCGAAAATGGCAAGGCTCAGGCTGGAGAAAAACCCAAAATCAAGCCCCTTCGGAAGGAGGGGGAGCGGCGAGGGGGCACCATTAGGGTGCCCTCTGGCGTTAAATTCCCGCCCCGAGGGCGTTAAAATCAGCTTTAGCTGATTTCTCAGCTTGGAGAAAACACTTTTTCTCCAAGCTGAGCCTTGCCGAAAATGGCAAGGCTTTTACTATCCTAAAACATTAAAGGATAGTTGTGTTAACATATCACTTGACGAACCCATTGCATATAGGGAGAAATTTAATGCTTTATGATATAAATCACTGTTGATCGGCAACTTAAACATTGCTGTACTGTTAAAAACAACACAGGTAGTAAGCGTGATAAAACTGCTACTTATGACGTGGGCAGATGGAGTGTATTTAAAAGAGCGCCATCTTGCTTTGGTAAAAAGTTTTACATTTAAAGTCAAAACTCAAAAATATGAGCATTTCTTTACCCGTTATTCCCCTCGAGATGATAAGTGAGAATAAAGTGAACGCCTAACGGATATTCAGCCATTGCAGTGCTGATAACTGTGAATTTGCGACCGTGCTTTTTGTTTAGCTCGTTAAGAAATTTTGCGTAAGATCTACTAACGCTGTCTATGCTACCGGTAAAGGATTTTGTGCAATAACCAACTGCATTTGCGTCGTGCGAAGCGATATAACTGGGGCTATTTTTTGTAAAGCTATTCATATATAAATTCTCCTTTTGTAGTTTATAACGCAGTCATTCGAGTGCACAAGCATTATATCACAAGTTCTATGTGTTTTCAAATTCAAGACTTTAACTTATAATAAATTAGATTTTTGCTCCTTGCTTTAATGGCGGCAATATTGCTTAGCATGATGCCGCTATTTTTAATTAGTGCACACGCACAGGCGGTCAGCACTTTTTGGTTGTATTCTGCTCGTTGTGTCGGAAATGATTGCAAGAACACTCTTTAGCCCAATTGAAATTTCTGTTGGTATTATTACTGCAATTTTAGGAGCGCCTTTCTTCCTTTTGGAGAAAAACCCAAAATCAAGCCCATTCGGAAGGAGGGGGAGCGGCGAGGGGGCACCATCAGGGTGCCCTCTGGCGTTAAATTCCCGCCCCGAGGGCGTTAAAATCAGCTTTAGCTGATTTCTCAGCTTGGAGAAAACACTTTTTCTCCAAGCTGAAGCCTATCCGTTTTGGATAGGCTTTTTGCTGTTATTTTTGGATTATAAAACACATTAAGAGTAACGATGCTACTCGGAAGCTTGTTCACCTCTGCCGCCGAGCGTTCCTTGTGGTGGCATTCCGCCGTTAGATCCTTCCGACATATCGCCGCCAGGCATGGCACCTTCAAAACCGTCCGGCATTGTGTCGCTTGGTATATATCCTTCGAGGTCTTCAGGCCTCATACCTCCAGTGCCACCTTGACTGCCCGGCGTCATGCCGCCCATGCGAGTAGCTTCGATAGTGTCTCCGTTTTGATCAACTATCGTACCGCCTGACATTACAACTGTACCGTCGACATCAAGTGCTGAGTTCATAGCGTTATCAGCAGAGATATCTGCAACAATCAAGATATCACCACCTGTTTGAGTGAATGCTCCGTTAGAGTCGATGCCATCGCCGCCTTCGCCCGAATAAATCTCGATATTTCCACCCGCAATAGTAACGCCACCCGACCTATCATTTGCGTTGATACCATCATCGGCCGAGTTTACATAGATATCACCACCGACAAGGCTTACAATGATGCCCTCTATACCTTCGAAGCAGTTTTCGATATTTATAGTTCCGCCTGCAATATATGTCGTGTTATAAGCGTGAATACCATCATCTCCTGCGCTGATGGTAAAATCACCGCCATTAATGTTTACATCTCCGTCACAATGAATAGCATCTTCGTATGACGAAATATAAAATGTTCCTCCGTTTATAGCCAAACCGTTGACGGCTTTAAGTGCTTTCATGCTCTCTTCAAGTATGGGTTCGTCGTTTTCATCGCTCATATTAAAACCGTTTTGAGCAAAACCTTCATCTATTACGGGAGGAGTTTGGCTTTGATCGAGGGTTGCATTTGCATCATTAGTGTTCAGATCTCTGCTCTGTTCACCACGGTCGCCGCCCATGCCGCCCATGCCGCCCATGCCGCCACCTGCGCCACCGCCCATGCCGCCCATGTCGCCTCCTCCCATGTCACCCATAGGGGCGGCTGTCTTGATAACTTCTACATATCCATCGCCGGAGTACAGTTCAAAATTGCCGTCGTCAATTTGTAGTATATTCTCAGAGCTTATGGCATCATTTTCGGCTACTATATTAAAGTTACCACTCGCAATGATTAAATTGCCTTTTTCTAAATCTTCTGCATTTGAGGATTTAAGTCCATCTTTCCCTGCATCGACCGTAATGGTAGCATTACTTATTGCAAGCAAATCTTTTCCTACAATTCCATCCTCCACTGCGTTAGCAGTAATGCTCGCTCCATCGATTATAAGATCATCACGGCTGTTAATTCCGTCTTGGTACTGGGTGGTTACGGTTAGACTTCCGTCACCTGTTATGACGGTGTCTGCTTTTGAATAAATCGCAGCTGTGGGGAACTCTGTGTCTGCTGTTATAATTTCGCCTTGGGTAACGCTGTTTTCGCCCTCGAGCACAATTACAACATTCATTGCTTCGACGATGTTTATCGGAGTTCCTGCCGCACTTACAATGTTTGCGTTGTTTAGCACAAGGTAAACTGTACCATCATCGGTATCCTTGTTCACATTAACGGTAATAGTGCTCTTTGTATAGTCGCCTGTAAACTCATATGTCCCACTTTGTGTGATTAGGATTTCCTCGCCATCAGCAAAAAACACACTATCACCTAAGTCTTTTGTATAGTCATCGCTTGGGAAAACAAGGTTTTCGATTTGTGTAATTGTCTCGGTTGCCGATAAATTTTCGACATTTAAACTTGAACCTGCTTGTTGTAAGGTTGGATCGGCCGGCGCATCAACACTACCGCTTGCAGAACAGCCGACCATGACAAGCATAGAAGCTGCTATTAATGTTGCTATATATTTTTTCATAATAAATACCTTTCTATAATCCGTTTATAAATAGTTCTTGTCTGCTTATAATGATTTCAAGATTGCCGTTTCGGCATCTAAGTTGATCGACAAATTGTTTTTCTAACGCTACATCCTTAAGCTCTATGTCATAGCTTAATTTAAATAAGCTTCCCATGTTGGTGGTTTTTGCAGATATTAGTTTGGCCTCCTTTGTGAAGTTTTTAAAAATATCATCAAATACATCGGTGTAGTTAAGGTTTTCGGGAATAGTTATCTGAAGTGTGCGACTTCCGTTGTTTTTTTCTTCTCCAAAGTTTGTGATATTTAAGAAGAGCGCAAAGAGGCAAGCAATAACAGAAAACAGTGTTGCAAAGCCTATATAACCCATACCGACTGTAAGCCCTGTGCACATCGCCGTGAAAATTGCAATGATCTCCTTTGCAGTACCTGGAACAGAGCGAAACCTAACGAGACTAAATGCCCCTGCAACGGCAACACCTGCACCGATGTTTCCGTTGACCATAATAATAACCATTGCAACCGCAAGTGGCAACAGAGCAAGGGTAGCCACAAAACTCTTTGTGCTTTTTGTTTTGAATGCATAGATCTTTGCCATAAATAGACCTAAGATTATTGCAGATGCCATGCAGATTATAAAATCTGTTATGTTTAAATTCATTGTGGCGGTAGTTTCAAAAACACTGCCGAAAATCTCATTAAGCATTGCTTATCCTCCTTAGACTACTTACAAGCTGCGGCATAAAGTATGTTTGATATGCCATTCCGTATTTGGAAAAGGAAGTTTTGTAAATGCGGTTCTCGCTTAAAAACTCTAAAAACCAGTAGGGAAGACCCATTACCGTTTTGACCTCAAGTAAAACATATTCATCGGGTAAAACTGCAATATCATCATCACTGCTATAAAGTGACACATTGCTCTCCCTTGCCATTATATTAAAATCAAATGTCAGCCTAAAATTTTCATCGAGTGTAGAAAAAAATGCTTCTCGCTCGTAGGATAAATGAACCTTTGGTTTTATGTCGTCATAGCTGTTTATGAAATAATCAATCTCGCTGAGTATCTGCGACTGCTCCACAGTATCAGCGCCACTGCATAGGTAGGCAAAGACCTTACTTTGCTCGGAATAAACCCTTCTTTTATAGACAACTCCGTTAAACTTCTTCTTTAGTTCTATAAAAGCAATAGCATCTTCGCTCGGCTCTCCGTAGCAGCGAACACGCAGTTTTTCTTTGTACTTTGGCTTTTCCAAAGAATGTCTTATCACCCTATAATCGTCGGTGTCAAAATATACATTGGAGATTTTGTGCCTGCCGTATTTGTCAAGTTTCATATTGTATGGCATATTGTCAAGCAACATTTCATACTGCTCTACCGTTAAGATATATTTAAGCTCATGTCGCTTAAAGTTTGTTTGTGTCATACATAATCACTCCTTTTTGTGTTTTACAAGTTCATTATATTTTCCAAACCTTAATTTAACTTAAAAATGTAAAAATTGTTTTTAAGAAATAACAATAAGCTCTCTTAGGGTCTGCATACAAACATCTGCCGATGCCATTTCATCTGCGAGTCTTTTTAACTCAGACTTAATCACATTTGTATTTTGTATTTCTTTTTTATACTTCATATTGTGCTCCAAACTCGCCCAAGAATCTTGAGAAATTGTGCGTATTTGAATTTCAATGGGAATATGTACATTATCAATTTCCACTTCCAAAATAATATGATAACTACGGTATCCATTTTCTTTTGGATGTTTTATATAGTCTTTGCTTATTATATGTTTAAATCCAAACTGTTTTTCGATTTTGTTAGCTGTGGTATAGACATCTTCTAAAAATCTACAAACAATACGAAAGCCAATTATATCGTGCAGACTACTAAGCGCACTTTCTATTGTTGTGTCAAGGCCGAGTTTTGCCAGTTTTGCCTTTGTGCTTTTTTCTGACTTAACTCGTGTCTTTATATGTTCGATATCACCGCTGCACTGACAAGAAATTAAGTCTGATACTCTTTGTATTGTTCTATCAATTATGCTGTAATAATCTTTGTAAAAATCCAAATCTTCTAGGTTAAGATGCAAAAAAATCACCTCACAACTCATTGTAAGGTGATTTTATAGTATAGACTTTAAACTTACTTTAAAAAATTATAGTTATAATTATTTCTCTTCCTGTTTTACTCTCGGCCGAAATCTTAGCTCCGTGCAAGTCGCATATACTTTTTGCAATAGATAACCCAATTCCAAACCCTTTTGTTTGACTGTTTCGTGATTTATCACCACGATAAAAACGCTCGAACCAGTCGTTGTGTTTTCCGATCTCTATATCCTCGCAAGCATTTTCTATGCTAAAGATCTTTTTATTTCCACTTGTGTTTAGTGAAATCTTAAGCTCGGTATCGGGCAACGAATACTTAATGGCATTTTCTGTAAGAGTAGTAATTACATTTCTTATAAGCGCCTCGTCGCCATAATAAGAAATATTTTGCTTTATCTCTAAGCATAAGCTTCGCTCGGTATTCTTTAGCGCCGAAGAAAACTCATTTGCTGTATCGGCTACTGTGTCGGATAATGAGAAATCTGTTTTAATTATTTCGACCTTTTCATCAAGTTTTGCAAGTGATATAAGGTTTTCTACAAGGACATCAAGTTTTGAAATTTGCGTTTTAATGCTATTTGTCCATTCGCCCTCGCCATTTTCAATTTCGATTACATCGCAGTCTGCTTTTATTATTGCAAGTGGTGTTTTAAATTCATGGCTAACATTTGTTATAAAGCCTTTTTGCCTCTCGAAGCTATCTGCAATAGGCGAAACTGCTTTTTTGGAGAGAAGCACTGACAAAATAAAGATAGAGACAACCGCTCCCAAAACAATGATTACCGAATATAACATATATGTTTCAAAGCCCATCAAATCCTCTTCGATGTCAAGGAAGAAATATGTGTATCCTATCGAATTTGCGGTCTTGATATATCTAAAATCATCAATTGTACCTGTGCCCTCTTCGGTTTGATTTACAAGTAAGGTATATTCCATAGCTTGGTCGGACGTAACAGAACTAATGCTTTTGGTGTCGATATAGTCGATCTCGTCGTTAGCATTTGTTCGTACGGTAAAAAATCTTGTTGTAAAAACGATCTCTTTTGGAAAATGACCATTGTTATTGAATGGATGACCTACCCTCAAATCGCCCTCTGCGAGCAGGTTTAAAACATCATCTGCACCATTTAAAATTGACATATAGTTAACCGCATTTATTGAAACAGCAATAAGAAGCATAACTACAATGCTTATCAAGGTTGTAAGCAACACAAATTTTCTTTGTAGTTTTTTGAGCATATCACACCTCCAAAGAATATCCGGTATTGCGTGTGGCTTTAATTTTTACACTGCTTTCAAGTAATGTCAGCTTCTTTCTAAGATATGAAATATATACCCAAACAACATTTATCTCAGCTTCGCTTTCATATCCCCAAATTTTTTCCATAAAGCGCTCGGTCGGTATTATATGACCTTTGTTCATCATTAGCATTTCGATCATTTGAAACTCTTTGCTCGCCAATTTAAACGAATTTTTGTCGCTATAAAGTTCAAAGGTTTTTCTGTTTAAGCATATATCCCCAACAGTTAATATAGATGAGCTGCTGTCGCTCGTCGTTCTTGTGATTGCTCTTAGTCTTGCAAGAAGCTCTTTTGTTTCAAATGGCTTTGTAAGATAATCATTCGCACCTAAATCAAGACCTGTTACTTTGTCGTCGACTTGGGATTTTGCCGTTAGCATAATAATTGGAATAAGATTGCCTTTTTCACGAACTTTTTTTAGTACAGTAAGTCCGTCTACCTTTGGCATCATTATGTCCAAAATTACAGCATCGTAATTTTCAGCTTCTAAAAAAATCAGCGCTTCCTCGCCATCATAAACCGCATCGACGGCATAGTTGTAGTGCTTAAGTATTTTAACAAGAGCGTTGGAAAGCTCTTTTTCATCTTCGCATAGTAATAGTCGCATATTCTTCACCTCTTATCTTATATTATACCACAAACCTTAAACCTACTTAAAACAAAATTAATAAATATATAACAAATTTGACATAGTTGCACAATTTTTTTATAATGTTAACATGGTGAACTTTGTAATAGTGTTGCAGATTACATCTATCACCGTAGGTTTCGGTTTGTATCTATCGCCGTAGGAAAAGAGAGGGAAAGCAATGAATAAAATAGAATTTAAACCTGCTGTTAAAGTCTTGCTCTTTGTTTTTCTTTTATTTTTTTCAACGACCATCGGAACATTGCACAGACGGTTACCGTATAACTTCGTGCTTTTTTACTCATTTACATTTGTACTCTCGATTGGCATCTACATTGGACTTTTTGCAACATGGACAGTAAGCGTATACAACCGAATTATGCAAAGACATGTTCGAACATATCTCATGCTAATCGGTGTGAATATAATTTTTTGGGCGAGTGTTCGAGCTGTCAAATGGGCAGGCTTTGTAAAGGTGGCACTCTGTGACAGGCTTGCGTGGTATATGTATTATATCCCAATGGTTATGATACCGCTTTTATTTTTCTTCACAGCGCTATGTGTAGGAGAAGATGAAGGTTATTGTCCGAGTAAAAAATGGGAATTGCTTTTCATTCCCGCTATTTTACTAATACTTCTCGTCTTGACAAATGATTTTCATATGCTCGTTTTCAATGATTTTGATTTAACGATACGCCCATACGGGCAAAAGTACAGTTATGGAGTAGGCTATTATGCGATAATGGCATTTATCCTGTGTACTTGTATAGCTTCGATGTTTTTGCTCGTAAAAAAACACAGTCGCTCAAAGGCTTTGAGAAAAGCTGCAAGGCTTCCTGTTTTGGTAATAGGGGGGATTGTTTTGTATGTATTGCTATACATACAGGACCCAAGCTATGGTATCGGATATTACTTTATAGATGCAACGATATTCGGATGTGCGGCGACGGTCGCTTTTTGGGAAGCCTGTATTCGGACGGGGCTGGTCCACTCGAATAGCTGTCACAAAGAGTTTTTTGAAATGGCAACGACAAATGCTCAGATACTAACCTTAGAAGGCGACACGGTTTATTCTGCCGAAAATGCACAGAGGCTTTCACGTGGGGATTTTGAAAGACTAAAACAAAATAAAAAAACCGACCTTGATAAAAACACACTGCTTCATATCTCGCCTATAAAGGGTGGCTATGTTTCGTGGAGCAGCGATGTATCGGGGATAAAAAGTGCGATAGAAGCGCTCGAGCGGCTAAATAACAGCCTAAATGAAGAAATTGATTTGTTAACTTACGAAAATGAGCAAAAGAAAGAGACCACAAGAGCAAGAAAGCTCGGTGAACTCCAAAGCATTTTGCTTGCCGAGGCGCTGCCGTACAGTGAAAAAATTAAAAACGATGTTTTGACAAACCAAAATGTCACAGAGGGAGAAATGAAAGGTATTCTCTTTGAAACGGGCATAATCTCCACATACCTAAAACGCAAGGTAAATCTTATTCTCACAGCCCAGACAGAAAAATGCATTTCGACGGAGGAGTTGCAAAGGGCTTTTTTGGAAGTGTTTTCGCTGTTAAAGCTCTACGGCAAAAGATGTA
The DNA here is from genome assembly GCA_964369475.1 of uncultured Oscillospiraceae bacterium. Taxonomy (GTDB): domain Bacteria; phylum Bacillota; class Clostridia; order Oscillospirales; family Feifaniaceae; genus CAYJFK01. The sequence goes on along the minus strand of CAYJFK010000012.1, from coordinate 19,518 downwards.
CTGTTAAAATAAACGGAAAATTTAATACGAGCCTTGAGGCCGCACTGCTATGCTACGACCTATTCCAAAAGGTCATCGAGTGGTCGAGATATGAGTTTGATGTGCTCTATGTCACAATGAGCGATAGCAAAAAACAAATAGTCTTGACCATAGACATTGCGCCGTGCGAAAGCTTAAATCTCGATGAGTTTAAACTGTTTGAAAAGCAAAAGCTCTCCATGCAGGGAGGTGCGATTAAAATATCTCCCGAGGAGGAAGGTTGCCATTTTTCGCTTGCCATTCCAAATGCAAAATATATGTGATGAACAAGGCTATAATAGGGAGGATAGAGCATGTACAACGTTATGATAGTCGACGACCAACCAAGTTCGAGGGATTTTATGAAATATGCAATTTTGCTCGGAAAGGATAGATATATCTTACTCGAGAGTTTAGCCAACGCAGACGAGCTTATGAGCCATTTGAGAAGCAAAACGCCAGATTTGATACTGCTTGACATATACACAGATGGCAAAGAAAATGGAATTATAGTAGCAGAGCAGGTCAAAAAGTGCTATCCTCATATCAAGATTATAATTCTCACATTCCTCATCCAAAAACGTCATGTTGAGTATGCGCAAAAGGTCGGATGCGAGGGGTTTTGGTATAAAGACCACATGGATATCAGCCTGTTAGAGGTCATGGACAGTGTAATGGCAGGAAATACATATTACCCCGAGTCGCAGCCAATTGTCACTATCGGAACGGCGAAAAGCTCGGATTTTACCGCCAAAGAGCTGCAGATTTTGCAAGCAAAAATAAACGGAGCTTCCGCCGAGGAGATATGCGAGAAGTTTGGCATTAAACGCTCGACGCTAAGCACGCATATGACCAACATGCAAAACAAAACAGGATATAGCAGCTTTATACAGCTTGTTGCCGACGTAGTCGATAAGAAGTTTATCATTACAGGCGAAACGGTTTAGCAAAATTTTGTGAATATAGTTTTAAAATCCTTGTAGTCGTGTCTTTTACAGATGCAACTACAAGGATTTTTTATAAATATTTTGTAATCTAGCACTTTTTACGATGTGGAATTTTTTTGTTTTTGCTATTCTTAAACTAAATAAAGAGAAAAACCAAGGGGAAAACAACCTGGCTTTGGGGCGTCAGGCCTAAAGCGGGACTTAAAGGAGGTGCTCAAATGAAATGCGTAGTGGCATATATCCAAAATCAGCTGCTCGCCTTTGCCCTTTTTCATGCAATGGAGGGCAGAAAAAAAGCAAGTGTCGAGCTTGTGCCGCAAGTCGAGAGTTGCTATATGTATTGCAAAAGCATGAATCCCGACATATTCATTGCCGAAGTGAAGGACAGTGCGCCCCTCACCTTGGAGGAGTGGTATGTGCGAATAGAGGAGATAAAACAAACAGAGAAAAACTGCAAGATTATCTTGATAGCAGACCGAGAGAATCAACCTAAGTCGGCGCTACAGGTAAAAGAGGCCTTTAAGGATAAAAAGATAGATCTGTTTTTCTACATGACCTCATGGCCCGACTATATTGCAGATGTTGTGACCGCCATGTAACGCAAGCGTACAAAGGCAGAACAATCGAGGAGGCAGAGCATGAAAAACGTGGTAATACACATTCAAAATGAGCTCTTTTTAGCATCGCTTAGACACGCAATAGCATCTAACGACAAAGAGTTGACAGTAACCGTGCAAAACTTTGAAGGCTCGTGTGTTTCGACCTGTCAAAGTGTAGAGGCCGACATATTTATAGCAGAGGTGCGAAGCAAACCACCGCTGACGATAGAAGAGTGGTTTTTGCGTATAGCCGAGATCAAAGAGAAACTCCCAAACTGCAAGATTATATTTGTTGTTGACGAAGAAAGCAGTCAAAAATCGGCAAAACAGGTCAGGGAGGCCTTTAAGGAAAAGAAGATAGACATGTTCTTTTTTAGCAAATCAGGGCTCGATTACTTTTTAGATGTAATAAGCACTATTTAACGGATATTGGCCGCATGGCTTATATCATACATGAAGAAAAGCGGTGCTTTTAAAGTGGACGCTTGCAAAGTGGCGTGAGCATCGCAAGTGCGAAAAAATGCAAAGGAGGTAACTCCACCCTCGTCTTTGTCGTTTGTGGGAGAACGGCAAGGACGAGCGGACAAGGGCGTAGACCAAAGTGGGTTTTATATAACAATAAAAGGAGACGGAGAAAAATGAAAAAACGTGCAAAATTATTTTCGGTACTGCTTGCAATGATGATGATACTGCAAATGATGCCGATAACAGCACTCGCAAACGCAGTGCCGACAGAGCAAACATTCCCCGACTACGACTACCTAACATCAATGCCCGAAACCGTGCCAACCGATTGGATACCGGGCGCAGGTACGGAGGCAAACCCCTACATCGTCGACAGCTTTGCCGAGCTAAAGGAAATGATGGAGGCTGCCGGCTATAACAGCAGTAGAGAGATTCATATTTTGATTGAGGACGACATAATCGAAACGAGGGTCGACCTTAGAAACGGCGGCGCACGTGGCGGCGCAATTTGGTACGCCGGTCAGGTTCATCTAACGGTAAATGCCGATGTCTACCTTTTCCAGTCGACCGACCGCCCGGCCACCGCTATGTTTGAAGCAAGCTACGGTTCATCACTGACCGTGGAGGGTAGCGGCAACTTTATTGTACGACCGCAACAGAACATTCAGAATAGATTTGCCATGTTCCATGTGCTCAACGGTAGTATGGAAGTAAACAGCGGTAACTTTGCAGTGTTAGGCTCCGCTTATGGTGGAGGAACGACAAACTGGGACACCTCTATGTTTGAAGTGGAATCAACGAGCTCGCTCGCAGTAAACGGCGGCCATTTCTATGTTGATGGGTATAAAAAGACAGCCCAAAACGCCTCAAGCCACAGTGCCTTGATCGTATACGGCCCTACTGCAAGTGTCACCGTAAACGGCGGAGTGTTTGTTGAACGAAACGAAACCGAAATGTTTGTTCGGGAGCGCTTCAACACCGACGGCACAAACCGTGTCTCCGTTACAAATGCGACCTTTGTGTCGGACAACGAGGGAAACGTGCGTGGGAATACCTTGTTTCATAAGACCTACAACCACTACACCCACGCAAACTTTGAGGAAAGCACAGGCTATCTGCAAATTACCACCCCATTTGTTGCAGGGGAGAGCTATCAGTGGCAGTATGTCGATGAAAACTCGGTCGGCGACACAGGCGGCGAGGGTGGCTTTACCGCCTTTACACGCTCCGCAAGCACGCTACAGCAGGTCGTCGACCTCGTAGACTCGCTCGATGTTGGCGAAAGGCTCGACCTCAAGCTCGAGGGTGCGGAAATACCGCCAAGGGGTGGTGCGCCGAGATATTACTCCGATGACGATTATACAAAGGTTGTCACCGTCAAGGAAGGCACAAAGGTAGTGCTTGACCTAAACGGTGCGCAGGTTAGAGATGTGCGCTTTGTCATCGAGGAGGGCGCAGAACTCGACATTGTTGACACCGCAGGCGATGCCTTTGTGATCTACGACGATACACCGGCGAGGTATATCTATAAAACATGGCAGACCAGTATTTACGCAGGAAAGACCGGCTGGATTTCACGTATGAGTGGTACGAATCCGGACTCCTTTTTTAATGTAAGAGGTAAGCTGAATATACACGGCGGCACCTTCCGCACATCACTTGTTGAAACGAGCGAGCACAGCGAGACCAACGAAACCTTTGCCGCCGTCGTGACCGTGCGCGGCAAAGGCGAGTTTACCCAAAGCGGCGGCACGCTCCAAGGGGAAACAAAGGAGGTAGCCCAACACAGAACGGCAGGCATTGTCATCTACCTTTCCTCGGATAGCAGCGACCACCCAAAGGTTAATCTGCTTGGTGGAAATATAGAGGCATTTGGCGATTCACGCATGGTTGGTGTGTTACTTCGCACAGCAGATAAATCAAAGACCTACACCAACTTTCTCTTGCACCTGCAAGATACTAAGATTGAAACGACCAGCTATACCTTGGCCTTTGGTCATAACTTCAAGCCAACCGAATGGACGGATGTCATACACACACATTATGATACATATATCAGCGGCGAAACGACATATGAGTACATCAACCTAAACAGTATGCAGCCGCAAATTGCAAACGGCATATCGGTCAGCACAGACCCAAGGTCGACATTTACCTTTGTCGGGCAAACAGGGCTTCTTGTTGAATCGACCGAAGCGCCCGAACCACCGCCCCCTCCTGTGCCCGTGGCGGAGGTGCCGACCTTTATCACTCAGCCGCAGACGGCGTCCTACGACCTCACCGACCCCGGCGTAACGCTTGATTCCATTGCAAATTTGAAAGCAATGGCACAGATAAACAAGGAGCATGACCCCGAGGCCGACATTACCTATCAGTGGTTTATAAAAGCGCCGTTTGATGAGAATTACAGACCGATCTATTCCGATCCTGCACGTGGTTCGGGAGAGACGACCACCCTTGATATAAACACAGGCTGGTTTACCCAAAGCGGCGAAACGATTAGCGGCTCGTATGCCTTCTACTGTGTCGCCACAAACACACGTGTGGCGGCGGATAACTCGCAGATGCTAAAGAGCAGTAATATCGCCTACATCCACCTCGCAAACCGCCACGACACGCCTGAAATCGAGTTTGTACCAAACAGCCCCTTCTCGGGCCTTATCAGAGTGCAGGGTGCTGATCTTGGCGAAACCTTTGGCTACTCGGTTAACGACGGCCGTGAAATGACGGCGCAGCTTGACAGCGGCTACTCCTTTGAGATAACAGATCTTAGCGCAAACGACGACATCTCGGTATGGCGACCGACCGGCGGCGGCAAAGACCGCTCCTTTAGCGCAAGCCACTTTGTAGAGCAAGCCGACTGGCCGAGCGGAATGCCGACATTTGTTGTAGATGACACAGACCCCGATGTTTATAACGGTTCAATTACAGTGACCGGAGCGAATAAGATTAGAACAACGAGTAACGGCGAATATGTTTGGGACGATATTCCGGCTTCGGGGCACACGGTAAGCAACCTCGGCTACTATGAAGGCATAGTCGTTTCCTATCAAGAGCCGCATGAGAACAAACTGTTTGCACCTTATGTGATAGAGCGTGTCGGCCAACATAAGTATGACACCGAAGAAGAAGGTCTGTACACGACCTTTACGACACTTCGCATTGCGGCAAATGCATCTACAATAAACGAATATATTCTAAAGGAAGAAACAGATACGACATTCCCTACTCTCCCCCCTGGTCTTCGTTGGGATGCATCGGAGCGTACGCTTTACATGAGTGGGTATGACTCCAATAGCATTCATTTAGGTGATGTTGGCAAGGTGCATATCTCGGGTTTGAATACCATAACTGCATATGCAAATTACCAGTTTAGCGGACTGACCAACAGAGCTTTTTCATACGGAGTTTCTCCTGATGCTGTTAGTGTCGACGGTGGTAAAAATGTCATTATAACAGGCAGTGCGCAGACTGGGGAGAATCTCACAATCGCATATGAATCGGGAGAGAGAAACATGCCATCGATGGACATCGCGGGTGACCTTAGCATTATCGATGCGAATGTAAGTCTCACAAGTAACGATGTACAACCAAGCAGCGGATACACAATGATAGACGTAGACGGCGACCTAACCCTAAGCGGCGAAACCAATTTATATGCCGATTCAGGGGTCTACGGCGATAACACCGCACTAAACTATGAAGAACCGCACATTGTTGCCGACATTGGCGGCAATCTAAATCTTGCAAACAGCGGCGATGCACGCTTTTCCATCGATTACGGCAATGCCACTGAACGTGATCATTCGGTCGTAGTTAGCGGCGATATTATTGTAAGCGGTACGGGCGAGTATGAGTTTTTCACCACCAACCAAATTGATATGATGGAGATAAACGGCGAGGTCATTTTTAAAGACCCCAGTGATTACGACGTGTCAACGATTGAAGAGCTGCATATGTACCAAGATGATCTTAGGTACGTCAAGACAACCTACACACGCAAGGCAGATGCACTTATTGTAGACCCGACCTCTATCACCCCCATCGACGGACTTGTCGACACGGTCTACCGTGACCGCACGCATCCGCTATCGGCAAGCGTGCTCCCATTAGATGCGCCGCAGGGTGTGACGTGGAGTGTTAGCGGTAATCGTCACGAGGGAACATATGTAACAATGCGCTACGGCGAAGTAGAGCTTCGTGTAGATCGTGACGAGACTGCGCCGTCGTTAACTGTAACGGCGACTTCGACGGCAAATCCTGATATTGAGCTTGTGCGCCACTACAATGTGGCACAGGTGACGGAAGACCTCACGGGTAGCGTTACCATAGCAGGTAGCCCCAACATGGGTGCACTACTGACAATAGCAAGCGAGAATGTCACGTCGGAAGGAACTCTTTCTTACAACTGGTTTGTAAGTGAGAAACCAAGCGGCAGCCCACGTTACTACATCGTAGGCGAATGGGGCGCAACACACCGTATTGACAATCATGCAGGGCGGTATGTCGGACTTGAAATCAAGTCGACCCACGAAAACGGAGGAGTTACCTCCAACATCATAGGCCCGATTACAAAGGGCGCAGGGCCTGAAGCGCCGAGCGGACTTGAGGGCGTTCCGCCGACAAGTCAGACGGGGAGCAACGGCTATATCCTCGGCACGACTTGGGATATGGAGTGGAAAACAGCTTCGGGCACTACTTACAGATGGACGGATGGCAACACGATAAACAATCTCCTCCCCGGCACATACCATGTGCGCTACAAGGAAACCAGAACAAATGCGGCGAGTGCTTATACAGAGGTAACTGTGCCCGGTTATGCACCGATTACCTACACAGGCATAAGCGTAACAAGAGTGGGTGATGATACACCGATAGGCAGCACTCTAACGGTGGCGGCAGGTAGCAGTGTAAATCTTGAAGTAAAGATAACAGGTACAGGAGCGTTTGGCAGAGGTGCGGCGTGGACTTTAATCAATCAAAGCAACTCCGAAACAAAGGTAGAACCTTACAACGATGGCAAAAAAGCGACCTTACAGATTGCCCCGATTGAGAGGACGACCTTGCTACTTACTGTCTCCAACGAAGGTGGTCAAAAAGCAATCATCACTGTCAAAGTAGCAGGCGAGGAGAACAACATCTCTTCCGTCTACCAACCCGACTTTATCGAGGGAGAGGGCACAGTAGCGCCTGTCGTTAGTTATAGCGGCGGTCAAAATGGTGGCGATGTCACCTTTATGTACAAAGGTGGCGATCTACACGAAGACGCTGATACCTATGTATCAAATGTGCCGACCAAGGCAGGCAACTACACGGTAAGGGCGACCTCTGCCGAAAGCGGTACAGTTGTTGCAGCATCTGTTGAGAGCACATTCTCGATAGATAAGCCGACATCGCCGCTCGGCGACGGAGTGATAGATCTAACGATCGATGCAAATGATCTTTCGGCGAAAGAAATAGACCTGTCGCCATACATCCCAAGTGGTCTGACTTCCTTTGAGTACGAAGGTCGGACTGTCACCTATATCATAAGCGGTGCGGTTACAGATACAGATGATATTATTGAGCAAAGTACATATCAAGCAGACGGCACAACACCGACATTTGCCGATAATGACACGACGCCGACCTTTAATCTAAGTTCGGGGATCGTAGCTCAAAACCCACCGCAACAGGCAGAACTGCGTTTTAATATCTCCACAGCAGACTATGAGAACATCGTGGTGCAGGTAAATGTAACGCTAAATAGCGGAAAAGTGGGCGATGTAAACGGAAGTGGAAGAGTAGACGCAGCTGACCTTACAGTGATTGCTGATCCTGCAAACTATAACAGGAGGAGAGAGGATGCAACAAACAAATCTGCCGATGTAAATGGCGACGGCAAAGTAAACTTCCTCGACCTTGCAATAGCGAGAAACAGCAAGAATTTTGGGAAATAGAGTGTTGAAGGAAGTTGGTTTGGATCCAAGTGCTCATTTTTAGCAGAGCATAAAACAAAAAAACGGTCGCCCGTTGCGACCTTTTTTTTGTTTTGCCAAAATTACAGTTAAAGCCTGTGCCCAAAAGAACATATTTGCATTCGAATGTTGAAAGGGTTGCCGTATATAGCGAAGATAATCCATTATAAAAAGTATATAAACAACAAGCCTTAACTTAAGTGTTTGCGGTGATGCTGATTAACATCTTAATATTTAATACAAGTGGGGCGATTAATAATTAGTTTGCATTTTGATATTTATAAAAGCCTCGGCAAGAAAAATAGGCATAAATTCTTATGATAATTTATAGTTTAAGCGAGTTGTCCTACTTATCAATAAGGGTTGTTTACTATAAAATAGCTGAAAAATGACTTGGAAAATAAAAAACACCATAATTTTATTCCACTATTTTGCAAATCTATTGAAAAAAACAACTGCTTTGTGTATAATGAAGTATTATAAAAATTGTACTTGAAAAAACTGTTAGGAGTATAAAAATGAATATAGACTTTCTCGACAGCCCTGAGCGGCTTGCCCTTTCTTTTGAACAGCTATACAACAGGTTTGGATACAAAAAATACAAGGTCAACAAGTTTGAAGAATATTCTTTTTATCTCGAAAATGAAAGTTTTTTAGACGACAGCAGGGTTATAACCTTTCAAGGAGCATCAGGTTCGGTGCTTGCTCTAAAGCCTGACATAACTATGAGCATTGTTAAGCATTGCCTTAACACATCTAAGGCAAGTCATAAGCTTTATTATAACGAGAGTGTATTTAGAATACCGCAAGGCGGTGCCGAGTTTAGAGAGATTAGGCAAGTGGGAATAGAGAATATAGCGGACGGGGATGAATATCAGATTGTCGAGATATTAAATCTTGCGATAAAGAGCCTTTCGCTTATTAATAGGGATTTTGTGCTTTGTATGTCCAATATGGTGCTCATAAGAGAGGCCTTTAGAGACCTATCACTGCGCCCTGAACAAGCCGAGAGCGTTTCGGGGTATATGTGCCATAAAAATGCTCATGATTTAAACAAGTACCTCCAAGGGGAGGGCATAGACGACGGCGGACTTTTTGAAAAGCTCATTAATATAGACGGCAATATCGAGCTATCTATAAAGCAACTATACGAGATTTACAAAGGCACAAAATACGAGTGCGAAGTTGAGCAGATGGAGAGGGTGCTATCCCATATATCAAAAACGGTAAACGAGGACAGGTTAAAGATAGATTTTTCCCATATATCAAATGCCCAGTACTATAACGGGCTTATCTTTGCGGGCTATATAGACGGCCTTGCAAAGCCTGCGCTATCGGGAGGGCGGTATGACAAGCTCATATCAAAAATGGGGCTGAAAGATAGAAGTGCACTTGGATTTGCCGTTTATATCTCCGAGATTGAAAAGCTCTTTTCGAGAAAAGAACAAGATGTTTTAGAGGTCAAATACGACGATAGTGCCGATATAGGAGAGCTTCTCGCAACCGCCAATAAACTTTTTGACGAGGGCAAGATTTTTAATATAAAAAAGGAGGGGGATAAATAATGCTAAATGTAGCACTGCCAAAAGGCAGACTTGGGGACAAGGCATACGCCCTCTTTAAAAAAATAGGCATAGAAGCACCTCTTTTAATGGAGGATACAAGAAAGCTCTTTTTCGAAAGCGAGTGCGGCACGGCGAGGTTTTTTCTTATAAAACCGAGCGACGTTGCCGTTTATGTCGAGCGTGGAATTGCAGATATTGGCATTGTGGGCAAGGATATTTTAGAAGAGGATGGGGCAGACGTGTACGAGCTACTCGACCTTGGGATAGGAAAGTGCAAGATGTGTGTCTGCTGTGAAAATGGGTACGAGGACGATGCATCGAGAACTCTTGTGGTAGCTACCAAGTATCCAAATATTACGAGAGGTTTTTACTCGGGGGTAAATAGGGATATAGATATAATAAAGCTAAACGGCTCGATAGAGCTTGCGCCTATAATGGGTATGTCTAATGTAATCGTAGACCTTGTCGAAACGGGGAGCACCCTTAGAGAAAACAATATGAAGGTCGATCAAGAGATATTAAACGTTACGGCAAGGCTTATTGCCTGCAAGAGCAGGTATCAGTTTAACAGGGGTTTGATAGACGATATAAAAGACAGGTTAAAGGCAAATATAATAGATTAATGGCGGCAAATGTAAAATTTGAAAGGGGTACATTTTATGAGCAGGTTTTTTTCAAAGAAAAGATCGGGACTTAAGAGCTACACACCGGGAGAACAGCCCTCGCTTGGAGAGTTTTTAAAGCTAAACACCAACGAGAGCCCCTTTCCCCCACCTCATTCGGCCGTTAAAGCGGCCTCCTCTCATGTACCTCATTTGAATTTGTACAACGACACAAAATGCACAAGGCTTACAGAGGTCTTTGCTAGGCACAAAGACGTCTTAGAAGAAAATGTTATTTTCTCCAACGGGTCTGACGAGATTTTGGCATTTTGCTATCTCGCTTTTTGCGACGATGAGGGGGGCATTTGTTACCCTGACATATCATATGGCTTTTACGACGTGTTCTCAGAACTGTTTTTAACGCCGTGCGAGGTTATACCTCTCGACAAAGATTTTAAAATTAACCCCGAGCATTACTATAACAAGGGGAAAACGGTACTTATAGCAAACCCAAATGCACCTACCGGAATAGCTCTGTCGCTTACCGAAATAGAGGGCATTATAGAGCACAACAGGGATAATATTGTTATAATAGACGAGGCATATGTAGACTTTGGCGCAGAAAGTGCCGCCCCTCTAACGAAAAAGTACGACAATCTAATTGTAGTTGGTACATTTTCCAAGTCTCGCAATATGGCAGGGGCACGGCTTGGGTATGCCATTGCCTGCAAAGAGCTTATTGCAGACCTAAATCGTGTTAAGTTTTCCTTTAATCCTTATAATGTCAACAGCATAACGCAGGCAATAGGAAGTGCTTCCATCGAGGAGGACGACTATTACAAAGAATGCATAGGGGAAGTAATAGCGGCAAGGACAGAGTTTGTTAAAGCGCTGGATGGGATGTCTTTTAATACGCTGCCTTCACTTGCCAATTTTGTCTTTACAACGACAGATAAAATGGAGGGCGAGCTTTTATTTGAAAGGCTAAAGGAGCATAAAATATTAGTGCGTCACTTTAAGACGGACAGGCTTAAAAACCATCTACGTATATCAATTGGAACAAGAGAGCAGATGCAACATGTGGCAAAGACGCTCGAGAAGATACTTGGAGGTGCAAAGTGAGAAGTGCTAAAATAAGTCGGCAGACAGCCGAAACAAAGATTGATTTAACTCTGTCGCTCGACGGGACGGGGGAGGGCAAAATAGAGACAGGGTGCGGTTTTTTCGACCACATGCTGACACTCTTTAAAGCCCATTCAAGGTTTGATTTGTCTGTCACCTGCGAGGGGGACAGCTATGTCGACTACCATCACAGCGTGGAGGATATCGGCATATGTCTTGGCAAAGCGCTAAAGGAAGCGGTAGGGGACAAAAGGGGCATTAGGCGCTACGGCAACTTTGTTCTCCCAATGGACGAAGCGCTGATAGCGGTAACGCTCGACCTTAGCGGCAGGGCATATCTTGCGGAGGATATAGATATAAAGGCTTCAAAGGTCGGCGACTTTGACACCGAGCTTTGCAAAGAATTTCTTCTTGCGCTATCAAGAGAGGGCGGCATTACCCTCCATATAAGGCAGATTAGAGGGGAGAACTCTCATCATATAATCGAGGCAATATTTAAAGGACTTGCAAGGGCTCTTAAAGAGGCGGTCTCTGTCGACCCCGAGCTTAAGGGTGCTATGCCTTCCACAAAGGGAATGTTAGAATAAAAGACCTTATAACAAATATATGATAATAAAAGAAAGGAAGATATGTTATGATTGCCATTGCAAACTACGAAGTCGGAAATCTCTTTTCGCTCTCCTCATCTCTAACGCATATCGGCATACCTCACGTTATAACGGCAAAAGAGGAGGATTTTGAAAAGGCATCTCATATAATCTTGCCGGGGGTCGGTGCATTTGGAGATGCATCGGACATGCTCTTTAAGAGTGGACTTGCCGACATTATTTTAAAGTATGCGCACAAAAAGCCGCTGCTCGGAATTTGTGTCGGTGCGCAACTGCTCTTTGACTATGGGTACGAGTTTGGCAAGTTTAAGGGGCTTGGGCTAATCCCCGGTGACATTGTAAATATAAAAGAGGACATGAAAGAGGATTTGAAGATTCCTCACATAGGCTGGAACAGTCTAAAGTTTACGCAGGAAAGCCCGTTATTTAAGCATATAAAGGACGGCGACTATGTTTACTTTGTTCACTCCTATCACGCAAGAACAACAGGGCAATACATATCTTCGACCTCGCCATACGGAATGGACATAACGGCAAGTGTGCAAAACGGAAATATATTTGGCACGCAGTTTCACCCCGAAAAGTCGGGCAATGTGGGGCTTGCCATTTTGAAGGCATTTTATGAGTATGAAATGTGAGGGGTTATATGAAGATTTTTCCGGCTATTGACCTTAAAGATAACAGCGTGGTTCGCCTGTCACAAGGCGACTATAATGCGGTAACGGCATACAGCAGCAATGCAGCAGAGGTTGCGAGCGGTTTTATAAATAGTGGGGCTGACCATCTTCACGTCGTCGACCTTGACGGCGCTAAGGAGGGTAAGCCATACAATATGTCGGCCGTAAAGGAGATATTGTCGGTCGGTAAGATATTTACCCAAATCGGCGGCGGAATTAGAGACGAGAGGCGTATTGCCGACTATTTGGAGCTTGGGATAGACCGTGTTATTCTCGGCACGATTGCCGTTAAAGATAGGGTTTTTGTTGAAGACATGGTTAAAAAGTACGGCAGCCATATAGCGGTCGGAGTAGATGCAAAAGACGAGCGAGTGGCGATACATGGCTGGACAGAGAAAAGCGAGATTAACTCATTTGACTTTTGCAGGCAGATGAGGGAGATTGGCGTTTCAACTATTATATACACCGACATATCAAAGGACGGAATGCTAAAGGGTTGCAATATAGAGGCATATAAAAAATTATCACTTATAGAGGGGCTTGACATAGTTGCCTCGGGCGGTGTCAGCACGCTACTTGAGATAGAGGAGCTAAGCGGTATGGGGCTGTACGGCGCTATTGTCGGCAAGGCGATATACGAGGGTAAACTTGATTTAAAGGAGGCGCTAAGATATGGTAAGTAAGAGAATTATCCCCTGTCTTGATGTTAGAGACGGCAGGGTTGTAAAGGGTGTTAACTTTGAAGGGGTAAAGGATATAGCAGACCCTGTGGAGCTCGCTAAGTTTTACAACGAGAGCGGCGCAGACGAGCTTGTTTTTTACGATATAACGGCAAGCCACGAAAATAGAGGCCTTTTTTCTGATATTCTTACACGTGTAGCAAAGCAGATCTTTATACCGCTTACCGTTGGCGGTGGAATAAACGAAGTTTCAGACTTCGACAGAGTGCTAAAGTGCGGAGCGGACAAGGTGTCGGTAAACTCGGGCGCCATTAAAAATCCCGACATGATGACAGAGGCTGCCAAGAAGTACGGCAGTCAGTGCGTTGTGCTCTCGATAGACGGCAAGAGGGTCGACGGTAAGTTTAGAGTTTGCAAGATAGGCGGCAGAGAGGTAACCGATATGGAGGTCGTCGAGTGGGCAAAGAGGGGAGAGGGGCTTGGTGCAGGCGAGATTGTACTTAACAGCATAGACACAGACGGAGTCAGAACAGGCTTTGATATAGAGATGCTGTCTGCCGTTTGCGATGCTGTTAGTATTCCTGTTATTGCAAGCGGTGGTGCCGGTAATAAGGAGCATTTTTTGGAGCTCTTTAAGAGCGTACCAAAGGTAGATGCAGGGCTTGCCGCATCTATATTCCACAAAAAAGAGGTAGAGATAGCACTTCTAAAAAGATACCTTAGCGAAAATGGCGTTGAAATGCGTCTTATATAGGGGTTTTATATGAACTATAAATTTAACGAGCAAGGCCTATTGCCTGCCATTGTGCAAGATAGTGAAACTGGCGAAGTGCTTATGCTTGCCTATATGAACGAGCAGAGCATTGGCATAACGATAGACGAGGGGTACACCTGCTTTTACTCTCGTTCACGTTCAGAACTTTGGCGCAAGGGGGCTACGAGCGGTAACCGTCAGAAGGTAGTTAGCATTGCGGCCGATTGTGACAACGACACGCTCTTGATTAAGGTTATACCGAGTGGGCCGTCTTGTCATACAGGGGCAAATTCTTGTTTTTTTAATGCGGTTTTGTAGGAGCTAAACCATACAAAAGTATTTACAAATTGAAATGCGAGGGTGTAAAGTTTACACCCTCGCATTTCAGCTTGGAGAAAAAGTGTTTTCTCCAAGCTGATTTTAACGCCCTCGGGGCGGGAATTTAACGCCAAGGGGCACCCTGATGGTGCCCCCTCGCCGCTCCCCCACCTTCCGAAAACTTTGCATGGAGGTTTTTATCCGGTCTGAAATGCGAGGGTGTAACTTTTACACCCTCGCATTATGCTATCTCGGAATAATTTCAAATCCCATCTCCTGAGCATATGTAAATGCATAGCTATCAGGACTGCATCGGATAACGACCTGTGCACCGTTGTACTGGCCGCCGCTAAAATATCCGCCGCTTACAATTCTACCTTGAATTTCCGTTACACTGTCGGGCAGATCCAAAATTAGCTGACCGTCATAAGACATGGCCGAGATTGCACCTGCGGCAATGACCTCCACTCCTTGCGGAAAAACAATCTCCTCGTGCTCGTAGGTCAAAAAGAGTGCATTTTTTCCAACACGCTTTATGCCATCGGGAAGATATATCACATCGGCTTGATATGTTGTGTAGAGTGCGGCGAGGATATCGTCGCCGAATATCCACTGATCAAGGCCGCCTATATAGTTGTCGTAGTACCAAGTACAGCCATCGAAGGAGTCTCTTGAGGCCGTTATAAGGGTAGAGGGAATGTGCAACTCGTGCATATTGTCGCAACCCACAAAAACATCGTCCCCTATATGAAGTAGCCCTTCGGGAAGCGGCGCACCTTGTAGCTCCTCACATCCTTCAAAAACGCTGTTGCCAATCTCTGTAATGCTTGGCGAAAAGACAACGGTCTGCAAGGCGGTAGCACCGTAAAAAGCGCCGTTCCCGATAAGCTCTACGCTTTGCGGCATAACTACCGTTTCGACCGCCTCGTTAAAGGCAAAGGAAAATGCATCTATCATCACAACGCCATCGGGTATGGTGACATTTTTAGAAGTACCGTTGAATTTTATCAGCACATCGCCAAGTATTATAATGCCGTTCTCGTCTGCGCCTGCTGAATATTCGCTGTAATCAAACGACCCTTCGCCCACTTGCAATGTAGAAGGTAGGCTGTGCACCGTCCAACGAGTAAATGCATAGCTTCCAACACTTTCGAGAGAGCTTGGCACTTCACCAAAGTCTATTGTCTCGTCCTCGTCGCCCGCTTCAAGAAAGGCATAGTCGCCGACACTTTTAAGGCCTGAAGGCAATTTGGCATATTCGAGGTCGTAACAGTCGTAAAAGGCAAAATCTCCTATCGACTCGAGAGACTCGGGGAAGATTACAGCCATCATGGAGGAATCTTCAAAGGCAAAATCGGCTATGTGCTTAGCCCCATCGGGGATAATGGTAACAGCACCCGACTGACCATCGGGCAAACCGATTACAGTGTCGCCCTCCATAAGAGCTTCGGTCGGCACTATATGGCTGAACTTAATCGGAATATCATACTCTTTTTCTTCAGGCTCTTCCATAACAGGCACCGTGACACTTTCTGTTGTTTCACTGCCGGGATTTGCAAAAATCACAGTGGCAACTATGCCTACTAAAATAAGACCGATTAGTGGCCTCGCCTTCTTTTTTGGAGGAACAACTGTCCTCGGGTTTATGTTTTGGGCACTTTGTTCCG
The DNA here is from genome assembly GCA_964369475.1 of uncultured Oscillospiraceae bacterium. GTDB lineage: Bacteria > Bacillota > Clostridia > Oscillospirales > Feifaniaceae > CAYJFK01. The sequence continues at coordinate 3,539 of CAYJFK010000012.1, read as the reverse complement.
ATCGGCTATATGTATTTGACGGACGTGCCACAACCTCATAAGGTCCACCGCAATAGGGGCAAACACCGTCTGCCTTGTAAGGATCAAAACTTCTGCTACACCATTCACACTTCATAAAACTCTCCATAGATATAATTTTACTTAAAAAAACGTACTAGAATATAATAACATACTAAAAGGTGTTTATCAAGACGTTTTAAATACATAAATTATAGCGGTTTGTAAGAGTACAACACGACTTTGGTAGTATGCTAGTGGAAATTTGTAAAAGCCGACATCTTGCGGCTATACTATAATGACGGTACTTACAAAGACATTCCCTACAACGAAGGCGATACTTGATGTCTTGACGAGGAGGATAACGAAGTATGGTGGAAACACAGACCGTTTTGAGCAGGTTCGGATTATATCGACCACCCTAATGTTTTTCTTCCGCAAGTAGGACTTGCTCGAGTATCGCTATCGGAAAAGATTTATCTTTGTTTGCTGTGTTGTTATAAGTGAAGATCCATATTATATTATCCTTTACAGCGACCGCTTCGAAAGCAGACAGGTAAACAGCATCAAAGCCGGCCATTTCTACCGTGCTGTACTCGGCGAAATCTCGCTCAAATGTGGCATTCTCTATGGTTGGTTTCACAAGTGGCATTGCGGAAATGCCATGCTTTAAGCTAATTACATCTTGATAGAGCCAAGCCTCGCTCTTTCCTATATCGACGAGCTCGTGTGTGTCGTACATAGTCGAAATTATCGTGTCTCGTACATGAATATCACATTGGCCGCCTATACCGTTGTTGTTTCTAATACCGCCATGCCATGGGTCTGTTAGTAAGATGTATGGGCCGTCTGCGGTACTCGGTAGCGGCTCGGTAGGGGAGGAGTTTAGAAAAAATCCTAATACAAATAGGGATAAAGACGACAGCAAAAGGAGATTTGTGTAAATACGGCGCAGGCTTACCCCTATATGCCGAGTTCGGTCAACCTTGCCGTTTTTGGTAATAATCCGTTTAAGCTTTGCTGTGGCGGCAACCTCGAATAATATTTCGCTTGCGACAAGTAGAGATAAAGCGGTAAAGCCCAAAAAGATTATAGGTTGAGTTACAAACTGATAAAGTGTATTTGCAAAAATGTTATGTATAGAAGGCGCTGTGTTTGCCGTTATGCTCTGTGCAAAAAGTAGGTTAAGAGATATGAAAAGCAGCAGAAAAATAGTCTGTAAATTGCGCTTTTTCATGTTTTTGTGCATTGCTTTGAGCCCTTCCGGTTCTGTATGAAGTTCGGGTATTGTACTGCCTGTCGGAGCACAAAAAACATATATATGCCCCTTGTTTGCGGCAAGCGACCAGCCACAGGCCTCGTAAAACTCTATCTGCTCGGCAGGTATACCGTTTAATTCCGGCATTATACGAAAGTCGGAGAACTCCACACGGTATATTATGTCCTTAGGCTCGCCCTTTTTATATCTGTCAAATAACGAGCCAACTCCATCTAAAAAATAGCCCTTTTTTGCCATATCGCTGTATATGCGCTCGCACTCTCCGACCTCATACGCAGGGGTCGACCACTTATATGTATATTTCATATGCCCTCCTCCAAAAATAAACCGTCGTCTACCATTTTTTTTAGCCGTATATATTCTTCTTTTAAAGTTGCAAGCCCTAATGCGGTAATCATATAGGTCTTGCGGCGAGTGTCGACAGACTCGATTTCGATAAGCCCGTCACGCTCCATACGTGTTAGAATACCATAGAGCGTACCCGGCCCCATTTGTATGCGCTCGCCCGAAAGCTCGGCTATTCTCATCATAAGAGCATAGCCGTGACAGGGCTTGTTAAGGGCGAGTAGTATGTAGTACATAGCTTCGCTCATCGGTTGCGATGCGCTCATGAAGGCACCCCCTAAACTATTATGTGATGCGATATATCGTATCACATAATATCATTATTGCAAAGCGTTGTCAAGTGGGACAGTATAGTTCCTATATACATTTCGGTCATTGCTCGGGAAATATATAAAAGCGCAAAAAAAGAGCCGTGCTAATGCACGACTCTTTATGTGTAGAAAAAATCTTATTTAAGTTCGACCTTTGCGCCAACTTCTGCAAGCTTCTTCTGGATCTCTTCGCCTTCTTCTTTTGTTGCACCCTCTTTAAGAGTCTTAGGTGCGCCGTCAACAAGCTCTTTTGCTTCCTTTAGGCCAAGACCTGTGATCTCGCGAACAACCTTGATAACCTTGATCTTCTCTGCGCCAACGTCTGCAAGGATAACGTCGAAATCTGTCTTCTCCTCAGCAGCTGCTGCAGCTGCTACAGGTGCTGCTGCAACTGCCATAGGAGCTGCTGCCGATACACCAAATTCTTCCTCAAGAGCCTTTACTAGCTCGCTTAGCTCTAGAACTGTAAGAGCCTTTACATCTTCAATTAGCTTTGTTACTTTCTCAGACATTTTAAAATCCTCCGTTAAATAAATAATAATTTTTGTTTACTGCTCTGCGGCCTTCTTTTCCGCAATAGCGTTAAGTGCAACAGCAAGACCTCTGATATTGCCGTTAAGCACATTGACAAATCCTGTAATGGGAGCATTGAAACCACCCAGTACCTTTGCGATAAGCACGTCTTTGGATGGAAGTTCCGCAAGAGCCTTAACTTCGCTCTCCGACAGAACATTACCCTCTACAAAACCACACTTGATCTTGAACTTGTCGTTTTTGGATGCGTACTCGTTTAGAACCTTAGCAGGAGCGACAAGATCGTCGTAGCTAACAGCAAGAGCTGTTGTGCCGAATAGAACTTCAGAAACCTTCTCAAGTCCTGTTCCCTGTACTGCAAGATTTGTAAGAGTGTTTTTAACAACTGTGTACTCAACACCTGCCTTACGTAGCTCTGCACGAAGCTTTGTATCCTGCTCAACCGTTATACCCTTATAATCTACAAGGACACCCGATTGTGCACGCTCGAGTTTTGCCTTAAGGTCTGCAACGACCTGTTGTTTTTGCACCAAAATCTTTTCACTTGGCATTCTTTCACCTCCGTTACCGTTAGGTATCTCGCTATATAGTGGTCATCCCACAAACGCAAAAATGCGCCCCTTTTGCCGTACAAAAGGAGCGCACAAAATTACATAATTATAGTGTAAAGCTGTACGCGACCCCTCGGCAGGCTTGTTTTAAGCGATTGCACCTACTGTCTTAAGAATCGATGACTTTGGTATTTTACCATATATCGGGGGTCGTGTCAACACTTTTTTATATTTTTTTATATTATGCTTATCCCTTAGGGTGATAGATATAATCAGTGGTGGATTCGGATTGCATCTATTACCCTAACCGATGGATAGAAAATTACATTTAAAAAATATTACTAAAGCTATTGCATATTATATAGAAATATTATATAATAGTCAAGCTATGTGCCGGTGTGATGGAATTGGCAGACGTAGTGGACTCAAAATCCACCGGTGGTGACACCGTGCCGGTTCGAGTCCGGCCACCGGCACCAAACCTATATAATCCGAACCAAACACGACAGATAATACCTGTTG
>CAYJFK010000011.1:0-49132 GCA_964369475.1 uncultured Oscillospiraceae bacterium | reverse complement strand
TCGCCGCTCCCCCTCCTTCCGAAGGGGCTTGACTTAGGGTTTTTCTCCAGTCTGAAATCCCCTTGCCTAATGGCAAGGGGATTTTTTTGTAAACTGATCCACGTCCCTACCATCTCCGCTACAAAACCTTTGCATAAACGCAAGTGTAACAACTTTTTGTGTATGCACTTACTATACAAAAAAAGACTCGCCACTTAGCTAAGCATTACATACCACAGTGACAAATTCATATTTGCAAGCATTTATTATATACTAACGTAAAACGTACACTAAATATGCTTGATTGAATCAATAATGAGTGTTATACTAAATCAGAACAGCACCTTGGCGGTATGGAAGATCTATTTAAAAACTCGGTTTCGTCTGTTTTAGCAGTGGTACAGTAACTATTTTGCAAAATGCAGACGAGATTGTATTCCCTTCGCCTTAGGTCGTTGTAACTGTTTAAATAAGGAGAATAAAATGAAGTACAATTTTTCAGAACGCTCAAAAAATGTCGCACTCTCTCCTATTCGTGTAATTGCTGCGAAAGGTGTCGGCAACCCTGATTTCATGAACTTGTCTTTGGGCAACCCTGCAAGTGAAGCAATTCCTGTCGAAAAGCTTGCAATGCAATGCGAAAAGATCTTTAGAGATCAAGCTATTTATACGCTGCAATATGGCCCAACACCCGGTTTCCCAAAGCTAAGAGAGCTTGTATTCGAGCGCTTAGAGAAGGTAAAGGGCATTAAAAGAGAAGGAAACGATCTGCTTATCGTTGCCGGCTCTCAACAAGGTCTCGACATTATGCCCAGAACATTTTGTAACGAAGGCGATGCTATACTCTGCGACGAATTTACATTTGCAGGCGCTCTAAGCTGTATGAGAAGTATGAATGCTCTGCCGGTCGGCGTAAAGATGGACGAGTTTGGCATGTGCGCAAAATCTCTTGAAGAGGCTATAATTGCCAACCCCAACGCAAAGTACATTTATCTAATACCCAATTTCCAAAACCCTACCGGTATCACTATGCCTCTTTCACGCAGAAAAGAGATATACGAAGTTGCCAAAAAGTATAACATGCCTATATACGAAGACGATCCATACGGCGAGCTTTTATTCCGTGGAGAGGCAGAGCCGACAATCAAGAGCTTTGACACAGAAGACTTGGTAGTTTACGCAGGCTCGTTCTCCAAGACCCTATCAGCAGGGCTTAGAGTCGGCTTCTTGCTTGCCGGAACAGAAGTTATGACAAAGCTTACCGCCGCTAAGGGCGCAATGGATACTCAAACTCCTGTACTTAATCAGGCAATAGTCGCAAACTTTATGGAGGAGTTTGACTACGATGCACATATCGCTGAAACAAGAGAAATATACAAAAAAAGATGTGCAGTGCTCTTAGAAGCTCTCGACCGTGAGCTCCCCGAGGTCGTAACACGCACAAATCCATCAGGCGGCATGTTTGCTTGGATTACATTTCCTGACAGCGTAGACACAGTAAAAATGCAAGAGGAGCTACTTGAAGCAAATGTAGGCATTGTCCCTTCAAGTGCTTTTGCGGCAGAGCCTGAGAAGAATTCAGGCAAGTCCTTTAGGCTAAATTATTCAGCCCCAAGTTTAGACGATATCAAAGAAGGCGTTAGAAGGCTTGGAGTTATAGCTAAAAAATATTGCTAATTTCTTTATTTTCATAGTAAGCGTTATTTAATATACTGTCTTTAAAAGGGGCTGTCACAAATGGTTTAAACCATTTGTGACAGCCCCAATCGTTATTTTAATAAGTGATTTCTATCTGTCTTAACGCAGTTATTCTTCGTCGTCGTGCGCTTCGACAAATCTCATGATAATAGTTGCTACCTCTGCTCTTGTTGCAGAACCGACAGGGTCAAGCAGGCCGCCGCCTTTGCCGTTTATAAGGGCACTTCCTGTTGCCCACTTCATTGCCTCTGTCGCCCAGGCTGAAACTTCATCGCTGTCTATAAACTGATCAAGCTCAGCTCTGTTTGATATGTCGTAGCCCTTGTATGTGGCATAGCGGAACATAATAGCCGCCATCTGCTCACGTGTTACGCTGTCGTTCGGCGCAAACTGTACATCGCTGTACCCGTTTACAATACCGTTCGAGGACGCCCATTTAACAGCATCTTCGTACCACGCACCATCTTCAACATCTGCAAATGTTACACTTGCAGAGGCACTTGGTGTACCTTCTATCCTGTGAAGAATTGTTACAAACATGGCACGTGTAAGCTCGGTGTTTGGTGCAAATAGTGTATCGCTTACACCATTCATAAGCTCGTTATCAAACATGTACTTTACAGCATCGTAGAACCAGTCTGTCGACCTAATGTCTGTAAATGACATTGACGGAGCTGTTGGCGTTGTGGGAGATGTGGCAGTATCTTCCCTATCAGGGCGATCTGCGTTAACTGTGTTTTCAGAAATGTTAACGATGTATGTTTCACTCTCCGAACCGTCTGTTACTGTAAAGCTTATCTTGCTTGGATTTGCTTTAATATCGGCCTGACCCGAGTAAATGTTGCTATCGGTCGAAGTGTCCGCCGTTGCACCGCTATTTATAGTGATAGTCGCTGTTGTGCTCTTGGCGGTAACAGACATGTTATAAAGTCCTGTAACAAGGTCGTTTACCTCGATATTCGCCTCGTTGTTTGAATCAAAGTCTGCAAGCGATAGTGGGAAGCTGTCTATCGTTATGCTTGCAAGCTCGGCACTCTTTGTTGTGCTTACAGTTCCAAAGGATAGCAGAACATTTGCGCCCTCTTGCGTAAAGGCGATCGTCTTAGGTAGGCTTTCTTCTGCGCCAAGCGATACAAGGCCGTTTGTGCCTGTGCCGCTGTAAAGCTGTACCGTTTCGAGGATATTGCCATCTCCGTCTACAAGCTGTGCCAACATGTTACCATGTGTGATCGGTTGTAGCGTGTTGTTTGTTAGTGTAGCATCGACATTGGTAACGCCGCCTTCGTTTCTTATAACCATATCTGTCGAAACCTGCTCACCCTTTTGCTCTGCAAGGCTTAGCACCTTAACAGATGCATAGTTGTCGTCTAAGTAGTACTCGTTTTGCTCGTACTTGCCGCCGACCGAGTCTGTCGCCTCGACCCACGCCTTGACGTATAGATCTATGCCGCCATCGGGGATTTCGCCTGTATGTGTTGGGTTAAGTGCGAGAAGGTCGGCAACATCTACCGTGATTGCACTACTATATACGCCGTTGTCAATTAGTGTGAGTTCATCGCCCGATACCGTTACGGTGTTTCCGATCGTTAAGCTGTTGCCGTCCTCGTCCTCTTCAAGGTAGTTGGAGGTTGAGAATACTGCAACCTTGACCGTCTTGCCGCTATCTTCAAGCGGAATGTTTAGACCGTTGTATAGCGAGAAGCGAACCTCACGCATACCGTCGCCTGCACTTGAAACTTCCGCATTCGATATACCAACGTCTGGGTACTCGAGGTGTAAGACGCCCATTGCTGTGGCCGTTTCTGCGTTGTCGTATGTTGCTGTTACAACGTAAGGAATATTTCTAACAGGGTCGCCTACAGGCATATCTGTGTAGATCGTGTACTGCTCGCCGGGCTCTATTTCAAGCCCTGTTTGAGATACGCCGCCCACATCTACGCTTAGCCCTGTCATCTTGTCCTTACCTGTGTTTGTTACAGTTATGCCTACCTGCACATCGTCACTCGGGCGTACTGCCTCGAAATCTACCGAAGCGCCCTCTATCCTCACGGTATTTGTAAATGCCTGTGTCGCTGTGTAGAGGTTTGTCTGTGTAACAAGTGTCGGTATGTCGACAGATACATCTATCGGATTGCCGTCTGCGTCTGTCGTGTTTAGCGTTGCGGGTTGTGGTGCTATTGTAGCGCCTGTGTAGTCTGTGCCTAAAATCATTGCCTTGTACTCTGTGCCGCTCGTCTTGTAGTAGTCAAAGTGGCTTGCAGTAACGCCTGTCGGCATGCTTGCTATCTCGGCAACGCCCGATAGGCCTAATTTGCCGTTATCATCTGTTATAAACTTAACTGCATTTATAACAGAATCGTTGGCCGTTTCGGTGTTCTCATCGCCTGCTATGGCAACCGTATCTTCCCACGCAAAGGCGATATCTGTTATGTCGCCTGCATTTTTCGAGAAGCGGAAGTTTGTGCCGACAGACGACTCAGACGTTGCGCCGATGTCGCTTAGAGCTGCAGGAACTGTCGTGTTGATAGCCCCATCTTTGTCCATGGCGATAAGCCTTATGTCGGAGACCTCTGTATACTGAGGGTTATCCCCACCGCTCGAAATCTCCTCGACACTGTGCCACGCAAGTACAAAGTGCTCTGTGCCGCCAATGTCTGCCGTTGTAAGCTGAACATTTTCTTCAAAGTTATTGTCTGTCGTTAGATTTACAGTCTGCACCGAGGCAAACTCGTCTGCGACCACATTTGTTGTATCGACAAGTGTCGCCACGACTTCACGGTCACTCAGTGTCGCTTCGTCAAAGTCTGTGTCGAGGACGTAGGATACCATTGCGGTATCGTCTATCATGTCGACAGTGACAGACTTAACATTGCCGTTCGAGCCGTCGTATAGCGTACTTGGGTCTTGCAATAACGGTAGACCGCTTGCTTTGTCAATAATGTTGTAGACAATATTGTCCTTTGCATCGTAATTTGTCGGGCTGCCGCTAAGGTCGCTCGAAGCAACTTCACGCCACGCTACAAATGTGTAATTGTCACCAACAGCAACAACAGGTGCCATGTCGGCAGTGTCGTTGTTCGATAGTCGTACATCGTTTTTCACGCCGCCATCGTTAATCGAGACATACACTTCCGACATAAATGTCTGTTGCATTACTTCCTCGTCGGTCATGGCTGTAGAGTGCGGTATGTCAAGGCTGTCCTTCTGGCGGACGTATGCAACTGCATAGTAGTCCTCTGTGCCGTCAAGAGCTATCTGCGAGTCGCCGTATCCAATGCGGCCGCTTGCAGGGTTAGCGTCGTTTACCTTAGTGCCTTCTGCGGGCGCACTGTCACCAAGCGTTGTAACAAATACTTCGGTATCCTCTATATCGGCACTGCCGTTATCGTCGAGGTATGCCATTATCTTGCCGTCAGACGAGATTATCGGTGCGGCATATGGATAAATGTTGTTCCAGTCGGCAGAGAGCGAACTTGCAGGCGCCATATAGAGCATGTTGTTAAGGCTGTAACTCCTCGGCTCTATGTCAAGATATGCGCGGCTCTCTGTCATTGCGCCGTAATTTATCAGCGTAACCTCAGCGCCGCCTATATTGACAAGGTCTACGGGGTTGCCGTTAACCCTGTCGTTACGTGCCCAAATCTCGCTAATAGCGTCGTATTCGTTCCATACCCACGGTTCAAGTTGGAAGGAGGCCGAGGCAAGCTCTTTTTTGTATTCTATAAAGAGGAACTTAAACTCAAAACGTATGCCAACTCTGCCGCCAAGTGTCAATGTCTGTGCATTTAGCACTTCGTTGTAGGCAAGGTCTGTTACATTATCCTTACCGATGACCTCGGGGATTAAATAATTGTTCTCAAATCCCGACTCGTCGACATACGGACGATTTAACCATCTAAAGCCTGCAGTTAGCTCTACCCTACCAAACACGCCGATCTTTGCCGCAACGACAGAAAGGTCAAATCCGAGGCCTGCAAAAACTTCAAAGTACATGCCAACACGAAGCTCTGTTAAAATGTCCACTCCACGCTCAGCTTCGGGAAGAATATACTCATCTATTCCGGGGCCTACTTGGATTAGCTCGCGCCTGTCGTAGTAGCTGCCCTGCTGGAAGTCGACCGCAAGGCCGACCGTGCCTGCAAGCTCCATCGTCATTGTTACGGGAACCGGGCCTATTAGGGTGTTGTGCGAGTAGCGGTAGCCTATAACCATGTCGGTATTAAATCCACCGCTAATTATGTAGAAGTCCCAGCTGTCTGTCTCGGGGATATAGCGGAACTCCGCCTCGATGTAGCCGCCGAGTGACGGGGGCACAAATATCATCCTGCCGCCCGACGAAGATGGCTGCTTTAGCTTATCAAGGTCTTGATTTAGCTTATCGGCACTACTGCCCGATGCCAAGGACTGCTTATCCATAACGGTAGGCATTGTCTTTGTCTTTGCCTGTGTACCGTCTAAAATGTTTAGCTGAACATTGTGCTCAACCTCGCCTGTCGATATAGGGGTCGAGCCTATCGATAGCATAGCCGTGTATACAAGTGGGTCAGCAGTCGGGGCAAAGAGTACTTCCATCGGTGAACCCGAGCGCCACGAGAGCAGTCCCGTTAACGCCTCAAGTCCGCCTGTCAGCAGTTCGAGTCCGTCTGCATCAGGCACTTCCGAGTCGCCACTTATTCTAAGGTCGGACAGCGTGTCAAGCGTAGGTTGCAAATCCTGATCCTCTTGAACCTTTACAACGTCAAGCAGATTTATAACACGCTGAGGGATGACAAAGCTCTCGTATACAAGACCCTCGGTCTCGCTTGTCACTACCTTAATGCCCGAATACTCCTTTGGATCAAGGCTTAGATTGTCCATCTGTGCACGGTCAAGTTTTACAGTAGACCATGTGCGGTACATGTCGGAGAACTCGTGTATTCTCGTCTCGGTCTCTTGATTTATAAATGTCTTGCCATATGCGTCTTGAAGAACAAAGGCATCCTCGGCAAAATCTGTTTCGCTACTTCCCCACCAGTAATAGTCGGAGTTTAGGTAGGTAACAGGGTAGTTTTCTGATGGGCCAAAGTTGTATACGGTATCGCCCACAGGTAGCTGAATTTCGTTGTCCTCGTAGCCCTCGACCTCGTAGCCCACCGTCTGGTAGGAGAGGAAAGGCTTATCGTCTACAGCCGCCTTTTTTGTGTAGACAATGCCGTCGCCAAGGTGCTTGACCTCGTCGACACTTAGCCCTGCATCTTGATAGATAACAACAGGATACTCGCCGGCTATAACAGCCTCAAAGATATACTCTATCTCATCGTCGTGGGTGATAGGGTCGTTAACAGGATCGTCTGTAAACTGCGTTATGTCCATTAGGAGTCTTATACCGCCTTTATTGTCGGTCGTAAGATTAAGCTTCTCGTCCTTGTCTCCGTCATATCGAATGCCACCAATAATAAACTGTGCATTCTCTGCATACTCGCCGTTTACGTATACACCGCCCATTATAGTGACAGGTTGAGCATTGTGAGGAGCACCGTTCTCGTTTTTAAAATAAATCTCGGTGTAGGCAGACTTTCTCAGCTCTGTGTTGTTAACAGGGTATGTAAAGTTGTAAACACCGTTTTCTTCCGATGTTCTAAGGTCTTCATTATATATCGTGCCAAAGTACTTAAAATCAGCGTCATACGTGTCAAGATTAATGTCAGAAGCAATACCGCTCGGCTCGTATACCGCAATCTCGCCCTCGCTGTTCGACTTGCCCGTCTTAACAACGCCATCACCGTTTGTGTAGGTGTAGTTGACAACATAGTTCGGATACGCATCTATCAAATAGAGCTTATCCTTTAGCGTTTCAACCTGAACTGCAAGCTCTGCCTCGTCGCCTGTGTAGTTATGGGTTGCCGTTATTATCGTAGTGCCGTCTTTTTCTCCGTTGATTTCAAACTCGGATGTAGGCGCAAATGTGCCGTATTCAAGCTCGTTTAGGTCGTAATAAGCGCCGTTTAAGCCAAAGAACAGCCCTACAATAGTGTTATCCTCAACGGCCCACTTTATCTGGTCTTCTATCATGTCAAAGTCATACCCCTCGTTGTCGAGGTATATAGTTTCGTTTAGATGGATTTGACCGCCAAGCGCAAGAAGGGCATTTTGCGCCACCTCATCATTTGCGGCATTTTCTACTATCTGCTCAATCATCTGAATGTTGCTAAGAACAACAGCGCTACTATAACCCATGTCCGACACTATTTTCATCATGTCGTCATCATAGACATAGAAGATAAAGGAGTCAGACGCAATGTCAGCGTCACTGCCGTTTTTGGCCTTTAAGGTAGCCGTGTAAGCGTCACGATAGTTCAGATTGGCAGGGTCGCTTCCCCTATCTACTAAAGCAATGTCAATCGTAACGCTACCCGAGCTCTCTGTAGGCGCTACATTGTCGAGATAGACAGTAGTGCCGCCCTTTGTAACCTTCAGCTCAAACTGACTGTCAGCGCTGTGGTGCCAGTTTTCGATGTTCCACGAAATATCGAATGTGCCCTCGTTGTCCAAAATATAAAACTCGTTAGACACATTTTCAAGGTTAACAACAACAGACGGTGGCACAATCTCGATGGTGTAGTTTATAGCATTGATACCGCCACCTGCAAGAAGTGCCGAGTCGGTCGTTATAGTCGCTGTGTAGTCGCCAACAGGAAGCGCATTTAGCGTATCGCCCGAAATTTTAAAGCTCGCGCGATTGTCTCCACTGCCCTTGTAGTTTGTTATTGTCTCGGTATAAAGCTCGTTTGCGCCGTCCATTATTTTAAGGGTATAGTTAACAGGCGTTGACGCATCGAGCGTTTCGTTTAGGTTTGATGCAAAGAATAGCGAAAACTCCTTGCCGACAGTGCTGATAATCTCGCTACTGCCAGCCACTGCAAAATATGCACGCTCGCCAAGGTCTACCGTTATCTCAGGTGATGTCCACGTTGCGGCAGTGGCAAGACCTGCGTTGTTTGCGGTAACTGTAAATGTCGCCGCACCGTTGCCTGTTGGAGTTATCTTTACCTTTGGCGGCTCAGTCGAAGTGCTTTCTTCAAACTTTACAGTGAATATGCTCTCGTTCGACGAAGTTACAGTTATGTCATTGGGGAAGGAAAACGCATCAGCGTCCGCCATTATGTCGACAGTTATTACGTTCCCTACTTCGTCTTCATCAATCTTATTGTCGGCAAGCGCATGGCCTGTTGCCCCCATCGCAGTGGCGATGTAAGTAAGATCGGCATCCTCTATAAAACTTGGAGGCGCTTGGCTTATAGCGCTCGTCTTGCCCATAACAACATCTGTAAAGCGGCTTGGTGTATCGTTTGAAAGAAATAGCTCAACCATAATGGGATTTTCGGCCGACACCATGTCTATCGGAATATCGGCATATAGCTTGCTGTAATCGGTCGTGCCCCCGGCATCCTTCTTGTAGAAAAGGCGAACAAATGTGCTCGACAGATCATCCTCAAGCCCCCAAACCTTAGCTGCAAGCTGCGAGCTGTAAGAGGTAGTTCCTGGGTTGTCGACGGTGCTCTGTATGTGCGTGGGGTCGTCTGCCTCAATTTCTGCGCCTGTTGTAGGCGTTGTGCCGATTAGAAGCTGCAAATCCTCGTTGTCCGACAATGTAACTTCAAGCTGGAACCTGTCCTTTAGCTCTCCCTCAACCGTCATATCTGCGGTAGTAATAAATATATCGGCCGCATTTGGAACGGCGTTAGACTTGCGGATAACATTTATGTAGGGAACTTCTGTGAAGGACTCGCTTGAGTCGTCGGTGTACACCGTTTCTCTTACGCTAACGATGTCATTACCAAAAACGTCCTCAATAGTACCACCGGAAATGTTGAGTTCACCGAAAAAGCCCGGTGAATCTTCTGTAACTGTGTAGGTAAATGCCAACCTATTTGCAGTTGTAGAGTCCGTACCGGCATAACTGAGACTTCCGTTATATACGCTGCCATCCACATTATCATTCTTTACGGTAATAGCCCCACCGGTGTATTTAACAGGTTCGGAGAAAGTAAGTATGACGGGGACCTTTTCACCGATGTTGTAAAGACCGTCCGCACCTTCGATACCTTTTCTGATAATTTCCACATGCTCAAGCGTGGGTGCTTCGCTGTCGGTTAAAGTCATAACGACGCTACCGTTATTGCCAAGACCCCACTGGTTGTGTTTATCAGCTGTGATAAATACATTAGCCCAACTATATCCACCATTTCTATAATATAACTCTGTTGCATTTTTTATTGCAGTAACCTTTAACCCGGCAGATATAACATTACTACGTATAGATGAATCTGTTATATCAATATCGTATGTACCTTCATGCGTTAAATAAGATGTTGGATTTGCTCCACCCATCCCTTCGCTAACCGTTCCATCATCTTGTATTCGATTGATATAAGTATAATCATAGGTAAGTGTATCCTCAAATGCAAAAAACCCGTCTGATACATCCTTATCAGTGATAGCATTAAACCATACTAACTCAGTATAACTAGTTAAAGCATTCACTTCGTCCAGTGAATCAAACTCCGAAGTAGAATAGGTCTTCTCAGGCACATCTACATAGCCACGCTTTTGACTGTAAAGCTCGGCTCCGGAACTGCCGCCAATGTTGATATACATTTCAAGACCGTTATGAACTTTGAAAAGACCATTAAGAGTTTCTTTTTTATCAGCATCGTAATACGTGTTGGAAGTATTACCAATATTTTCATTTGTAAATCGCATAACACGGTCATGAGTATCTCCATCCGGCTGATTCCAATAGCGTGTAATTAAAGATGGATTGCTACTGCTATACCCATGCTCTTGCACTTCAAGCTCTGAAAAAATACCATTTTGCAGCCACTTTTTTGCTGTATCGGTAAATGTATCTGTTACAGATGCAATATTGTTATCCGGTCTTGTAAACTCCAGTTTAAAATCAGCTTTATCATTGCTGTTGTACACACCGCCAAAATCGTAATATCTTTCCAGATTCAAGGGTGCGGTGGGATTGGGGACACTTGCACCGGTAACATCGAAAATATGCGCAAAAAACACCTTGTAGCCCGACCACAGATCGGTCTGGAGGTTCTGGAAATTTGCGTTTACTTGGAAGGTAAAATCTCTTTCTCCGTATCCGAGATTGTCAGCGGTTATACTGTATGATGATGCGCCTGAGAACCCGGAATATTCGCCGGTGCCACCATATGCAACATTCCCTGATTTTGCTGTACCGTCTGTACTCAAAACCTTAAAGTAGACCGTTTGGCCGGGGTTTGCACCGCTCAGCACAATGGTTTTGGTAATATGTCCACTACCGTCAGAGGGAGCGGCGGTCATCCACTCAAGCGTCGCCCCGTGATTAACACTACCAAGCCCCGCCGTATCCACATTGGCAGCATCTGCGCTGCTGTACATCGAAAACCTGCCCTCGGCTATGGCGCTCTCTAAATCGGCAAGCACATCGAGTTGCTCGCCTGTCCAGACCTGTTCCGAGTAGTAGGTCTCGTATATTCGCATTGCCTCTCTCTCGATTTCGAGCATTAGCTTTAGATCGGAAAGAACAAGGTCGTACCCCTCGACGTCGATGACCTTTGTAAGGTCGGTCGCAGGGTCTTCGAGCATCTCCTCGACCTCTGCGAGCGTCATTAGCTCGCCGCCCACGTTTAGCTCCGCTTCAACGTCCATGCTCCCGTCTTCGTTAAGAAAACCGAGCTCGTTTAGCCTTGCTATGTACTGTGCGGCATCACTGCCGTACATTTCCTCGAGTTCCTCGAGTAGTAGAGTGTTCTCTGCGGTGGTGTTTTCGGCAAGATCCATAAATGATGCAAATGCCGCTATCGGCAGGACTTGAATCATCATAACTAAGGCCAAAATAACCCCTATAATGCGCCTTGATTTCAGTTTCATCCCTTTTTCCCTCCATTTTTTATTTTTCAGAGTTTTAACTTATATTATACATTATAGTAAAAATTAATTTTTTTTACAATAGAAATGCAGAAAACTGTCATAATTGACAGCTTTCAGTTATAAACAATACCAAAAGTTAATTTTGCGCCCTCAATGCATAAAATAAAAAGCGAGAGAGCACTTTGTCAGCACCCTCTCGCTATTTTCTCGCCTATCTCTAAGCTTAAATTTAATTGTATTTCATGCAGGACGACCAAAAAAGCATCAAACGGTTCATTATATCTATCCGCATTACTTGCCATCTAAAACCGCTGTAACTATCGATACAAAAAAGACTTTCCAATAACTATCAAGCTAAATCTTGCACCATTCTTTAAAATACTGCTCTTTTGTATATGGAGCTTTAAAGTTTGCCTTGACATGCTTTGCCTTTTTAGCATCATCGTATAATAGGTCGATAACAGAGCAAACCATTGCTTTAGCAGAGCTTATATAAGCAAGCTCTTTGTTTGCAATTTCAAAATTGTCCCCATGCAGAACTCCGCCTGCACCACCGATCATCATATGCACAGACGGAATAATGTTAGAAACATCACCTGCATCGCTCGATACACCGTCGCCATCTCTAACGGCATTTTGATCGCCGAAAACATATCTCAAGTTGTCGTAGCAGACATCCTTTAGCTCCTCGCTTTCAAATGGAGCCATGCAAATTGGCATATTAATTATCTCGCAGGTCGCACCTATCGCCATAGCGCCACCCATAAGGGCATTATCGACCTTTTTTGCGGCATCTACAATGCCCTCGTTGTTGCTTCCACGAACATATGTCTCAATTCTAACATCGTCCGGCACTACATTTACAAGATCTCCGCCCTTTGTAATGATAGGATGAACTCTAATATTGTCCTCATCCTTAAATGTCTCTCTTTGCGCATTTATACCCATAAGTCCGAGCTGTGCGGCATTAAGAGCATTAATACCCTCGTGAGGTCTTGCCGCATGAGAGGCCTTTCCCGTATACTTTATCATTTTGCTTACAACACCCAAAGCGCCGTTCATGCCGCCGCAAGTTGCCTTTGGCGCAGTATTGCCGCTATTTTCAGTACAGCTTGTATGTTGCATTATCATCATGTCTATATCGTCAAACTCGCCACGATATATAAATTCTGCCTTTCCCTCGGGGAGCTTTAAAATGCCGTCATCAATCAAGCTTTTACGATATGCAAGCTCTACACCTTCTTCGGCCGGAACATGCATTAATACAACATCACCGTCAAGATGTTTCATAATGTCGGTTTTAGCAAGAGCGACAGCAACGCCAACAACACTTGCCGACTGCACATTGTGTCCACAGCAGTGCGCCGCCCCTGTTATCGGGTCTGCCCTTTTGTGCTTTGGCACCGTTACAGCATCGAGCTCGCCCATAACAGAAACTCTAATGTCGGATTTTCTGCCTTTAATCTCCGTAATAATTCCCGTTATTGCAACTCCATCTCTGTAAGTAAGAGAGAGGCTACTTAAAGCATCTTTAACCTTTTTGGCCGTTTTAAACTCCTTAAAACCGAGTTCAGGCTCGTCTGCAATTGCCTCGCCGAGCGAGATAATCATCTCCTTATTTTCATCGATCGCACTGCAAGCAAGCGCTTTTAATTCATTGGCTGTCATATAGGTCTCCGTTCTTTTTTTATTTTTTACTGCATTGCATATAGTTTATCACTTTGACATGATAAGGTCAATCTTCTTTAACTAAAAGGAGTGTTAAAACTTGACTTTTTTTACAAAAAGTTGTACAGTTAATTATAATTTAAATTTAGATTGGGGATAAAATATGCTTATAGAAAACAAGATAAAAGAGCTTGGATTTGATTTACCTGTGCTTGCACCGCCTCTTGCGTCCTATCTACCATCGTCGAGGATTGGTAACACTCTTTATGTATCGGGACAAGGGCCTTTTGTTAAGGGTGTACCCATGTATACGGGTAAGGTCGGCGACACGAGGACCTTTGAGGACGCTCAAGAGGCGGCAAAGCTCTGTGTTATGAATGTGCTTTCTGTCGTTAAAGGAGCAATAGGCGACCTTGATAAGGTAAAGCAAGTTGCAAACCTAATGGGCTTTGTTGCAAGCACAACAGAGTTTCACTCCCAGCACATGGTAATTAATGCCGCTTCAGAGCTGCTTTTTGACATCTTCGGAGAAGCGGGAAGGCATTCAAGAACGGCTTTGGGAACAAATCAGCTGCCACTTGACATCACTGTTGAAATTGCCGCAGTATTTGAAATAGAGGATTAAGGTGACTATATGAAAAATTTATATGTCAACACACCTCTTGTAAGGATAAATAATCTGTCGAGCACAGATAAAAATATTTACTTTAAAATGGATGCATTTCAACCATCGGGATCTTTTAAGCTCCGTGGTATGCAGTATGCCTGCCTTGATGCAGTGGAAAATGGAGCAAAAAAGCTCCTTTCTTCATCAGGTGGAAATGCAGGACTTGCGGTGGCATATGTCGGGCAAAAGCAAAACATTCCAACAACTGTCGTGCTTCCTACATCAACACCGCAAAGCACAATAGAGAAGTTAGAGAGCTATAATGCCACTGTAATTGTAGAGGGAGCGGCATGGGACGATGCGCATCAGCACTGCCTTAGTATGTGCCAAAATGACGATACATTTGCCTACATCCCTCCCTTTGATTTGCCAAAACTTTGGGAGGGTCACGGCACTATTGTAGATGAGCTAAAAGCAGAGCTCGATACGAAACCCGACCTTATTATTGTCTCTGTCGGCGGCGGCGGACTTATGAATGGGATAGTAGAAGGGCTTATTAGAAACGGATGGGAAGATGTACACATTCTTGCCGTCGAGACCCATGGAGCCGATTCGCTTTATCAGGCTGTTGAGGCCGGCAAGCTTATAACATTAGATGATATAACCTCTGTGGCAAAAAGCCTTGGCGCGAAGCAAGTTGCCACTAAGACTTTGGAAAATGCTAAGCAGTTTAACATTACACCTTACCGTGTTACCGACGAGAGGGCAGTGGCCGCTTGCATAACTCTTGCAAATGAAAACCGCATTCTTGTAGAGCCTGCCTGCGGCGCAGCACTTAGTGTGGTATATGATAATTTGGATATACTTAAGCCTTATAAGAGCATTGTTGTCGAAGTTTGCGGAGGATCTTCCGTCAATCTTGATATTTTGGCACAGTGGAAAAGTCAGTACAATTTATAATAATGTCACTTGTAAAAAAGTATTTTAACAAAGACGACCGCTATTTTAGGCGGTCGTCTTTGTGTTAAGAATACTTATTGTAAGTAGTTTTTGTTATGGCTAATTTGCAACATTACACAGCTTTGCTTTCTTCATATAGCTTTTTCATATTTTCACAATTGTTAGGATCATCTTCATTTCCAAGTTCTATAACATTGTCGTAGTACCATATCTTATAATTAGCAAGATCTAAAAAATCGTGTAGCTTTTCTATCTGTTCTTCAATATGCTTTTTTTGTAAAATGAAAAGCTCTTTGCGCTCGCTCGCACTGTCCTTTCCCAGTTGGCAGAGAGCAACATAATTTTTTATGTCATTAATAGACATGTTCGTTTCTCTTAAACAAACCACTATTTTTAACATTTCAAGCTCCATATCGGTAAACTCTCGCAGACCGTTTTTCTTGCGAGGCACATCAATTATACCTTCTTTTTCATAATATCTAAGTGTGTGCGGTGTTAGCCCTGTAAGAGCGGAAATCTCGCCGATAGAGTACCCCATAAATTATCCTCCAAAAAAAATCTATATTTTTTCAAAAAAGCTCTTGACTTAGAGTTCACTCTAAATGTTATCATAAGATTGCAAAAAAATCAAATAAAAAATAACGGAGGACAGAACATTGAATTTTAACTACTACGTCCCTACTAAAATCCACTTTGGTGCAGGTTCTTTAAAGGAGCTAGCAACGGCTAAACTACCTGAGGGAAAAGCACTAATTGTCACCGGCGGAACCTCTACAACCAAGCTTGGCTATGTTGATAGAGTTCAAAAGCTACTATTAGAAAACGGCAACCAATCAGTAGTCTACAACAAAATTACACCTAACCCTAACGTTTCTGAAGTAATGGAAGCCGCAGCTATTGCAAAAGAAAATAACTGCACTTTTATAGTTGGACTTGGCGGTGGATCTGCAATAGATGCCGCAAAGGCCATCGCTATCATGTGCACAAACACTGGGGATTTTTGGGATTACGTCAACGGCGGTAGCGGCAAAGGCAAAGCAATTGAAGCCGATCCGTTACTGCTTGTAGCAATTACAACAACAGCAGGAACAGGAACAGAGGCAGATCCTTGGATGGTCATAACCAACGACAAAGAAAAGATCGGTTTTGGCAATTTCGACTTAACATTCCCCGAAATTTCCATTGTAGACCCCGAGCTAATGTTAACTGTGCCTCCTCACCTTACAGCATATCAAGGCTTTGATGCTCTATTCCATGCCTTAGAAGGCTATATCGCAAGCATTGCAAGCCCCATGAGCGATATGTTTGCACTTGAGTCTATCAGACTTATCGGAAAATATTTAGCCAAAGCTGTTAACGAGCCCTCTAACATAGAAGCTCGTGGTTATGTAGCACTTGCAAACACATTATCCGGCTTTGTGGAAAGCCTTTCTTCGTGCACATCAGAACATTCTATTGAACATGCGCTTTCCGGCTTCCATCACGACCTCCCTCACGGTGCAGGACTTATAATGATTTCCAAAGCATACTTCACATTCTTCAAAGAAGTTTGCCCCGAAAGGACCTCTGTTATGGCCGTTGCACTTGGCAACAAAGACGGAGACATTGTCGCCGCTCTTGAAGACCTTAAATCCGCTTGCAATGTAGCTGATTTAAAAATGAGCGACTATGGAATTAAAGAAGAGCTCTTTTCAGATTATGCAGATCATGCCTTTGCCGACATGGGCGGACTGTTTACTCTTGACCGAAAAAAGCTAACAAAGGATGATGTAATAGCAATGCTAAAAGCATCATATAAGTAAAAAAAACGGTAAATTGCAAATATTCTGCGCTCTATAAACAAATAGCGCTAAAAAGACCTTCTAAGTCTTTCGACTTAGAAGGTCTTTTCAGCTTGGAGAAAAAGTGTTTTCTCCAAGCTGAAAAAATCAGCCGGAGCTGATTTTAACGCCCTCGGGGCGGGAATTTAACGCCAGAGGGCACCCTGATGGTGCCCCCTCGCCGCTCCCCCTCCTTCCGAAGGGACTTGATTTTAGTTTTTTCTCCAGCCTAAAAAGACCTTCTAAGTCTTTCGACTTAGAAGGTCTTTTTTATTTGCTTAAACTCTACTTAAACATTTCCACTATTGTATCTGCAACAAGTCTGCCCGAGTTTGCGCCGTAGGATATACCAAATCCTGCTCCCGGAGTTTTAATTATGTATGCGTTACCTACTGTAAGCTCACCGCAAGCAAGTAGGCCTTCTATAATCTCGCCGTTTGCGTTAACAACTTGTAGGCTATCGTTTACCTCAAGACCTGTGAATGTTCCGTTTACTCTTAGGTGAACATTTTGCACATAAAATGGCGCTGTCTTAACAGGCATTGCAACTGTGGCCGAAAGATCAAACCCAGGGCTTACACCTGCTCCAAGGTCGCTGTTGTACTGATTAAGCTCAGCATTAAGGGCATCTACATCTACATTTATTGCAGCTGCAAGAGTTTCTATCGTGTCATACTTTTGTGCCGTCCCCTTTGCAACAGCCGTCTCATATACGCTCATGTCTTCTGCCGAGCTGTCTGCTATTGCAAATGCAATTTGACCCTCTTGCTCTGTTAGTGCTCTAAGCTGGAATGGGCCGTATGTCTTTTCGCTGATAAAACGTGCTCCGTCACTGTTTACAATAAATGTGTTAGGCATAAGTGCCGACTTATCGGAAGCTACTAGGCTTCCCATAGCGCCCTCGCCTATTCTGTTGATGTTTAGGCTCTCTGTTAGGATAAATCCGTCACCCGTTGCGCCTGCATTTGTAAAGGCAAAAGCCTCTGCAAGTGTTGGCGAAAACTCGGCAAGTAGCTCCTCGTTAGAGCCGTAGCCGCCTGTCGCAAGAACAACAGCATCTGCCGAAATCTTGTATGTCGATCTCTCGTCTTCTACAACAATGCCTTTGACACTCCCATCTTCAATAACGAGCTCGGTAGCCTTTGTCTCCATACGCAGATCAATGGGTTGCTCCTCCACTAACTCTTCAACAAAAGCTTGGATTCCAGCTCCCCTGCCCTCAAGTCTTACAAGGTGAAGATTTGGGTTTAGCGGATTGCTTACCTCTGTTTCAGGTAGGAATTTCGCCCCTAAGCTTTGCATAAAGGAAATTGTGTCCGGTGATTTTGAATAAACATTTGTTGCCAGTGCCTCGTTTTCGATAACTCCTGCAATTTCATCAAACCATGTTAGAACATCCTCTATTTCAGAAGGAGCTGTGCCGCTCTCTTGATGAATAGATGAATCGAGTGTAAATAGAGATCCACCCGATACAGGAAGTGATCCGCCAACCTTGTCAAGTTTTTCTACTACAATGAAGTTAACAGATGGATCTTGTGCACGGAGCTCATATGCCGCCATAAGACCTGATATACCTGCACCTACAATTACAACATCGGTCGTAACTGTTTCGCCCTGTGCAAGTGCAACTTCTGTTATAACTTCATACTTTGCAAGCTCTGCACCATGCGCTGTAAGGGCAAGCTTGACAGCTTCCATGATAGCTTCACTTGTAATCGAAGCGCCGCTTGTAGCATCTACAATATAGCTTTGCTTTTCTACTATTAGCGAAGGAACTTCTTCTATTGCTATACCGCCAATTGTAGGTGTTTCGTTGTTCGCCCCTACTGTAACGGCAGTAATTACATCTCCGTCAATCGTAACATCAACAGCAAAATCACCCATAAAACCCTTTACGGTCTCTGTGTATGTTTTTGCTGTGCTTACTTCAACCTCAGTTGTAGGCTCGCTTGGACTTGCATCTTCTGTGCTTGGTACGGTTAGTTCCTGACCAACAAATATTAGATGCGGATTGTCTATTCCGTTTAGTTTTGCTAACTCTTGGTATGTAGTGCCATAGTTTTGTGCAATTTTCCACAGTACATCGCCGTCTACTACTGTGTACATGCCTGCACTTGCGCCCATACTAAGCACCATTACAAGTGCAAGTACGATGGATAAAATTTTGCGAAGTTTCATGTCGTTTCCTCCAAAAAGTTTACTTAAACAAATATGTTGCCTTAAAAGAGCAATTTATTTATTATGCGTGCACATTATATCAGATTGATTTTTAAATGTCAATAGACTAAAAGCATATTAAAAACAAACAATTATATTTTTGATAAAAATTACCCAGACCGTTCCCTCCGCTCGGTTTTTTCAAAAAAAAAACACAGCACACTTTTAAACTGTGTGCTGTGTTTCAGCTTGGAGAAAAAGGTTTTTCTCCAGCTTGAAAATATAAAGTCACTATTTGAGACATATGCAAAATATTTTCCTGCTCAACTTGTGACAACTACTACATCTGCTAAAATACAAACAAATTCATTAGAAGTATTATAACAGGCGTGCAAACGATTGTCCTTATGAGGAAAATTAGTATCAAATCGGTAAATTTTAGTGGCAACTTAGAGCCAAGTAACATTCCGCCTACTTCCGACATGTATATAAGCTGTGTTATAGATAAAACGCCTATAAAGAACCTTGTATACTCCGACACAACAGAGGATGAGGCAAGCACGGCAGGTATAAACATGTCACCAAAACCTGCAAGCATACAGGCAGATGCTGCAGCCGCTTCTGGGATATTTAACAGTTCGAGCAGAGGAATAAAAGGGGTTCCTATTATGCTAAAGAAATTTGTATAGTAGGAAACTGCAAGCGAAACCGTTGCAACAAACATAACTACCGGCATACAGGGGATTGCACACTCGACAAAGACTTTAGCGCCCTTTTTAATGAAATGAGCAACAGATAAAGGCTCGGATTGTCCACGTGCGACCGCCTTGCTAAGCGCTACATCGTATAGCTTTGTGCCCGGAATTATATCCTCTTTAACGCCTTCGCCGACATGATATGTATCGGACATACGAGAGAGCGGTGGTATTCTGCACATAATCGCTCCAACAATAAAGCCTGTTGCCATTGTAACAGCGAAGAAGGGTAAGAACATATGTGTAAGCCCAACTTGATCTGCAACTACCAAGGAAAAAGATATACTTACAGCAGAGAATGTAGTTGCAATTATAGAGGCTTCCCTCTTGGAATAGTAACCGAGCTGATACTGGTTTGTCGTGATAAGTATTCCGATAACGGCATCCCCTATCCAAGAAGCAAGGCAGTCTATTGCACATCTTCCCGGCACTTTGTAAAGAGGGCGCATTATCTTTGTCATAAACGTGCCTACAAATTCCATAAGGCCGTAATTCATAAGTAGATCCATTAATGTTCCGCCAATTAAAAATGTTACAAGGCAGGAAACCAACAGCCCCGAAACTACATATAGCCCTGTGTCGGTCGATATCATAGACTCGTGCCCTACTTGAAAGAGTACCATAAAGGCAATGACTGCACCTAAAACTCTAATAACAGCCCATACTAAAGGCACATCAAAAAGACCCTTTAACCAGTCGTTTTGCATTATAAACTTTGGCTTTGCTATTTTCGCTAGCAATGTACCGATTGCAGAGATAAAAATAATTATATAAACCATAGAAGGCAGTACAGGTGCAAGCCATGTGCTTATATAGGTAAAAATTACCGCAATTGCAAGGTTCAGTCCGCTTTCTGTCGGAACAGGAAACAAAAATAAAAGCGCTCCTATTACTGAGGGTACAAGAAACCGCATTATTTGCTTGTTTGTATATCTGTTAGCTTGTTGCTCCATAAAATTCTCCATTACTTATTATCTAATATGTTTATTAATCTCCTCAACACTCATACCGCCAAGGTCGATGTCCTCTAAGGTATACCCTTCCGCAAAAAAGTCTCTGCCTAAAATTGCAGAGGCAAGATGTATCATGGAATCTATCAGCGGTGTTTTTACATTTAATAGCTTTCCTAACAGGTGGAATACGTGACAACCGACAGGGATGTCCTCGGTTAAATATCTCGAATCAACGCTGGTAGGGCCTGTTCCCCATGCTACATGATTTATATCCTCGAAGGGTATTTCAAAATCCGGTCCCATGTACTCCTCGCCCAGTATGCTCTCTCTCGAGAAGAACTGCTTTTCTTTATACTCTTGCATACCAACACCGAGCGCTTTTGCCAGTGCAAGCTCTTCTAAATAGATTCCATATTGCACTCTTGAAATGGAGGGGCAATAGGCATGAGAATATATCGAAAAATTCTCTTTATGGTCTCCGTATATCAGCCCGAAATTCTCCATTGCTCCAACACCCAAAATAACCCCAGGTGCATGAAGAATCGGATTGACATTGCTAAAACCAATATCCATTATCGTATCACCCAAAGCAGGGCCATTACCTGTGTATACCGACTCGAGCGCTCCGATATATTTTCCGCTTTCAATAAATTCATCTATATCGCTAAGTGGCAAAGAAGCTCCACGCAGAGAGATTGCCCTGTATTCTACATCAACCGATGGCATAATAACGCCGCCCATAGAATCTACCCTCGTTCCATAGGGTGAACTCGACCATCCGCCTACTATTACCTTCTTTGTAGAGCCGGCCTCTCGCATCATTTTTCTCAAGATCAAGCTGCCGTAGTTATCGGGGAATATGTGTATGGCCATTCCGTCTTCCAAAAGAGGAATGAGCTTTTCAAAAAATATTTTGTGCCCAACGCATGGCAGTGCTACAACAATTATCTCTGCGCCTTTTACAGCCTTTTCCATATCGTCGGTAGCCATTTCGACATGTGCAATGCCCGATCGTCTAAATCCATACAAATTCATTTCTTTACCATAGAACTTTATACCGTTTCTCTCTATGCCAAAGAGTGATTTTTCTGCATAAGGTTGCAAGTCGCAAATTCTTACCTTGCTACCCGCCAAGGCACAATCTGCCGCTATTGTCTTACCCACAGCGCCTGCCCCAAGCACTGTAATGGTCTTTGATCTGTACTTTTTATCCATTAAATATGCACCTCCAATTTTAATCGCAAATTTTATACATTCGTTGCATAAAATGCACGAACAACTACTATTTATGCAACGAAAAATATTTTATCATATTGTAGCGAATATGTCAATATACATGCCGGTCTTTTTAACGTATATTGAAATTTTATTGTAAATCTACTATACTACAAAAATTTTCAACTCTCTTATACTTCTTATTGTGTACTTTTTATTCAAACGAGCTGCAAACCAAAGCTGTCTCCTCTATAATAAAAAAGACCGCTTTATGTTGTAGCTTCATTGAGTTTTTTCATTTCCTTCATAAAATAGACCACAAATACAATTGACATTATAAAAGAACTTACAGGATAACAATACCCCAAAAACTGAATGGTTGGATTTATTGGAAATACAAATAGCACCCAAACAAATCTAAGGCCTACAACACCCACAAGGGTTATAATCATCGGCCTAAAGGATTGCCCTAAACCTCTTACAGCTTGTGAACATATATAGTTTGGTACACCCAAAATATACATTGGCATTATAACAAAAAAGAGTGTTTTTGCTATCTCTATAACTTCGGCTGTATCTGTAAACATGCCGAGCAATGGCACTCTAAATGATACAAAGGCTATAATTATCGGTGTGATTACCGCATATGTAATAAAGATAATTTTAACTACACTTTCTTTAACTCGCCTTATGTTACCTGCACCACGATTTTGCCCAACAAAGGTAATTGCCGTGCTTCCAAGGGCTGAGGTAAAGACATCCAAAATTCCGTCGATCTTCAGATAAGCCGACCATGCCGTAACGGTAGTATAGCCAAAAATATTTACAGTAGACTGCACAAGCATGTTTGATAGGCTATACATTATGCTTTGTAGCCCTGCCGGTATGCCGAGTTTGAATATGTCGGATATCATTTTAAAATCGAGCGAGCTTTCGATCTTTTCGCTTTTAAATTTATTATGTAGTATGTATCCTAAAATCAATGCCGATATACCTTGCGCCAAAACAGTAGCTAATGCAACGCCAAAAACGCTTAGAGGTATTACTATTACAAAGAGAAGGTCTAACAAAATATTTAATATACTACAAAAAATCAAAACATAAAGGGGAGTTTTAGAGTCGCCTATCGCTCTGAACACGCCCGAAAACATGTTGTAAAAGACACAGAAAATTAAGCCGAAAAGGAATGTGTTTAAGTAGCTTACAGAAAAATCCATAGTGTTTTGCGGTGTGCTCATAATTTCGAGGTATCGACCGCCCAAAAAAATACCTACTACCGATAAAACAGCACCAAATACAAGAAACGACACTATACCGTTATATATTATTTTTTTAACTGCCCTTCTGTCACCCCTGCCAAAAAATTGAGAGGTGTATACCGTGACACCTGCCGACACACCAACAAAAAAGTTAATTAGCATAGTTATTAGCTTTGAAGCAGATCCACCGACAGCTGCAAAGGCTAAATCGCCTAAATTTTGTCCTACAATTATTGCATCTACTATGCCGTAAAAATGCTGAAAAAACGCCGAGATGACAAGTGGGATAAAAAACAAAAAAACTTCTTTTGTTATGTTACCCTGTGTTATTTTATTTGTACTTTGCATTAGCTCTCCTTGAATATATCTTTATATTTCAGTTAAATTTTTGTTCAAAATACTTGCTGATTCCATCAATTTAAGTGTGTATTCCTTGTGCTGATCACTGTTAAATTCTGATCTATCTATCGTTTCAACTATACACCCTTTGTTTATAACTATTATTCTGTCTGCGATAAACTTCGTCAAATATATGTCGTGTGAGATAAAAACAATCGAAATATTGAGCGTTTTGTTTAGGTGAAGCAGAGTATCTATAATGTTTCTTTGCACAGAAACATCTAAAGCAGAAGTGGCCTCATCGCAGAGTAGGATTTGTGGTTTTAGTGCGATGGCACGAGCTATTGCAACACGTTGAGCTTGCCCACCGCTCATGTTATGAGGGTATTTTTCTATAAAATCCGCCGTAAGATCGACCGAATTTAAAAGTTCTATTGCCGCATCGTTTATTTGGTTCTTTTTTATCAGCCCATAGTTAATGAGAGGTTCGCAAACAATTTCCTTCACTTTCTTTTTAGGATTCATTGAGCTTATCGGGTCTTGGAAAATCATCTGAATATTTTTTCGCTGCAAGCGAAGTTCTTCGCTTGACAGTTTGCTATACTCTTGCCCACAAATTTTAATTTCACCGTGGTCGGGTCTTTCTATATGCATTAAGAGCTTGGCAATGGTACTTTTTCCGCTTCCGCTCTCGCCCACAATGCCGAGAATTTCACCTTTGTAAAGCTCAAAATTCAAATGGTCGTTTGCGCTGATAACATGATTTTTCCGTTTAAAACCTTTACAAACATCCTTTACGGTTAAAACAATATCTTCCTTCATCTTAATTCTCCTCGAAAACTGTGGCGCTGATTAGCATCTTGGTGTAGTTATCTGTCGGGTTTTTAATAATCTTGCTCATAGTGTCCTCTTCTACAATTTTACCGTCCAACATAACAATGCATTTATCCGCAAGATAAGAGGCGACCGCCAAATTATGCGTAACCATAACAATAGCTGTTCCAAACTCCTTGTTAATTTGTTTTAGCAGTTCTATTATCTGTATCTGTGTAGTAACGTCTAACGCCGAAGTCGGCTCGTCTGCAAGTATTAGTTTTGGTTTAAATGTAATTGCCATAGCAATACCAACACGCTGTTGCATACCGCCGCTAAGTTCAAACGGATATGTGTGCATAAGATTTTCAGCGTCATCGAGTTGAACCTTTTTCAGCGCTTCAACCGCCATTACATGGGCCTCTTTTTTAGAGATCTTCTCATGCCCTCGAATGTACTCAATAAACTGCTGACCGATTGTAATTACAGGGTTTAGCATCGACCCTGACTGCTGAAAAACAAAGGCAATATCTTTTCCTTTTTTATAAGCTTTATTACCAAGCATGGAAACCCCATCGAAAACCACCTGACCTGAAATGACACTCCCTGTCGGTGGCAAAATCCCCATTACGGCACGGATAACGCTTGTCTTACCGCTTCCGCTCTCGCCCACAACGGCTATTATTTCCTTGTGTTCTACCTTTAAATTAAAGTTATCTACAACAATATTAGATCTATCATTATATGCAATGCTCAAATCCGATACATTCAACAGGGCTTCACTCACAACTTTTGCCTCCTACACGCTAAAAAGTAAAAAATCAGGAATAGAAATAATCTCAGCTTGGAGAAAAAGTGTTTTCTCCAAGCTGAGAAAATCAGCTAAAGCTGATTTTAATGCCCTCGGGGCGTAATTTGATGCCAAAGGGAACCCCCTGACGTTTTCCTTTGAAAGTCAAATTATTCGTATCTCAATTCAGGGGTAATTTGATAATAGTAATATGCACCTATATTTGTGCCTTCAAGCCCTGTAACATAGCACGCATTATATTCAGGATAACCGCCAACCAAGCAAACCGCATTGTCTATAAGAATTTGTTGCAGTTCAACAACATATTCACGTCTTGCATCTGCATCAAACTCGACTGTTAGCGCTTCAAAAATCTCATCGTACTCTGCATTTGAAAAGCCTGCAAAGTTTGTTTCCTTATTGCCCGAATACCAACGAGACAAAAATTTAGCAGGATCTCCTGTCGGGGTCGCTGTATCGTGACTTGCAATAATGTCAAAATCTCTGTCATACAAGTATGGAAGATAGTCGTCATAAACAATGTGCTCTATGCCAATTCCTATTTTTTTAATTAACTCGATGCGAGCCTCAACTTCCTTTTGTCCGGGTTGCGAGATATATCGAAGCACAATGTTTTGACCGTCAAGCTCTCTAATTCCATCGCCGTCTGTGTCAACAATATAAGCGCTGTCAAGCAGCGCAACAGCAGCGTCAAAATCGTATGGGTAAGGGTTTGTCAATCTGTCGTATCCAAAATCTAAGCCCGATGGAATTACAGAATACCCCCAGTCGTAAAGTCCGTCTAACACATTATCGGCAATTATATTTCCATCAATACTCATTACAATTGCTTGGCGCAGTGTTTCGTTTGATAAAATGCCCGTTACATTCATATGGTCAAGCTCGGTCTTTGTGCCTGCATACTCCTCTACCGTTACATTTTCGCTCCCCTTAACAGCTTCAAGACCACCGGGGTCAAGGTTTACAGTAAAGTCAATGCTCCCTTCAAGCAGTGCCATTGCACGCATGTTGGAATCTTCCATTTTAACTACTTCTATCTCTTTAAATCCTGGAGTTCCGTTCCAGTAATTTTCGTTTGGCACACCATGTAGGGAAATCCCAGCTTCAAAATCGGTGAAGATATACGGCCCTGTTCCGATAACGCATTCGGTGTAGGTTTCTCTACCCTCTGTCGCCTCAGCATCTACAATCATTTGCCACGGATAAGCAAGTGCGCCGGGTAAATCAGGAGTTGGTACTGTTGTTTTGATGTAGAGCATATAATTTTCGTCGTCGGCTTCGATGGAGTCAAATGTAAAATGCGAATGAGGGTTTCCGTTACCGCCGTTTGCAGGGTCTTCCATTTCATATAGACGCTCTATCGACTGCTTTACTTTGGTTGCCGTCATAGGAGCGCCGTTTGAGAAAACAACATCTTCACGCAGTTTAATCTCCCAAATATGTGTATCTTCTTGGCTAATCTGCCAGCTCTCTGCAAGCCAAGGTAGGACTTCACCTGTTTTAGAATACCTTGTTAATGTCTCACCAACACCAAACTCCACAACATACCAACTGCCCCAGTCCTTAGAGGGCTCAAGCGTTGCAGGGAAGTAGTATGTCGCAACTACTACTTTATCGTTTTTGTCTTCTCCGTTTGAGTTGCCATCCGAATTTGCACTGTCTGAGTCTTGCGAGCCACAACCAGTCAGCAAGACCGAAACAGTCATAATTGCGGCAAGTATTGTTTTAATAGTTCTCTTTTTCATCTGTAAGCCTTTCTTTTTTTAGTTTCCTCTTGTGTCGAATATATCTCGCATACTATCTCCAAACAAGTTGAAGATAATAACAACAATTAATATCGTTAGACCGGGCCCATAAATAAGGTATGGAGAGGTTAAAAACGAGTCTCTTGCCTCGTTTAGCATGTATCCCCATTCAGGGGTCGGGGGCAAAATCCCAAATCCGAGAAAGGATAGTGACGACAGCATTAGTATCGTGTTTCCAATATCAAGTGAGGCCGTTACGAAAATTTGCGGCATAATGTTTGGCAAGATATGAGAAAACATAATCTTGCTCCCCTTAGCACCGTTTGTTATTGCCGCTGTTAGGAAGGACTGTTCTCTTATTTTCAATACCAAACTGCGTGTAAGCCTTGCGTATTTTGCCCATTTAACTACGATAATTGCGGCCATTGCAGGGACTAGTCCCACCCCAACTATGCCTACAATGGCAAGCGCTATGACCAAATCGGGAAATGATAACATGGTGTCGACTATAAGCATTATAACAGTATCGACTTTTCCTCCGTAGTATCCAGATAGCATACCTAAGACAACACCGACAAAGGTTACTATTACGACAAGTACGAGTGCCGCTAATACCGACGCTTGCGTCCCTAAAATAAGCCTCGAAAATATATCCCTGCCTAAACTATCCGTCCCACACCAATGCTCGGCACTTGGAGGCTTGTTTGCTATGCTAAAATCTGTGTAGTATGGATCTTGTGGGGTTAGATATTGCGCAAATACGGCAACAAAAAGTATTAATGCGACCAAGAGAAGTATAATAATTCTTTTAAAGCTTTCAAATTTGCTAATCATAAATGCATTCCTTTCGGAGCTTTCCCAAGGGTGGGAAGCCTTGAACATGGTCGGTTTTAGCGGCTCAGATTTGCCCTCATACTTCCTTAAAGCCCTCGTAAATACAGCAAGTATTCCCTTCGGGCTTTTCGTCGTCTTAGGACAAATCTGAGTAGCTAAAACTGCGAAGCACCTGTGGGCTCTTCATTTTTGCGGGATTTTTGCTGCGGAGGACGAAGCCTTGCTGACGCAAGGCGAGGACGACAAGGCAAAAAGCGCCAAAAAGGGACTGCCCACAGGCGACCATGTTCAAGTCTTCCCGCCCAAGGGAAAGACCTATAATCCGAACCTGCCTCAAAACGGCCTGTGTTTCCGCCATTCTTCGTTATCCTCCTCGTCAAGGCAACAAGCATTGCCTTCGTCGTCTGCCTCGACTGACGAAAACACAGGCCGTTTTGAGGTCGGGACGATTTTTGAAGCCACAGGGCGTGATGTGACGAGGCGGAGCGCTGCGGCAATGCTTGTTGCCTTGGCGTAGTGCTACAACGAAGCTCACAGTGCGCCCTGTGGCTTCAAAAACGGGTTCGGATTATAGGTGTTTCCCAAGTCGTGGGTCGAATATTTTATATAGAATATCAGTGAAGATATTTATAATTGTGTAACACATGGCTATCCATAAAACAAGACCTTGAATAAGCGGATAATCGTACATTTCAACTGCATATACAATTAGATTTCCAAGCCCGGGGAATGAAAAAATAACCTCCACTATCGCCACTCCGCCCAAAAGAGAGCCCAGCGAATATGCTATCAAGGTAACGAGCGGCAGCATTGCATTTCGCATTATATGGATAAACAAAATGCGAACCTCGCTCACGCCTCTTGCCCTTGCGCCATAAACATAGTCTTGTGAAAGCTCTTCGAGAAATAGCGTTCTTATTTGGCGTGTATAGTTTGCAATCATTCCGATTGCAAGTGAAAGCACAGGCAAAATTAAAGCAGTTGGCGAGCCGTATGGGTTATAGACGGGAATTAACTCGAGTTTATAAGAAAAAACAAAGGTTAAAACTAACGCAACCAAGTAATTTGGCGATGAAATGCTGATAAAACTCGCAAAGCGAATAATATAATCAGAAAATTTGTTTTTACGAGTGGCAGATATTATCCCAAGCGGAACAGAAAAAAGTAGCGTTACCCCCAAGATGCTCATAGCGAGCGTTATGGTCGATTCGAGATTTCTCAAAATTAAATCTAACACTTGCTCGTGCTGTGAAAAAGAAGTTCCCAGATCACCTCTCAGAGAGTTATATAGCCATGTCGTGTACTGCTCAAAAAAAGGCTTGTTAAGCCCAAGTTGTTCACGAGCAAGTTCGAGCATTTCTTCTGTCGGGATAATTCCTGCGGCTTCATACATTGCAACACCTGGGTCACCCGGCGCTATATGAGTTAGCAAAAATGTCAAAAAGCTCACGGATAATAGGACTATAATGAGCTGTAATACTTTGCCGAAAACTATGTATATAATTTTAAAGGTTTTAGTTTCTGTAACATTTTCTATAAAACTGCTTGAAGTTTCTTCCATTTATTTTCTTCCTTTTTTGAGCTTTTAATCAATTTGTCGTTAATTAAAGCAATGTAGTTAGTTTTTGCTAACTAATTATTTTCACAGGATAACATATTTTGACACTTTTGTCAAACAAGTTCAACTATGCACGTATTTTAACTTGCATAAGAAGAATGATATGTCGAAATATCTGGCACCATAAAAAGAGCGACCGTTAAAGATATACGGTCGCTTTTATTGTAGCCGTTCGCTTTTTTGAGATTTCTGCTACTTCTTGTCGAGGCAATATAGATAAATACTAACTACACCGCCATTGTTTAGTTAGGAGACCGACTATATTCATTAGCTAACAAACTTATTACAGGACAATATATTCAACTGCTAACAACTACATGGGCTTTAATCTTATATGCAAAAAAATATGCCTTCTAAATTTTTTTCATTTTCTGTCATATTATTGCAACTTTTTGAAGATATTTTTAGACAATTCTACAAAAAAATACTGCGCAAAATACTTTTAGAGCTTTTTGTAGCTATCAAGTATCAAATTTTCTTGTTAATTTAAAAACAAAAGATTTTACAATATTTACATTAAAACTTGACATTATATAGATGGTTTGGTATTATGTAACGACAGCTATTATATTTCGCTGTGCAAATGCTTTTATAAGCAAAAATTGGAAGGAGAAAGATATGAAAAAACTATTAGCACTTATTCTAATATCTGCAATGGCATTGAGCATTACGGCATGTTCGAGTGGAGACGAGGGTGCAGACTCCGGTGAAGATGCGAAGGACATACTTGTAGTTTCGCAAAAGGCCGATGCGGTTTCGCTCGACCCACAGGTTACTAACGACCAACCAAGCGCACGTGTATTCCGTCAAATCTTCGACACATTATTCCTTCAGGGCAATGACGGTTCGATTACTCCCCTTCTTGCTGAAAGTTATGAGTTTGTAAATGATGGTATGACTCTAAACATCAAACTACGTGAGGGCGTAATGTTCCACAATGGCGAAACGCTAACTGCAAACGATGTTAAGTTTACATTTTTAAGAGGAATTGAGTCTCCTCAGATGGGCAACACACTTAGCTTTATCGATCCCGAAGGCATTACAGTTGTTGACGATTACAACATAAGCATTAACTTCCTATACGCTTTCGCTCCTTCGATCGACTACTTAGCAAACCCTCTAACAGCTATCATGAATGAAAAAGCTGTTACAGAGGCAGGCGATGCTGTCGGTACTAATCCTGTAGGCACAGGCCCCTTTAAGTTCGTTAACTGGGATACAGCAAGCGAAATCGTTCTTGAAGCTAACTACGACTACTGGGACGGAGCACCCGGTACAGATGGTATAGTATTTAGAATTATCCCCGAAACAGAGACAGCAATGCTCGAGCTTGAAACAGGCGGCGTTGACATTGTTTACGACATCGGTGCTCCTAACATCGAGCGTACAACAAACAACCCCGATCTAAAGATTGCAAGAGACCTTGGTTTCTCGGTTACATACATAGGCATGAACACAAACAAAAAGCCCTTTGACGACGTTCGTGTTCGCCAAGCTCTAAACTACGCTTTAGACATGGAGACAATTGTTGAGTCGGTATTCCACGGCGCAGGTAGCAAATCGAACGGCCCAATAAGCCCAATGGTTGCAGCTTACGACGATACACTAACAGGTTATGAGTACAATCCCGAAAAGGCTGTTCAGCTACTAACAGAAGCCGGCTACGCAGACGGTTTTGAGACAACACTTTGGGTTAACGACGGTAACCAAGACAGAGCAAACATCGCTGTTTGGGTACAGAGCCAGCTTGCTGAAGTTGGTGTAACTGTTTCTATCGAGTATGTTGAGTGGTCAAGATACCTCGAAGATACAGCATTAGGCCTACACGATATGTATATCCTCGGTTGGTCTAACGCAACAGGTACTGCCGACCAAGGTCTATACACAGTTCTACACTCGAGCGCACACGGCACACCCGGTAACAGAGCGTTCTACACAAACGAAAGATTTGACGAGCTACTTGACTCGGCACGTATTTCGACAGACCCCGATGAGCAAATGGCAATGTACGCAGAAGCTCAGCAAATAGCTGTTGAAGAAGCACCTTGGATCTTCACATGGAACCAAGAGAACCTAACAGGTACTCGTGCTAACATCGAAGGCTATGTTAACCACCCATCGGGCAGAAGCATTCTAAAGGACGTTACAAAATAATGTAAAGCAATCTTTAAAGCAATAGCTTTGAATAATATGCTTTAACACAAATAAAGGGAGACTACTCATAATGATGGTCTCCCTTTTTAAATAGCTACCACTCTTAAAATTTTTTTGTTTAATTGTGGCGAAAGATAAATTTATTAGTCGGATGTAAAATGTGCATGACAAATAAAGCCGGAGGAGAACTTGTGCCGAGGTTTAAAAGGTAATACCGTTTTGCAACTTACTATCAAATTTATACAAAGGAGGAACTTCGTTGATAAACTACGTATTCAAAAGAGTGCTACTGATTATACCGGTACTTTTGGCCGTTACATTCGTAATATTTACACTCTTGTATATCACTCCGGGTAACCCTGCTATGTCAATACTCGGCGAGGAGGGTGCGGCAAAGCCAGGAGCACTTGAAGCTCTTGAAGAAGAGCTTGGACTAAATGATCCCTTCTTGGTCCGCTACGGCAACTATCTCCTTGACTTAATGCAAGGAGACATGGGAACATCTTATCGTACAGGACAACCTGTTGCCGAAGAATTAATGGCAAAACTGCCAACTACGGCAACGCTAACGGTGCTCAGCATCGCAGTAGCCGTTGCAATAGGTATTCCTGTCGGCATAATTTCCGCTACAAAGCAATATTCGCTATTTGACAATGCTTCGATGGTCTTTGCTTTGCTCGGCGTTTCCATGCCCAACTTCTGGCAAGGTATGGTTCTTATAATCATATTTTCAGTATGGCTTGGCTTAACGCCTGTATCTGGTATTGCAACTCCCCTTCACTGGATACTGCCTGCTGTAACAATCGGAACTTCAACAGCTGCTACCATCACTCGTATGACAAGGTCGAGTATGCTTGAAGTTAATAAACAAGACTATGTACGAACAGCACGTGCTAAAGGTCAAAAAGAAATTGTAGTTTTACTACGCCACCAACTAAAAAATGCACTTATTCCGATACTGACAGTTATTGGCCTTCAATTTGGCGTAATGTTTGGCGGTGCGGTACTTACAGAGAGCGTATTTGCCATCCCCGGTATTGGACGACTTATGGTTGAATCTATCAAAAACCGTGACTTTCCCGTTGTTCAAGGTGGGGTACTGCTAATTTCATTTATCTTTACATTTGTAAATCTGTTCGTTGATATTTTATATGCATATGTAGATCCTCGTATCAAGGCTAACTATATGAAAGCAAAGAAAGGAGGCAAATAGTGGCTAAGGAAAAAAAGTACAGTAAACTGGGCGAAATATGGAAGATACTTCGTCGTAACAAATTTGCGATGTTTGGGCTTTTTATAATAATGGTTTTAATATTCTCGGCCATATTTGCCGATGTAGTAGCCCCCTATCCCTATGAGGAGACAGACCCGACACGTACATATCTAAAACCGTCATGGGAACACCCAATGGGTACAGACAACTTTGGACGTGATATATTCAGCCGTATAATACACGGTGCTCGTATATCTCTGCAAGTTGGCTTTATAGCCGTTGGTATTTCGGGAGTTATCGGAGTAATATTAGGTGCGCTTGCTGGTTATTACGGAAAGTGGATAGATAATATAATCATGCGTATAACCGATGTTGCCCTTGCCATTCCGAGAATACTGCTTGCAATAGCAATTACAGCGGCTCTTGGTAATTCACTCGTCAATGTTATGATAGCCGTCGGCATCAGTGCCGTTCCGAGCTATGTGCGTATTGTAAGAGCATCGTTTTTGTCTGTTAGAGAGCAGGAGTTCGTAGAGGCGGCACGTGCAACCGGTGCATCTGACTTTAGAATTATATTCACCCACATACTACCAAACTCGCTCTCCCCTCTTATCGTTCAAGCGACTTTGGGCGTGGCAAGTGCTATTCTCTCAACTGCCGGCCTTAGCTTTATAGGCCTTGGCATTACACCTCCAACACCCGAGTGGGGCGCAATGCTAACCGAGGGACGTAACTACTTTACCCTGCATCCTCACATGGTAATGTTCCCAGGCCTTGCAATTATGACTACAATATTTGCGCTTAACCTACTTGGCGACGGACTACGTGATGCCTTAGACCCCAAACTAAAGAGATAAGAAAGGAGGATTTTGTATGAGTGAAAATAACAAATTATTAGAAATAAATAACCTTAGCATACGTTATGTCACAGATAATGGCGTTGTAGCGGCTGTAACTAATGTTTCTCTGTCGGTAGACCGTGGTACGACTCTTGGAATAGTCGGCGAAACAGGTGCCGGCAAGACAACGACAGCGCTTGGCATACTAAACTTAGTTCCAAATCCTCCGGGCGAGATATACAGCGGCGAAATTCTCTATGACGGCAAAAATATTTTGGACATGCCAACAGCCGAAATCCGCAGTATCAGAGGTTCAGAGATTAGCATGATATATCAAGATCCCATGACCTCTCTAAACCCTGTTATGACGGTCGGAGAGCAAATTCAAGAGGTCGTTTTGCTTCATAACAAGATAAGCCAAGCAGAGGCTTTAGAGCGTGCAATGGAAATGATGGAGATGGTTGGAATCTCAGGCGATAGGCACATTGAGTATCCCCACCAATTCTCAGGCGGCATGAAACAGCGTATAGTTATAGCCATGGCACTTGCATGTGAGCCTTCCCTGCTCTTAGCGGACGAGCCTACATCAGCTCTCGATGTAACGATACAGGCACAGGTGCTTGACGTTATCGCCGAGCTAAAGAACAAGTTTAACACAGCCATGATACTTGTAACGCACGACCTTGGCGTTGTTGCCGAAACATGCGACTTTGTATCTATAATGTACGCAGGTGAAATAGTTGAGCACGGCTCGACACAGCAAATATTCGAAAACCCAAGCCATCCCTACACAGTAGGACTTTTCGGTTCTATTCCAAAGCTTTACGACGATGTGGATAGACTTATTCCGATCGATGGACTAATGCCCGACCCAACAGATTTGCCTGCGGGTTGCAACTTTAGCCCAAGATGTGCTAAATGCATGGATATCTGTAATGTAGAAGCTCCTAAAGAAACAATACTGGAGAGCGGACATAAGGTTTCGTGCCATCTGTTTTCACAAGGAGGTATACAGTGAGTCAGCAACCAATATTAGAAGTAAAAGATTTGTGCAAATATTTTAATACACCTCGTGGGACTCTGCACGCCGTAGATAAGGTTAACTTTTTTATAAACAGAGGCGAAACATTAGGTGTTGTAGGAGAGTCAGGCTGCGGTAAGAGTACACTCGGCAGAACACTCCTACACTTAATCCAACCGACTTCAGGTCAAATTTTCTTTGATGGGCAAGATATCTCAAGCCCTGCCAAAAAGGAAATGAGAGAGCTACGACAGGATATGCAGATAATATTCCAAGATCCTTTTTCCTCGCTCAATCCAAGACTTACCGTCAGCAAGCTAATATCAGAGCCTTTAAAGGTGTATAACGTCTACAACAACCAAAAAGAGTTAGATGCACGAGTTCTTGAGCTGATGGACACAGTAGGACTTGCACGCAGACTGCAAAACAGCTACCCTCACGAGCTCGACGGCGGCCGTAGACAGCGTATAGGCGTTGCAAGAGCGCTTGCCCTCAACCCTAAGTTTATTGTCTGTGACGAGCCTGTTTCAGCTCTTGACGTATCTATCCAAGCACAGATTATAAACCTGCTTGGCGACCTACAAAAAGAGCTCGGCCTTACCTACATTTTTATAACGCATGACTTCTCTGTCGTAAAACATATATCGGACAGAATAGTTGTTATGTATCTTGGAAACGTTATAGAAACAGCCCCGACCAAGGAGTTCTTCGCAAACCCACTTCATCCCTACTCAAAGGCGCTTATATCCGCAATCCCCGAGCCTGTATATACAGGCAAGAAGCGCGAGCGCATAGTGCTAAAAGGCGAGATAACATCGCCAATCGAGCCAAAACCGGGATGTAGATTTGCTCCTCGTTGCAACCACACACAACCATCTTGCATGGAAACAACTCCCGTACTGCAAGATATAGGGGCTGAACATTTTGTAGCATGCCCTTATGCGCTTGAGCTAAAAGGTCAGTAAAGTTTAAGCAGCGCTTTAGCACATGCAGTGATCTGCCTTCCTTTTGGAAAGTGACTAAAGCGAGCGCAGATACTCAAACGTTAT
Organism: uncultured Oscillospiraceae bacterium; assembly: GCA_964369475.1. Taxonomy (GTDB): domain Bacteria; phylum Bacillota; class Clostridia; order Oscillospirales; family Feifaniaceae; genus CAYJFK01. The sequence goes on along the minus strand of CAYJFK010000011.1, from coordinate 13,716 downwards.
ATTATACAAAAAGGGACTGCTTAATAAGTCTCGCTTCAAAAAATAATGCAAAAAGAAACCTCTGGAAACAGGCAAAATGCGCCCTGATTTCAGAGGTTTCTTATTTTTAGTTTGTAAATTATTTTGTGCATTGTGCCGGTTGGCTATAACTTATTAAACAGCCCCTTGTTGTGGCTTTTTCTATCGGTGTTTTCTACCGATGATTTCCCCGCCCATCTTACAACACAAGCGCTTTTGTGCATATTCTGTGAACTTTTTTATGGAAATTCCGTTAAAAGCTAAGTTTATAATTCATCTTTGAAAAAAATGCTTATTTATTCCATATTTCCACTTTACTATATAGCCGTGTTATGGTAATATTTATTAGTATTCGTTATTTTGAGCCAAAAACAAAAACCTTGCGATAAAACAGATATCTCGTGCATTATATTGGTGAAAAGGGAAATTTTATCTATTTTTTGAGGTTAACATAATGAAGAAATTTTTATTTATATTATCATTTATAATGCTAATGTCGAGTACCGTTGCCCTTGCAAGCGAGGGTGATCCAATTTATGTCCAACCAAGTAGTGCCAGCATACTTGTCGATTGTGTCGGAAACTCGCTCAACTCTTATAATATCGGTGGCAACAACTACTTTATGCTTAGAGACATAGCCATGATGATGAGTGGTACATCTGCAATGTTCGAAGTAACTTGGGACAGTGATGCCGGTGCAATAAACTTGATTTCCGGCAAAAGTTACACCCCTGTCGGCGGAGAGCTATCGCAAAGCTCAAGCGATGTAAGAGAGGTTTCTCGTACAAATGCAACTATATATATAGATGGTTCCCCTATTGCACTAACAACATACAACATCGGCGGCAACAACTACTTTATGCTTAGAGACATCGCAAATTTATTTGACTTCTCGGTCGTATGGGACAGTGTAGCAAGTAACATTTTAATTGACACGGACAGAAGTTACACATTTGAGCAAGGGCTAAGTAGCTCCCAGTTATTAAACTATATTGAAGAATACTACTGCTGCATTATAAATACCGTACAGTCGCAAAGTCATAACAGTGCAATTTCAAAAGAAGATGCTTACGAAACCGAGGTTTTAAGACTTTTGAATAAAGAGCGCATCGCTTTAGGGCTTGTACCTCTCAAAACTACTGCCGAGCATCAAAATGCCGCACAGGTAAGGGCAGACGAAGCGGCAATCTCGCTTTCGCATACAAGGCCGAATGGCACATCCTTTTCCACCGCCTTTGACGAGGCCGGCATAGAGTCGACATACAGGGGCGAGAACCTTGGTAGCGGCTATAAGACCCCCGAGAGATTTGTCGATGGACTAATGGACTCAGACGCTCATAGGGAAAACATATTAAACCCCGATTACAGATATGTTGGTATAGGTTATAACGAGGATAACTTCTGGTCGCAACTATTTTCTAAGTAAATTTTTTATATAGCTAAAGTCCCCCACAATAAATTGTGGGGGACTTTAGCTATATTCAGCTTGGAGAAAAAGTGTTTTCTCCAAGCTGAGAAATCAGCTAAAGCTGATTTTAACGCCCTCGGGGCGGGAATTTAACGCCAGAGGGCACCCTGATGGTGCCCCCTCGCCGCTCCCCCTCCTTACGATGGGGCTTGATTTTATGTTTTTCTCCAGTCTGTATATAGCTAAAGTCCCCCACAATAAATTGTGGGGGACTTTAGCTATATTGCGCACTATTAAGCGAGCATTTTGCTTATCAATAAAACTACCTTTCATTTCTCCGCCACTTACAAAACATCACTCAATCTGTCTATATCATGCAGTTCACGCCTATCTGCAACTTCGTAAAAAAAGACCTTGTCTTTACTCGTGCCTTTAATTATTCTCATGCCGCCCATATCTCCCGTAAAGGATAAAAGCTCATTTTTATATTGGCTCGTAAAAATAGCCGGATTTCCATAGTGCGACTCGCAAGTAACACAACCGAGAGTTTTCCTACTCTTTTCAAACTGCAAAACAAAGTTTTCGATAGTTTCTTGCCTTAGATATGGTTGATCGCACACTATAAAACAAAACGCTTCGCTCTGTTCGCTACAAGCGGTCAGCCCTAACTTAATGCTACTTGAAATGCCAAGATCGCTATTACAGTTTTTTATTACTTTAAAGCCCTCAAGGTGCTCGCTATTCATTATTTCTTCGTACTGAGTTACAATTATTCTTTCAAAAAACACATCACTTCTCGACGTCTTTTCGACAATATGAAGGTACATAGGCAGCCCGTCGACGACCTCTAAAAGCTTGTTTCGAGTAAATCGTTTGCTATTACCTGCGGCAAGCAAAATCAAACTTATTTTCATAATATTTCTCCTAATTTTCGAGCTATGTGTTTACACTTTCAGCATATAATAACTGCCTTTGTAGTCGATGATCTCGATCTCTCCGTAAATCTTGGAAAACTCTGCCTGAATTTCCGCTCTGCTCACAATGCTCAAATCCAAATCGCACGAGAGCTCGCCGTCCTTTATGAGGAGCGCACGTGTGCAATATCTAAGAGCGAAATTTGCATCGTGAAAGCTTATCAAAGCGGCCTTTTCTGAAGATAGCACTCTTTTTATGACATTCATTATTAAGTGCTTGTTTTGAAAATCAAGGGCAGAGTCGGGCTCGTCAAATATCATGAGCGGTGCATTTTGAACAAGGGCTCTTGCGAGAATAACAAGCTGTTTTTGTCCTTCGCTAAGTGCGAGAAAGTTTTCATTCTCGCTTTGCTCCATTCCTACTGCTTGTAGTTGGTTTAGAGCCTCTCTCTCCTGCTCTTGACTTGTATTTTCAAAGATAGAAAGCCTCGAAGAGTGCCCCATCATAACGACCTCACGCACCGTTAAAGGGAGATTTAAGGAGGATCTCTGCGGAATATAGCTAATGAGTTCAGCTGCCTTCTTAGCGCTGAGATTTTTTATCTCCATGCCGTCGACAAGACAGCCGCCATCATAGCTTAAAAGTGCGCATATACTCTTTATCAGTGTTGTCTTACCTGTGGCATTAGCCCCGAGCAAGGCGCACATTGTTCCTTTTTCAAGAGTGAAACTTATATTCTTCAAGACCTCTTTTTTGCCATAGCCAAAGCTAAGATTTTTCACCTCAAGCAAGCTCAATACCGCTCACCGCCCTTCATTACCATTACCACCAAGAGAGGCGCACCAATTAGTGACGTTAATATGCTTATCGGCACTTCCGATTGACCGATACTCCTTGCAAGGCAGTCTGCAAATAGCAGAATAACAGCCCCTAATATGCCCGAAAAGAACATTACCTTTATGTCATGCCGACCCTTGGCAAGCCTTACCATGTGCGGCGCTATAAGCCCGATAAAGCTAATGCTTCCCGTAATGCTTACGACACTTGCCACAATAAGCGTTACAAGAATCAGCACCGCATTTCGCATACTTTTAACGCTAATGCCGAGCATTTTTGCCTCTCCGCTGTCAAGTGAGAGCATTGTTATTTGCCTGAACAGTTTAAATGTTAGCACAAGGCATACAACCAAGATAGGCATAACAATAAGGAGCTTTTCAAGCGTGACCGATGAAAAAGAGCCCATTGTCCAAAATTCAAGCCGAGAGAGCTCGCCTAGTGGGTCTGCGACAAGTTTTAGGAACATCAAGGCGGCACTTGCAAGGGCATTAACAGCGATGCCCGATATAACAAATGTCGACATTTGTTCATGACGACTCATATTTGTTATGCTCAAAGTTAACATAACAGCGGCTATGCCTCCTAAAAAAGCACTTGTGGCGGTGGTAATAAAACCACCGCCTATAACGACTATCGAAATTGCCGCCCCAACACTTGCACCCGAAGAAACACCGATTATATCGGGCGATGCTATCGGGTTTTTGAATAGAGTTTGATATACATAACCTCCGACAGAAAGGCAAAAACCTGCCAAAAATGCCATTATCGTTCTTGCAAGCCTAAAGTTGACAAAAACAGCTATTTCAAACTGATCGCCGTTAAGGATACCGTCTAAGCTTAGCGGATATTTCCCCGTTACGAGCGACAAAGCAAGCCCTGTTATGCAGAGCAAGATTAAAGCTAAATACAGGTGTTTAGATAAAAAATTTCTTTTCATATTCCTATTTTAATGTCGGTTCAAATCCGTAAAACTCGCTATAAAATTCACTCGCTTCCTCCTCAAAGTCGCTGTATGTATAAGCATCGGGGTGAATTACACTTGCAAGCCAAAGCGAGCCGAGGTAAGACGATGGAAGCGGAGAGTCCCATGCCTCTGTCGTCGAGGGCATTTTGTAGACCTGCGAGTTCTTAACAGCGTCGAGTTCCTGCAAATATTGGTCTTCTAAAATCTGCTCTACATCGTAAACCGCCTCTGGAGCGATAATGATGTAGTCGGGGTTATAATTTATCAGTTGCTCGTATGAAATTATCGCCCAGTAGCTATCTTCAATTCCCTCTGCTACATTAACGGCATTCGAGCTTCTAATTAGAGTGTTTTGAAACATATTAGCCCCTGCCGTAGACAAAAAGTCGCTGTTTCCGGCAAGGTATACCGTCGGGCTTTCCAAGCCCTCAAGCGTAACTTCGAGCGCTTCAAGTTCTTCGCTCCCTTTGTCGATCATGGCAGTTGCTCTATCCACTGTACCTGTCGCAGTTGCCATCATCATGATAGCCTCGTTTAGAAGCTGCTCGTTTTCGGGATTTATGCAAATTGTCTTTATCCCGACAGTCTCGAGTGCCTCTGCTGCGTCTTGCAGTCGCAGCGGAAGTATTACAAGGTCGGGCTCTTGCGTGATAGCTCCCTCAATGTCAAACTCTTTCATTGTACCAAGCATCGGAAGGCTTGAAATTTCAGGGGCTGCAAGGCTGTATATATTACGCTGATCGGCCTTGTTTTCGACTCCGACAAAGCTGTCTTCCAGTCCTAAACCGATAAGACATGACGAAGCGATATAATATCCGCTTATTATGCGCTGTGGTGTCGTTTCAAACTCCACAACCTTACCACGATGATCTGTTACGCTGATATTGCCCTCTGTCTCCCCTACTACATCTTCGGAAGGCTCTGCCGAACATGCATATAGCGACATTGTCATTGCTATAAGTAGCATAAATGCTATTATCTTTTTCACTTTGTTTGCTCTCTTTCTATTCTTATTTCCTCTAATATTATTACAAAACCAAGGGCAAGGTTCTTAAAGCACTCCTAAAAACCTTGCCCGTTAATCATTACATATCGCTTTGCTCTCCTGTCATCTTTTTCCATATTTTCTCGGGTGTCATGGGCAGTTCCCTGTGCCATACTCCTGTTGCATTATATATTGCGTGCGAAAGTGCCGGAGAGGGCGTATTTATAACGATCTCCCCTATCGACTTTGCTCCGAACGGCCCTGTTTTTTCATAGCTGTGTTCAAAGTCGACACGAAGTCTGCTTATATCTATCCTCGTGGGAATTTTATAATTCATAAAGCTTTTTTCAAATAGCCTGCCCTCTTTAGAGTATGTTATATTCTCGCTTAGAGCCATGCCTATTCCTTGAACAATGCCGCCCTCGGTTTGCATCTTTGCAAGATTTGGATTGATCGGCGTGCCGCAGTCTACAACGGCGACATAGTCGAGGATCTCGACAGAGCCTGTCAGTTTGTCAAGCTCGATTTCGACCATTCCTATCATGAAAGGAGGGGGCGACACAGGCGATGTATGCGACTCAGTTATCTGGGTCGAAATATCGTTGCCACACATAGATTTTTCCGAAATTTCGGTCAGCGTCACATGTGCGCTGTTATCCGTTTTAGCTATTTTATCCCCTAAAAATCTTACCTCCTCCTCGCCACACTCGAGCATCCGGGCGGCAATTTTGCAGAGATTTCTGCGCATCTTCGTACAGGCTTTTTCCACGGCTTTTCCTGTAATGTATGTAGTAGACGATGCGTAAGATCCCGAATCATAGGGTGATATATCAGAGTCCGCACCGTAGACGGTAATCTTATCAATATCGCACTCTAAACATTCAGCCGCCATTTGGGCAAGAATGGTATCGCACCCTGTGCCCATGTCAGCAGCGCCTATAAGCAGCTCGTAGCCGCCCTCTTCGCTTAGCTTTACAGTGGCAGAGCCTACATCGACATAGGGTATGCCCGACCCTTGCATGGCAAGGGCAACACCTGCGCTTCTAACCTTGCCGTTACCCATATCACGAGGCTTTGACCTTTCTTCCCAGTCAAACATTTCTTTTGCCTTTGTTATGCACCTATCAAGGCTCGACGCATTTACCGTTTCATAGTAGTAAGCAGGCATTACATCGCCTTCCCTTACCACATTTTTCTCTCTTAGCAGAGTTGCATCGATATTGACCATGCTTGCAAATTCGTTAACCATGCTCTCTATTGCAAAAATACCTTGCGTAGCACCGTAGCCACGATAGGCGCCCGACGACTGAACATTTGTGTATACAACGTCGTAAGAAAAGCGGTATGCCTTTAAACTGCGACTATACATCGATATAGATTTTGCGGCAGTCAGCCCAACGGTAGTTGGGCCATGCTCGCCATATGCACCTGTGTTTGAAAGAGTATAAACTTCAAGTGCTTTTATGCTTCCGTCCTTCATGCCACCGAGTTTTACCTTTATCTTCATCTCGTGCCTTGGAGAAGATGCTGTTAGCGCTTCCTCTCTTGTGTATATAATCTTTGCCCTCTTGCCTGTTTTTAAGGTGACAAATGCAGGATAAACCTCGGCCACAACCGTTTGCTTTGCGCCAAAACCTCCGCCTATTCTCGGCTTTGTTATGCGAATATTGCTCTTTGGAATGCCAAGTGCATTTGCAAGTATTCTTCTTGCATGAAAGACTATCTGTGTCGAAGTCGTCACATGAAGTCGCCCGTATGTATCTATCTCCGAATAGGAGATAAAGGGCTCCATCATTGCTTGATTACATGCCTTGGTGTGAAACTCTCGCTCGAAGACAATGTCGCAACTCTTGTAAACCTCGTCTACATTTCCATCACTGTTACTGCCTGTTGCGCAGAGATTGCGCTTATTGTCAGCCCCGACAGGGCTAAGCGACTTCCAATCATCTTCTGGGTGAACTAAGATTTTGTTATCCTTTGCCTTTTCCATATCGAGTAAGGGCTCTAAAACTTCATACTCGACCTTTATTAGACTCATGGCCTTTAGCACCGCTTTTTCTGTGCCCCCTGCAATAATTGCAACTGCATCTCCGACAAATCTAACATGACGGTCAAGCAGCAGTCTATCATAAGGAGAGGGCTCGGGATATGTTTGCCCTGCCATTGTAAAGCGTTCGTTGTGTACGTCTTGATATGTAAAAATACATTCAATATCAGGCACTAAGAGTGCTGTTTTTGTATCTATATTTTTTATAATGGCATTTGCATAAGGCGAACGCAAGACCTTTACCACCAAAGCATCGCTTGGGGTAATATCATTAACATATACAGGCTTTCCAAGTAAAAGCTGCATAGAGTCTTTTTTTCTAATCGATTTACCGACATAGGTATAGGACAAAACTATTCACCTCTCTTTTTAGAATCTAAGAAACTTCGTATTCCTCTAAGTTGACCGTCATATCCTGAACATCTGCATAGATTCCCAGCCAAAAATGAGATAATTTCTTGATCGGTAGGGTTACTGTTTTCTCTTAATAGTGCTATGGTGTTTACAACAAATCCGGGGTTGCAAAAACCGCACTGCTCTGCGCCTTGGTCTGCAATAAAGCCCACAAATTCGCTCGCTTCCTCTTGAAGCCCTTCGAGCGTTAAGATCTTTTTCCCCTCCGCACGTGCCGCCAAAACGCTACATGAAAGTACCGGTTTATCCTCCATTAGAACGGTACATAGCCCACAGTTAGATGTATCGCAACCACGCTTAACGCTAAAGCATTGATGCTTTCTTAGAAAATCAATCAAGAGCATATCTGCTTCAATGTTATCAACTATTTTTTTATTGTTTAATGTTAGATTTATTTCCACAGTTTATCTCCTTTCATTTAGCTGCTCACATGCACGCATAATTAGCACCGAGCAAATGTGTTTTCTGTAACTTGCACTCGCAAGCTTGTTATCGCCAAAAGTAAATTTTTCACTTGCAGCCTTTGCAAGCTCCTTTATATCATCTTGCTTTTCAAAAGTGATAATTTCCGCCTTTAGAGGGCGAGCGCCTATTACAATTTTGTAGTGTTTTTCGTTTTCGGTAACGGCACAGTTTAAAACGGGAAAATCGGTTTTAGAATTTTTTTGTGCCATAAAGACAGTATTATAGCTTCTTTTTTCCACTATAACCCTAACCAACAAATCACGCTCGTAATCTTGTTTTAAAAAATCCTCAAGACTTATTACGCCCTTATTATAAAATTCCACTTTAGCGCCAAGTGCGAGAAGCAGTGTCGTTATGTCGGAAAACCCAAATTTAGAAAACACACTGCCGCCGACAGTAGCCAAGTTCCTAAACTGAACGCCAACAAGATCTTTAAGGCACTCTCTAATGGCATTATCTGTCATCCCATTCAAAGACTCGCTTCTTTCAATATCTCTAAGAGTGACCATAGCGCCTATATGGTATTCGGTTTCTCTTTCTTCGATTTTATCAAGGTTTAAGTCGCAAAGATCAATGGCCGTAGCAACATTCTTGCTCTGCATTTTTTGCCAAAGCATACCACCCAAGACGACATTGTTTTTGTTTAGGTTTAGCTCATACGCTTCCTTTAAACTCTGCGCTCTGTGGTAGTTTTTAATATTTAACACTTATCTTCCTCCGATTTTAAGAATTAGTGGATTTATATAAAAAAATGTGTTATTGTGCAAAATCGAGTATACCATATCGACAAAGACAATTCAAGAAAAACAGATAAGATAGGATATATCTATTGACTATTTGCAGTACATATTGGTAGCTTACAAAACTTCATATTATGCTTTGTAAGGTAAACATCTTTTACTTATTATTTCAAAGGGGTTTTCTTCAGTTTATAGCGTTTTCGCAGTCTATAACGCTTGTAAGTAAGTTTAAGATATAAAACTAAAATAAAGCCCTGTAAATCGCACGATTTACAGGGCTTTGTCATATTAGGTGTAAGCTAAAAACTGCTTTACCACCTTAGATATTAAATTCACCTAGCAAAAAGCTTCTAAAAACACCTAAAGCTATCAATTACTCAGCTGCATTTTCCATAACGCTTGTAGCTGCTACTCTACCGAAGATAACTGTGTCAGCAATAGCAACAGATCCTAAGCGGTTGCCGCCGTGGATTCCGCCTGTAACTTCGCCTGCTGCGTATAGGCCTTCGATAACTTCGCCTTCTGTGTTTATAACTCTTGCAGTTTCGTCGATCTCAACGCCACCCATTGTGTGGTGAACCGAAACAACGCTCTCGTACATGATGTAGGGGCCTTCACCAAACTTATTAAAGTTTGCTGTACGTCCAAAATCTGTATCCTCGCCTGCATCTACAAGAGAATTGTATCTCTCGATAGTAGCCGCTACTACATCTGCAGGAACGCCAAACTCTGCGCAAACTTCTTCAAGTGTTCCAACAGCCATTACGCCCTTCTTTATCGACTGATCGATCTCTGTGCCATATAGCTCGTGAAGCTGTTGCTCCTCTGTAACCGCTGCATCTACCAATCCGTAAACAAGGCTGTTTGTCTGCTTGATCGTTGCATCGGATATAACGTCACGTGTGCCCTTCTCGTCGACAAATCTCTCACCCTCTTGGTTTACAAGAAGAGATGTCGAATTAAGACGAGCATAGTCTACATAGTAGTAGTTGCCTGTTGCTGGGCTGTTAACGGGGTATAGCTGGATTTTATCCATGCCTACAAGATTTGCACCGACAGCTTCTGCCATAACAATACCATCACCTGTAATTGCAGGGCTGTTTGTTGTGGGGATTGAAGAATCGAGTGATGGCCAAATCGAATTGTAGGAATCTCTCATCTCTACATTCGAGCCAAAGCCGCCCGAAGCAAGAATAACGCCATGACTTGCATTATATGTGTGCTTAGAACCGTCATTATGTGTTGCGCTAACGCCTACAACCTTGCCTGCATCGTCTGTTATTAGGGAGTCAGCAGTTGTCGATAAATGAATATCAACGCCAAGCTCTCTTGCTTTGCTTTCAAATGTGTCCATGTACTGTCTGCCATCGCCAACAGGCCAGAGCGTACGAGCAACTGTATGACCGCCGTACCAGCTTTGGCTGCCACGGAACTCAACACCTACTACATCTCTTGCCCACTCTGCAGCAGCAAGAGCATTGTCGGCAATAATTCTAACTAAATCAGGGTTAGCCTCTTCGTATCCGCCAACAAAAACATCATCGTAAAATAGTTCTACGCTGTCGTTTGTAATGCCTTCTTCAATCTGAACCCAGTTACCGGGAGCTGCAAACTCACCGCCCGACATTCTTGTGTTACCGCCTGTAATGTCCATTTTCTCGATAACAACAACATTTGTTGCACCTTGATTTACAGCTTCGATAGCAGCTGATAGGCCTGCACCACCGGCACCCACAATAACGATCTGTGCATCTACAACAGTGTCTTCACCCTTAACAACTTCAGGGACGACTGTGTATTTGCTCATATCTGCGCCTTGCTCTTCAAGGACATTCGATACTGCAAGCTTTATTGCATTACTTGTAACAGAAGCACCCGATAGCGCATCGACTGCTACCGAATTGTGCTCGACAATTCTGCCCGGAATTACGTCGATTGCCTTTGTACCAAGACCTACTGTCTCTTCTTGCATACTAACATTAACACCTGTTATTATCTCGTTTTCGATAGTAACATCGACTGTCATATCGGCAATATATCCGGAAACTGTCGAGGAATATGTACCATCAGCTACTGCTGTCGACACTTCGTCCGAACCGAAAACTTCCTTAGTTGCGTCCTTTGCAGCAGTAACAATTGCCTTAGATGTAACGGTTGCACCTGCAACAGAGTCTACATCAAAGGAATTTGCCTCTACCATTGCGCTTGGGAGAGCATCGATTGCGTTTGTGCCAATGCCGTCTGTTTCGACATGATCTGTAACCGTTACAGCTGTAATCTTGTCGTTTTCTAGGGTAACTTCAACAGTTAGCTCACCGCCGTAACCTGCTGCTCTGCCTGTGTAGACACCTGTTGCACCTGTCGCCTCGCCTGCACCGTCTGCCCCATCTTCAGGAGCTGCTTCGGTCGAGCAAGCTACAAGCATAAAGCTCATGCATAACGCAAGAGAAAGTCCAAGAAACTTCTTCATTTTTTACCTCCAAAATAGTTGCATATAAATTATTTTACTTCATTATTACTTCTTATTTGTGGCATAAATAAGATATGATAAAGAAATAACAATGCCAAGTTAACACATTTACAATTAATTTTAAGACATAAAAAAACTTTGTTTAAAACACCCAAGCACATATTATTTTATTGTCTATTTCTACCAATATGCTTTACTTGTTAATTGCTGAAATGGGTATTTACATAAAAAATCTAGCAAATTACTATATATGTAAGTTAGCTATAAGGATTTCTTTTTTGTCTAAAACAAAATTACAACGAGACCTTTACTTAAGATATTATCTATTTTTTGCTATATAAAGATAGCTTTTAATATGTAATAATATGGCAATAATGCAAATGTTATATCAAAATAAGTTCACATAATGCATCACCTTTGCAAACAGAAACTACTATACAAAAATTCAAGAAAATTCATAAAATTTAATAAAGCTTGCTGTTAAATCAAGCTGTACTTTAGAAATACTTGGCTAAGCTTAAGATCTGCAAAGTAAATATTGCAGTTAGACTGACAAATATTTGATATGAAAAAGGATATGTAAACAGGGCAGATTTCATAGAGTTTAATATTAGCTGTTGAGAAAATGAAGCGGTAGGCTTTTCCAACAATGAATATTTTTTATCAATCGCCTTGACAGGCAAATAACAATATAGTAACATTTCAGTAATTAACTTAAGATTGGGGATGTTTATGAATACTAAAGTTGAAAGAATCAAAGCAGATATCGAGGCGCTTTCGCATTTTAACTCCACACCCGGCAACGGGCTTACAAGGCTTTCCTTTACTCCCGAGCATAAGGCGGCACAAGAGTACATAATGAATGCTATGAAAGAAGCAGGGCTCGAAGTTCGAATTGACCCATGTGCGGCAATAATCGGTCGGCTCGAGGGTAGCGATCCTACACTCCCAATAATTGCTACGGGAAGTCATTTCGACTCCGTTCGTCACGGTGGAAATTTCGACGGCCCAGCAGGGGTTGTTGCAGGAATCGAGGTTGCGAGAACATTTAAAGACATGGGAATAAAGCCTCGCCATACACTCGAATTTGTTGCAATGATAGAGGAAGAAGGGGCAAGATTTGGATCAGGGTTGTTCCAAAGTCGTGCATTTGTCGGAAAGGTGACAGAAGAAGAACTGTACACAAATAAAGATGCTTCCGGCATAACTGTTGCCGAAGCGATGAAAAGCTTTGGCCTTGACCCGTCAAAGTACAAAGACGCAGAGTTTAAAGAGGGCGCTTATAAGAACTTTATCGAGCTTCACATAGAACAAGGCCCTGTACTTGAAAATGGTAAAATCGATGTTGGCATAGTCGAGACAATAGTTGGAATTCAAGAGCTCGAAGTTACGGTAAACGGCTATCCGGCACATGCAGGAACGACACCTATGAACATGCGCTCCGATGCATTTTTGGTTGCTTCTAAGGTTGCAATTCGTGCAAACGAAGCGGCCATCGAAATTGGTTCCGGCACTGTTGCAACTGTCGGGCAGGTCAGTGTAATGCCAGGCTCATTTAATATAGTGCCGAGCAAGGTCGTTTTCTTTGTCGATATTCGCAGTAAGTCGCAAGATTGCATTGATTTTGTCTCAAAGGCTGTACACGAGATGCTCGAAAAAGAGACAAAAGATAACGAGAGACTTAGCTTCTCCACAAGAAAAATGGTAGAAACAAACCCCGTTCAGACAGATCCTGTTGTATGTGACGCTCTTGAAGATAGTGCAAAAGACTTGGGTCTCTCTACTGTGCGTATGCTATCAGGCGCCGGTCACGACTGCATGATCATGGCAGCAAAGACAGAGATCGGACTGATATTTGTCCCAAGCCTCGACGGACGTAGCCACTGTCCCGAGGAGTGGACCGAGTACGAAGAACTTAGAAACGGTGCAGAACTGCTCTTTTGCGCAATGGATAAACTTTCGAGATAAAATGCAAAAAAGTCCCAAACTTAGAGTTTGGGACTTTCAGTTTGGAGAAAAGATAAAATCAAGCCCCTTCGCAAGGAGGGGGAGCGACGAGGGGGCACCATCAGGGTGCCCTCTGGCGTTATATTCTCGCCCCGAGGGCGACTTCATCTTGGGGAAAATTTGTTTTCCCCAAGATGAAGTCCCAAACTTAGAGTTTGGGACTTTTTCTTTATGTAGCTGTGACACTCCTTTATAAGTGTCACCTTTTATCTACACTATATCTAATATTTCTCCAATTTCTTCTACAAGATAGTCTGCTTTTGACAGTTCTTCTTTATTGCCATAGGGTGATAGATATAATCCGAACCCGTTTTTGAAGCCACAGGGCGCCTTGTGGACTTCGTTACTCCACAGCGGCAAGGCAGCAAGCATTGCCACTATGTAGTGCCTCGCCACAAAACGCCCTGTGGCTTCAAAAATCGCTTTGCGACCCCTGACAGCGTGTG
>CAYJFK010000010.1:0-49141 GCA_964369475.1 uncultured Oscillospiraceae bacterium | reverse complement strand
CAATGCTTGCTGCCTTGCCGCTGTGGAGTAACGAAGTCCACAAGGCGCCCTGTGGCTTCAAAAACGGGTTCGGATTATATCTATCACCCTATGGCAATAAAGAAGAACTGTCAAAAGCAGACTATCTTGTAGAAGAAATTGGAGAAATATTAGATATAGTGTAGATAAAAGGTGACACTTATAAAGGAGTGTCACAGCTACATAAAGAAAAAGTCCCAAACTCTAAGTTTGGGACTTCATCTTGGGGAAAACAAATTTTCCCCAAGATGAAGTCGCCCTCGGGGCGAGAATATAACGCCAGAGGGCACCCTGATGGTGCCCCCTCGTCGCTCCCCCTCCTTGCGAAGGGGCTTGATTTTATCTTTTCTCCAAACTGAAAGTCCCAAACTCTAAGTTTGGGACTTTTTTGCATTTTATCTCGAAAGTTTATCCATTGCGCAAAAGAGCAGTTCTGCACCGTTTCTAAGTTCTTCGTACTCGGTCCACTCCTCGGGACAGTGGCTACGTCCGTCGAGGCTTGGGACAAATATCAGTCCGATCTCTGTCTTTGCTGCCATGATCATGCAGTCGTGACCGGCGCCTGATAGCATACGCACAGTAGAGAGACCCAAGTCTTTTGCACTATCTTCAAGAGCGTCACATACAACAGGATCTGTCTGAACGGGGTTTGTTTCTACCATTTTTCTTGTGGAGAAGCTAAGTCTCTCGTTATCTTTTGTCTCTTTTTCGAGCATCTCGTGTACAGCCTTTGAGACAAAATCAATGCAATCTTGCGACTTACTGCGAATATCGACAAAGAAAACGACCTTGCTCGGCACTATATTAAATGAGCCTGGCATTACACTGACCTGCCCGACAGTTGCAACAGTGCCGGAACCAATTTCGATGGCCGCTTCGTTTGCACGAATTGCAACCTTAGAAGCAACCAAAAATGCATCGGAGCGCATGTTCATAGGTGTCGTTCCTGCATGTGCCGGATAGCCGTTTACCGTAACTTCGAGCTCTTGAATTCCAACTATTGTCTCGACTATGCCAACATCGATTTTACCATTTTCAAGTACAGGGCCTTGTTCTATGTGAAGCTCGATAAAGTTCTTATAAGCGCCCTCTTTAAACTCTGCGTCTTTGTACTTTGACGGGTCAAGGCCAAAGCTTTTCATCGCTTCGGCAACAGTTATGCCGGAAGCATCTTTATTTGTGTACAGTTCTTCTTCTGTCACCTTTCCGACAAATGCACGACTTTGGAACAACCCTGATCCAAATCTTGCCCCTTCTTCCTCTATCATTGCAACAAATTCGAGTGTATGGCGAGGCTTTATTCCCATGTCTTTAAATGTTCTCGCAACCTCGATTCCTGCAACAACCCCTGCTGGGCCGTCGAAATTTCCACCGTGACGAACGGAGTCGAAATGACTTCCCGTAGCAATTATTGGGAGTGTAGGATCGCTACCCTCGAGCCGACCGATTATTGCCGCACATGGGTCAATTCGAACTTCGAGCCCTGCTTCTTTCATAGCATTCATTATGTACTCTTGTGCCGCCTTATGCTCGGGAGTAAAGGAAAGCCTTGTAAGCCCGTTGCCGGGTGTGGAGTTAAAATGCGAAAGCGCCTCGATATCTGCTTTGATTCTTTCAACTTTAGTATTCATAAACATCCCCAATCTTAAGTTAATTACTGAAATGTTACTATATTGTTATTTGCCTGTCAAGGCGATTGATAAAAAATATTCATTGTTGGAAAAGCCTACCGCTTCATTTTCTCAACAGCTAATATTAAACTCTATGAAATCTGCCCTGTTTACATATCCTTTTTCATATCAAATATTTGTCAGTCTAACTGCAATATTTACTTTGCAGATCTTAAGCTTAGCCAAGTATTTCTAAAGTACAGCTTGATTTAACAGCAAGCTTTATTAAATTTTATGAATTTTCTTGAATTTTTGTATAGTAGTTTCTGTTTGCAAAGGTGATGCATTATGTGAACTTATTTTGATATAACATTTGCATTATTGCCATATTATTACATATTAAAAGCTATCTTTATATAGCAAAAAATAGATAATATCTTAAGTAAAGGTCTCGTTGTAATTTTGTTTTAGACAAAAAAGAAATCCTTATAGCTAACTTACATATATAGTAATTTGCTAGATTTTTTATGTAAATACCCATTTCAGCAATTAACAAGTAAAGCATATTGGTAGAAATAGACAATAAAATAATATGTGCTTGGGTGTTTTAAACAAAGTTTTTTTATGTCTTAAAATTAATTGTAAATGTGTTAACTTGGCATTGTTATTTCTTTATCATATCTTATTTATGCCACAAATAAGAAGTAATAATGAAGTAAAATAATTTATATGCAACTATTTTGGAGGTAAAAAATGAAGAAGTTTCTTGGACTTTCTCTTGCGTTATGCATGAGCTTTATGCTTGTAGCTTGCTCGACCGAAGCAGCTCCTGAAGATGGGGCAGACGGTGCAGGCGAGGCGACAGGTGCAACAGGTGTCTACACAGGCAGAGCAGCAGGTTACGGCGGTGAGCTAACTGTTGAAGTTACCCTAGAAAACGACAAGATTACAGCTGTAACGGTTACAGATCATGTCGAAACAGACGGCATTGGCACAAACGCAATCGATGCTCTCCCAAGCGCAATGGTAGAGGCAAATTCCTTTGATGTAGACTCTGTTGCAGGTGCAACCGTTACATCTAAGGCAATTGTTACTGCTGCAAAGGACGCAACTAAGGAAGTTTTCGGTTCGGACGAAGTGTCGACAGCAGTAGCTGATGGTACATATTCCTCGACAGTTTCCGGATATATTGCCGATATGACAGTCGATGTTACTATCGAAAACGAGATAATAACAGGTGTTAATGTTAGTATGCAAGAAGAGACAGTAGGTCTTGGTACAAAGGCAATCGACGTAATTCCGGGCAGAATTGTCGAGCACAATTCGGTAGCAGTCGATGCGCTATCGGGTGCTTCTGTTACAAGTAATGCAATAAAGCTTGCAGTATCGAATGTCCTTGAAGAGCAAGGCGCAGATATGAGCAAATACACAGTCGTCCCTGAAGTTGTTAAGGGTGAAGACACTGTTGTAGATGCACAGATCGTTATTGTGGGTGCCGGTGGTGCAGGCCTATCAGCTGCTATCGAAGCTGTAAATCAAGGTGCAACAAATGTTGTTGTTATCGAGAAAATGGACATTACAGGCGGTAACACAAGAATGTCGGGCGGTGAGTTTGCAGCTCCCGGTAACTGGGTTCAGATTGAAGAAGGCATTACAAACGACAGCGTAGAACTATTTTACGATGATGTTTTTGTTGGCGGATACGAAGAGGCTAACCCTGATTTAGTTAGAATTATTGCCGACAATGCTCTTGCTGCTGCAGAGTGGGCAAGAGATGTAGTAGGTGTTGAGTTCCGTGGCAGCCAAAGCTGGTACGGCGGTCATACAGTTGCTCGTACGCTCTGGCCTGTTGGCGATGGCAGACAGTACATGGACACATTTGAAAGCAAAGCAAGAGAGCTTGGCGTTGATATTCATTTATCGACAACTGCTGACTCCCTAATAACAGACGATGCAGGCAAGGTTGTAGGCGTTAGCGCAACACATAATGACGGTTCTAAGCACACATATAATGCAAGTCATGGCGTTATTCTTGCTTCGGGCGGCTTTGGCTCGAATGTAGAGATGAGAGATTCCTACAATTCGATTTGGCCATCACTCGATTCTTCAATCCCCACAACAAACAGCCCTGCAATTACAGGTGATGGTATTGTTATGGCAGAAGCTGTCGGTGCAAATCTTGTAGGCATGGATAAAATCCAGCTATACCCCGTTAACAGCCCAGCAACAGGCAACTACTACTATGTAGACTATGCTCGTCTTAATTCGACATCTCTTCTTGTAAACCAAGAGGGTGAGAGATTTGTCGACGAGAAGGGCACACGTGACGTTATATCCGATGCAACGATCAAGCAGACAAACAGCCTTGTTTACGGATTGGTAGATGCAGCGGTTACAGAGGAGCAACAGCTTCACGAGCTATATGGCACAGAGATCGATCAGTCGATAAAGAAGGGCGTAATGGCTGTTGGAACACTTGAAGAAGTTTGCGCAGAGTTTGGCGTTCCTGCAGATGTAGTAGCGGCTACTATCGAGAGATACAATTCTCTTGTAGATGCAGGCGAGGATACAGATTTTGGACGTACAGCAAACTTTAATAAGTTTGGTGAAGGCCCCTACATCATGTACGAGAGCGTTGTTTCGGTTCACCACACAATGGGTGGCGTTGAGATCGACGAAACTGCAAGAGTTATAAACACAGAAGGCGAAGTTATCGAAGGCCTATACGCAGCAGGCGAAGTTACAGGCGGAATCCACGGCGGCAACCGCTTAGGATCTGTTGCTATTGCTGACACAGTTATCTTCGGTAGAGTAGCAGCTACAAGCGTTATGGAAAATGCAGCTGAGTAATTGATAGCTTTAGGTGTTTTTAGAAGCTTTTTGCTAGGTGAATTTAATATCTAAGGTGGTAAAGCAGTTTTTAGCTTACACCTAATATGACAAAGCCCTGTAAATCGTGCGATTTACAGGGCTTTATTTTAGTTTTATATCTTAAACTTACTTACAAGCGTTATAGACTGCGAAAACGCTATAAACTGAAGAAAACCCCTTTGAAATAATAAGTAAAAGATGTTTACCTTACAAAGCATAATATGAAGTTTTGTAAGCTACCAATATGTACTGCAAATAGTCAATAGATATATCCTATCTTATCTGTTTTTCTTGAATTGTCTTTGTCGATATGGTATACTCGATTTTGCACAATAACACATTTTTTTATATAAATCCACTAATTCTTAAAATCGGAGGAAGATAAGTGTTAAATATTAAAAACTACCACAGAGCGCAGAGTTTAAAGGAAGCGTATGAGCTAAACCTAAACAAAAACAATGTCGTCTTGGGTGGTATGCTTTGGCAAAAAATGCAGAGCAAGAATGTTGCTACGGCCATTGATCTTTGCGACTTAAACCTTGATAAAATCGAAGAAAGAGAAACCGAATACCATATAGGCGCTATGGTCACTCTTAGAGATATTGAAAGAAGCGAGTCTTTGAATGGGATGACAGATAATGCCATTAGAGAGTGCCTTAAAGATCTTGTTGGCGTTCAGTTTAGGAACTTGGCTACTGTCGGCGGCAGTGTGTTTTCTAAATTTGGGTTTTCCGACATAACGACACTGCTTCTCGCACTTGGCGCTAAAGTGGAATTTTATAATAAGGGCGTAATAAGTCTTGAGGATTTTTTAAAACAAGATTACGAGCGTGATTTGTTGGTTAGGGTTATAGTGGAAAAAAGAAGCTATAATACTGTCTTTATGGCACAAAAAAATTCTAAAACCGATTTTCCCGTTTTAAACTGTGCCGTTACCGAAAACGAAAAACACTACAAAATTGTAATAGGCGCTCGCCCTCTAAAGGCGGAAATTATCACTTTTGAAAAGCAAGATGATATAAAGGAGCTTGCAAAGGCTGCAAGTGAAAAATTTACTTTTGGCGATAACAAGCTTGCGAGTGCAAGTTACAGAAAACACATTTGCTCGGTGCTAATTATGCGTGCATGTGAGCAGCTAAATGAAAGGAGATAAACTGTGGAAATAAATCTAACATTAAACAATAAAAAAATAGTTGATAACATTGAAGCAGATATGCTCTTGATTGATTTTCTAAGAAAGCATCAATGCTTTAGCGTTAAGCGTGGTTGCGATACATCTAACTGTGGGCTATGTACCGTTCTAATGGAGGATAAACCGGTACTTTCATGTAGCGTTTTGGCGGCACGTGCGGAGGGGAAAAAGATCTTAACGCTCGAAGGGCTTCAAGAGGAAGCGAGCGAATTTGTGGGCTTTATTGCAGACCAAGGCGCAGAGCAGTGCGGTTTTTGCAACCCCGGATTTGTTGTAAACACCATAGCACTATTAAGAGAAAACAGTAACCCTACCGATCAAGAAATTATCTCATTTTTGGCTGGGAATCTATGCAGATGTTCAGGATATGACGGTCAACTTAGAGGAATACGAAGTTTCTTAGATTCTAAAAAGAGAGGTGAATAGTTTTGTCCTATACCTATGTCGGTAAATCGATTAGAAAAAAAGACTCTATGCAGCTTTTACTTGGAAAGCCTGTATATGTTAATGATATTACCCCAAGCGATGCTTTGGTGGTAAAGGTCTTGCGTTCGCCTTATGCAAATGCCATTATAAAAAATATAGATACAAAAACAGCACTCTTAGTGCCTGATATTGAATGTATTTTTACATATCAAGACGTACACAACGAACGCTTTACAATGGCAGGGCAAACATATCCCGAGCCCTCTCCTTATGATAGACTGCTGCTTGACCGTCATGTTAGATTTGTCGGAGATGCAGTTGCAATTATTGCAGGGGGCACAGAAAAAGCGGTGCTAAAGGCCATGAGTCTAATAAAGGTCGAGTATGAAGTTTTAGAGCCCTTACTCGATATGGAAAAGGCAAAGGATAACAAAATCTTAGTTCACCCAGAAGATGATTGGAAGTCGCTTAGCCCTGTCGGGGCTGACAATAAGCGCAATCTCTGCGCAACAGGCAGTAACAGTGATGGAAATGTAGACGAGGTTTACAAGAGTTGCGACATTGTCTTCGAGCGAGAGTTTCACACCAAGGCATGTAATCAAGCAATGATGGAGCCCTTTATCTCCTATTCGGAGATAGATACATACGGGCGACTTCATGTGACGACTTCGACACAGATAGTCTTTCATGCAAGAAGAATACTTGCAAATGCACTTGGCATTCCAAAGAGCAATATTCGCATAACAAAGCCGAGAATAGGCGGAGGTTTTGGCGCAAAGCAAACGGTTGTGGCCGAGGTTTATCCTGCATTTGTCACCTTAAAAACAGGCAAGAGGGCAAAGATTATATACACAAGAGAGGAAGCGCTAACAGCATCTTCTCCAAGGCACGAGATGAAGATAAAGGTAAAACTCGGTGGCATGAAGGACGGAAGCATAAAAGCACTTGAAGTTTATACTCTTTCAAACACAGGTGCATATGGCGAGCATGGCCCAACTACCGTTGGGCTGACTGCCGCAAAATCTATATCGATGTATAGTCGCAGTTTAAAGGCATACCGCTTTTCTTACGACGTTGTATACACAAATGTTCAGTCGTCGGGCGCCTATCGTGGCTACGGTGCTACGCAAGGTATTTTTGCAATAGAGAGCATGGTTAACGAATTTGCAAGCATGGTCAATATCGATGCAACTCTGCTAAGAGAGAAAAATGTGGTAAGGGAAGGCGATGTAATGCCTGCTTACTACTATGAAACGGTAAATGCGTCGAGCCTTGATAGGTGCATAACAAAGGCAAAAGAAATGTTTGACTGGGAAGAAAGGTCAAAGCCTCGTGATATGGGTAACGGCAAGGTTAGAAGCGCAGGTGTTGCCCTTGCCATGCAAGGGTCGGGCATACCCTATGTCGATGTAGGCTCTGCCACTGTAAAGCTAAGCGAAGAGGGCGGCTACGAGCTGCTTATAGGCGCTGCTGACATGGGCACAGGGTGCGATACCATTCTTGCCCAAATGGCGGCTGAATGTTTAGAGTGCGATATTGATAAGATTACCGTCTACGGTGCGGACTCTGATATATCACCCTATGATTCGGGATCTTACGCATCGTCTACTACATACATTACAGGAAAAGCCGTGGAAAAAGCCTGTACGAAGATGCGCAGAAATCTCTGCAAAATTGCCGCCCGGATGCTCGAGTGTGGCGAGGAGGAGGTAAGATTTTTAGGGGATAAAATAGCTAAAACGGATAACAGCGCACATGTGACGCTGACCGAAATTTCGGAAAAATCTATGTGTGGCAACGATATTTCGACCCAGATAACTGAGTCGCATACATCGCCTGTGTCGCCCCCTCCTTTCATGATAGGAATGGTCGAAATCGAGCTTGACAAACTGACAGGCTCTGTCGAGATCCTCGACTATGTCGCCGTTGTAGACTGCGGCACGCCGATCAATCCAAATCTTGCAAAGATGCAAACCGAGGGCGGCATTGTTCAAGGAATAGGCATGGCTCTAAGCGAGAATATAACATACTCTAAAGAGGGCAGGCTATTTGAAAAAAGCTTTATGAATTATAAAATTCCCACGAGGATAGATATAAGCAGACTTCGTGTCGACTTTGAACACAGCTATGAAAAAACAGGGCCGTTCGGAGCAAAGTCGATAGGGGAGATCGTTATAAATACGCCCTCTCCGGCACTTTCGCACGCAATATATAATGCAACAGGAGTATGGCACAGGGAACTGCCCATGACACCCGAGAAAATATGGAAAAAGATGACAGGAGAGCAAAGCGATATGTAATGATTAACGGGCAAGGTTTTTAGGAGTGCTTTAAGAACCTTGCCCTTGGTTTTGTAATAATATTAGAGGAAATAAGAATAGAAAGAGAGCAAACAAAGTGAAAAAGATAATAGCATTTATGCTACTTATAGCAATGACAATGTCGCTATATGCATGTTCGGCAGAGCCTTCCGAAGATGTAGTAGGGGAGACAGAGGGCAATATCAGCGTAACAGATCATCGTGGTAAGGTTGTGGAGTTTGAAACGACACCACAGCGCATAATAAGCGGATATTATATCGCTTCGTCATGTCTTATCGGTTTAGGACTGGAAGACAGCTTTGTCGGAGTCGAAAACAAGGCCGATCAGCGTAATATATACAGCCTTGCAGCCCCTGAAATTTCAAGCCTTCCGATGCTTGGTACAATGAAAGAGTTTGACATTGAGGGAGCTATCACGCAAGAGCCCGACCTTGTAATACTTCCGCTGCGACTGCAAGACGCAGCAGAGGCACTCGAGACTGTCGGGATAAAGACAATTTGCATAAATCCCGAAAACGAGCAGCTTCTAAACGAGGCTATCATGATGATGGCAACTGCGACAGGTACAGTGGATAGAGCAACTGCCATGATCGACAAAGGGAGCGAAGAACTTGAAGCGCTCGAAGTTACGCTTGAGGGCTTGGAAAGCCCGACGGTATACCTTGCCGGAAACAGCGACTTTTTGTCTACGGCAGGGGCTAATATGTTTCAAAACACTCTAATTAGAAGCTCGAATGCCGTTAATGTAGCAGAGGGAATTGAAGATAGCTACTGGGCGATAATTTCATACGAGCAACTGATAAATTATAACCCCGACTACATCATTATCGCTCCAGAGGCGGTTTACGATGTAGAGCAGATTTTAGAAGACCAATATTTGCAGGAACTCGACGCTGTTAAGAACTCGCAGGTCTACAAAATGCCCTCGACGACAGAGGCATGGGACTCTCCGCTTCCATCGTCTTACCTCGGCTCGCTTTGGCTTGCAAGTGTAATTCACCCCGATGCTTATACATACAGCGACTTTGAGGAGGAAGCGAGTGAATTTTATAGCGAGTTTTACGGATTTGAACCGACATTAAAATAGGAATATGAAAAGAAATTTTTTATCTAAACACCTGTATTTAGCTTTAATCTTGCTCTGCATAACAGGGCTTGCTTTGTCGCTCGTAACGGGGAAATATCCGCTAAGCTTAGACGGTATCCTTAACGGCGATCAGTTTGAAATAGCTGTTTTTGTCAACTTTAGGCTTGCAAGAACGATAATGGCATTTTTGGCAGGTTTTTGCCTTTCTGTCGGAGGTTATGTATATCAAACTCTATTCAAAAACCCGATAGCATCGCCCGATATAATCGGTGTTTCTTCGGGTGCAAGTGTTGGGGCGGCAATTTCGATAGTCGTTATAGGCGGTGGTTTTATTACCACCGCCACAAGTGCTTTTTTAGGAGGCATAGCCGCTGTTATGTTAACTTTGAGCATAACAAATATGAGTCGTCATGAACAAATGTCGACATTTGTTATATCGGGCATCGCTGTTAATGCCCTTGCAAGTGCCGCCTTGATGTTCCTAAAACTTGTCGCAGACCCACTAGGCGAGCTCTCTCGGCTTGAATTTTGGACAATGGGCTCTTTTTCATCGGTCACGCTTGAAAAGCTCCTTATTGTTATGCCTATCTTGGTTGTATGCCTTGTGCTAACATTTAAACTGTTCAGGCAAATAACAATGCTCTCACTTGACAGCGGAGAGGCAAAAATGCTCGGCATTAGCGTTAAAAGTATGCGAAATGCGGTGCTGATTCTTGTAACGCTTATTGTGGCAAGTGTCGTAAGCATTACGGGAAGCATTAGCTTTATCGGGCTTATAGCGCCGCACATGGTAAGGCTTGCCAAGGGTCGGCATGACATAAAGGTAATGTTCTTTTCGGGCATATTAGGGGCTGTTATTCTGCTATTTGCAGACTGCCTTGCAAGGAGTATCGGTCAATCGGAAGTGCCGATAAGCATATTAACGTCACTAATTGGTGCGCCTCTCTTGGTGGTAATGGTAATGAAGGGCGGTGAGCGGTATTGAGCTTGCTTGAGGTGAAAAATCTTAGCTTTGGCTATGGCAAAAAAGAGGTCTTGAAGAATATAAGTTTCACTCTTGAAAAAGGAACAATGTGCGCCTTGCTCGGGGCTAATGCCACAGGTAAGACAACACTGATAAAGAGTATATGCGCACTTTTAAGCTATGATGGCGGCTGTCTTGTCGACGGCATGGAGATAAAAAATCTCAGCGCTAAGAAGGCAGCTGAACTCATTAGCTATATTCCGCAGAGATCCTCCTTAAATCTCCCTTTAACGGTGCGTGAGGTCGTTATGATGGGGCACTCTTCGAGGCTTTCTATCTTTGAAAATACAAGTCAAGAGCAGGAGAGAGAGGCTCTAAACCAACTACAAGCAGTAGGAATGGAGCAAAGCGAGAATGAAAACTTTCTCGCACTTAGCGAAGGACAAAAACAGCTTGTTATTCTCGCAAGAGCCCTTGTTCAAAATGCACCGCTCATGATATTTGACGAGCCCGACTCTGCCCTTGATTTTCAAAACAAGCACTTAATAATGAATGTCATAAAAAGAGTGCTATCTTCAGAAAAGGCCGCTTTGATAAGCTTTCACGATGCAAATTTCGCTCTTAGATATTGCACACGTGCGCTCCTCATAAAGGACGGCGAGCTCTCGTGCGATTTGGATTTGAGCATTGTGAGCAGAGCGGAAATTCAGGCAGAGTTTTCCAAGATTTACGGAGAGATCGAGATCATCGACTACAAAGGCAGTTATTATATGCTGAAAGTGTAAACACATAGCTCGAAAATTAGGAGAAATATTATGAAAATAAGTTTGATTTTGCTTGCCGCAGGTAATAGCAAACGATTTACTCGAAACAAGCTTTTAGAGGTCGTCGACGGGCTGCCTATGTACCTTCATATTGTCGAAAAGACGTCGAGAAGTGATGTGTTTTTTGAAAGAATAATTGTAACTCAGTACGAAGAAATAATGAATAGCGAGCACCTTGAGGGCTTTAAAGTAATAAAAAACTGTAATAGCGATCTTGGCATTTCAAGTAGCATTAAGTTAGGGCTGACCGCTTGTAGCGAACAGAGCGAAGCGTTTTGTTTTATAGTGTGCGATCAACCATATCTAAGGCAAGAAACTATCGAAAACTTTGTTTTGCAGTTTGAAAAGAGTAGGAAAACTCTCGGTTGTGTTACTTGCGAGTCGCACTATGGAAATCCGGCTATTTTTACGAGCCAATATAAAAATGAGCTTTTATCCTTTACGGGAGATATGGGCGGCATGAGAATAATTAAAGGCACGAGTAAAGACAAGGTCTTTTTTTACGAAGTTGCAGATAGGCGTGAACTGCATGATATAGACAGATTGAGTGATGTTTTGTAAGTGGCGGAGAAATGAAAGGTAGTTTTATTGATAAGCAAAATGCTCGCTTAATAGTGCGCAATATAGCTAAAGTCCCCCACAATTTATTGTGGGGGACTTTAGCTATATACAGACTGGAGAAAAACATAAAATCAAGCCCCATCGTAAGGAGGGGGAGCGGCGAGGGGGCACCATCAGGGTGCCCTCTGGCGTTAAATTCCCGCCCCGAGGGCGTTAAAATCAGCTTTAGCTGATTTCTCAGCTTGGAGAAAACACTTTTTCTCCAAGCTGAATATAGCTAAAGTCCCCCACAATTTATTGTGGGGGACTTTAGCTATATAAAAAATTTACTTAGAAAATAGTTGCGACCAGAAGTTATCCTCGTTATAACCTATACCAACATATCTGTAATCGGGGTTTAATATGTTTTCCCTATGAGCGTCTGAGTCCATTAGTCCATCGACAAATCTCTCGGGGGTCTTATAGCCGCTACCAAGGTTCTCGCCCCTGTATGTCGACTCTATGCCGGCCTCGTCAAAGGCGGTGGAAAAGGATGTGCCATTCGGCCTTGTATGCGAAAGCGAGATTGCCGCTTCGTCTGCCCTTACCTGTGCGGCATTTTGATGCTCGGCAGTAGTTTTGAGAGGTACAAGCCCTAAAGCGATGCGCTCTTTATTCAAAAGTCTTAAAACCTCGGTTTCGTAAGCATCTTCTTTTGAAATTGCACTGTTATGACTTTGCGACTGTACGGTATTTATAATGCAGCAGTAGTATTCTTCAATATAGTTTAATAACTGGGAGCTACTTAGCCCTTGCTCAAATGTGTAACTTCTGTCCGTGTCAATTAAAATGTTACTTGCTACACTGTCCCATACGACCGAGAAGTCAAATAAATTTGCGATGTCTCTAAGCATAAAGTAGTTGTTGCCGCCGATGTTGTATGTTGTTAGTGCAATAGGGGAACCATCTATATATATAGTTGCATTTGTACGAGAAACCTCTCTTACATCGCTTGAGCTTTGCGATAGCTCTCCGCCGACAGGGGTGTAACTTTTGCCGGAAATCAAGTTTATTGCACCGGCATCACTGTCCCAAGTTACTTCGAACATTGCAGATGTACCACTCATCATCATGGCTATGTCTCTAAGCATAAAGTAGTTGTTGCCACCGATATTATAAGAGTTGAGCGAGTTTCCGACACAATCGACAAGTATGCTGGCACTACTTGGTTGGACATAAATTGGATCACCCTCGCTTGCAAGGGCAACGGTACTCGACATTAGCATTATAAATGATAATATAAATAAAAATTTCTTCATTATGTTAACCTCAAAAAATAGATAAAATTTCCCTTTTCACCAATATAATGCACGAGATATCTGTTTTATCGCAAGGTTTTTGTTTTTGGCTCAAAATAACGAATACTAATAAATATTACCATAACACGGCTATATAGTAAAGTGGAAATATGGAATAAATAAGCATTTTTTTCAAAGATGAATTATAAACTTAGCTTTTAACGGAATTTCCATAAAAAAGTTCACAGAATATGCACAAAAGCGCTTGTGTTGTAAGATGGGCGGGGAAATCATCGGTAGAAAACACCGATAGAAAAAGCCACAACAAGGGGCTGTTTAATAAGTTATAGCCAACCGGCACAATGCACAAAATAATTTACAAACTAAAAATAAGAAACCTCTGAAATCAGGGCGCATTTTGCCTGTTTCCAGAGGTTTCTTTTTGCATTATTTTTTGAAGCGAGACTTATTAAGCAGTCCCTTTTTGTATAATATAACGTTTGAGTATCTGCGCTCGCTTTAGTCACTTTCCAAAAGGAAGGCAGATCACTGCATGTGCTAAAGCGCTGCTTAAACTTTACTGACCTTTTAGCTCAAGCGCATAAGGGCATGCTACAAAATGTTCAGCCCCTATATCTTGCAGTACGGGAGTTGTTTCCATGCAAGATGGTTGTGTGTGGTTGCAACGAGGAGCAAATCTACATCCCGGTTTTGGCTCGATTGGCGATGTTATCTCGCCTTTTAGCACTATGCGCTCGCGCTTCTTGCCTGTATATACAGGCTCGGGGATTGCGGATATAAGCGCCTTTGAGTAGGGATGAAGTGGGTTTGCGAAGAACTCCTTGGTCGGGGCTGTTTCTATAACGTTTCCAAGATACATAACAACTATTCTGTCCGATATATGTTTTACGACAGAGAAGTCATGCGTTATAAAAATGTAGGTAAGGCCGAGCTCTTTTTGTAGGTCGCCAAGCAGGTTTATAATCTGTGCTTGGATAGATACGTCAAGAGCTGAAACAGGCTCGTCACAGACAATAAACTTAGGGTTGAGGGCAAGCGCTCTTGCAACGCCTATACGCTGTCTACGGCCGCCGTCGAGCTCGTGAGGGTAGCTGTTTTGCAGTCTGCGTGCAAGTCCTACTGTGTCCATCAGCTCAAGAACTCGTGCATCTAACTCTTTTTGGTTGTTGTAGACGTTATACACCTTTAAAGGCTCTGATATTAGCTTGCTGACGGTAAGTCTTGGATTGAGCGAGGAAAAAGGATCTTGGAATATTATCTGCATATCCTGTCGTAGCTCTCTCATTTCCTTTTTGGCAGGGCTTGAGATATCTTGCCCATCAAAGAAAATTTGACCTGAAGTCGGTTGGATTAAGTGTAGGAGTGTTCTGCCGAGTGTACTCTTACCGCAGCCTGACTCTCCTACAACACCTAATGTTTCGCCTCTGTTTATAAAAAAGTTAACCTTATCTACGGCGTGCAGAGTCCCACGAGGTGTATTAAAATATTTGCACAAATCTTTTACTTCTAATATTGGTTGCTGACTCACTGTATACCTCCTTGTGAAAACAGATGGCACGAAACCTTATGTCCGCTCTCCAGTATTGTTTCTTTAGGAGCTTCTACATTACAGATATCCATGCATTTAGCACATCTTGGGCTAAAGTTGCAACCCGCAGGCAAATCTGTTGGGTCGGGCATTAGTCCATCGATCGGAATAAGTCTATCCACATCGTCGTAAAGCTTTGGAATAGAACCGAAAAGTCCTACTGTGTAGGGATGGCTTGGGTTTTCGAATATTTGCTGTGTCGAGCCGTGCTCAACTATTTCACCTGCGTACATTATAGATACAAAGTCGCATGTTTCGGCAACAACGCCAAGGTCGTGCGTTACAAGTATCATGGCTGTGTTAAACTTGTTCTTTAGCTCGGCGATAACGTCAAGCACCTGTGCCTGTATCGTTACATCGAGAGCTGATGTAGGCTCGTCCGCTAAGAGCAGGGAAGGCTCACATGCAAGTGCCATGGCTATAACTATACGCTGTTTCATGCCGCCTGAGAATTGGTGGGGATACTCAATGTGCCTATCGCCTGAGATTCCAACCATCTCCATCATTTCCATTGCACGCTCTAAAGCCTCTGCTTGGCTTATCTTGTTATGAAGCAAAACGACCTCTTGAATTTGCTCTCCGACCGTCATAACAGGGTTTAGAGAGGTCATGGGATCTTGATATATCATGCTAATCTCTGAACCTCTGATACTGCGGATTTCGGCTGTTGGCATGTCCAAAATATTTTTGCCGTCATAGAGAATTTCGCCGCTGTATATCTCGCCCGGAGGATTTGGAACTAAGTTTAGTATGCCAAGCGCTGTCGTTGTCTTGCCGGCACCTGTTTCGCCGACTATTCCAAGAGTCGTACCACGGTCTACCGACAGAGAAACATTAGTTACAGCCGCTACAACGCCATTATCTGTGACATAACGTATGCTAAGGTTATTTATTTCTAATAATTTGTTATTTTCACTCATACAAAATCCTCCTTTCTTATCTCTTTAGTTTGGGGTCTAAGGCATCACGTAGTCCGTCGCCAAGTAGGTTAAGCGCAAATATTGTAGTCATAATTGCAAGGCCTGGGAACATTACCATGTGAGGATGCAGGGTAAAGTAGTTACGTCCCTCGGTTAGCATTGCGCCCCACTCGGGTGTTGGAGGTGTAATGCCAAGGCCTATAAAGCTAAGGCCGGCAGTTGAGAGAATAGCACTTGCCACGCCCAAAGTCGCTTGAACGATAAGAGGGGAGAGCGAGTTTGGTAGTATGTGGGTGAATATAATTCTAAAGTCAGATGCACCGGTTGCACGTGCCGCCTCTACGAACTCCTGCTCTCTAACAGACAAAAACGATGCTCTTACAATACGCACATAGCTCGGAACGGCACTGATGCCGACGGCTATCATAACATTGACGAGTGAATTACCAAGAGCCGCTGTAATTGCTATTGCAAGCAGTATTCTCGGAATGGCAAGGGCAACATCGGTTATACGCATGATTATATTATCTATCCACTTTCCGTAATAACCAGCAAGCGCACCTAATATTACTCCGATAACTCCCGAAATACCAACGGCTATAAAGCCAACTTGCAGAGATATACGAGCACCGTGTATTATACGGCTGAATATATCACGTCCAAAGTTGTCTGTACCCATTGGGTGTTCCCATGACGGTTTTAGATATGTACGTGTCGGGTCTGTCTCCTCATAGGGATAGGGGGCTACTACATCGGCAAATATGGCCGAGAATATTAAAACCATTATTATAAAAAGCCCAAACATCGCAAATTTGTTACGACGAAGTATCTTCCATATTTCGCCCAGTTTACTGTACTTTTTTTCCTTAGCCACTATTTGCCTCCTTTCTTTGCTTTCATATAGTTAGCCTTGATACGAGGATCTACATATGCATATAAAATATCAACGAACAGATTTACAAATGTAAAGATAAATGAAATTAGCAGTACCCCACCTTGAACAACGGGAAAGTCACGGTTTTTGATAGATTCAACCATAAGTCGTCCAATACCGGGGATGGCAAATACGCTCTCTGTAAGTACCGCACCGCCAAACATTACGCCAAATTGAAGGCCAATAACTGTCAGTATCGGAATAAGTGCATTTTTTAGTTGGTGGCGTAGTAAAACTACAATTTCTTTTTGACCTTTAGCACGTGCTGTTCGTACATAGTCTTGTTTATTAACTTCAAGCATACTCGACCTTGTCATACGAGTGATGGTAGCAGCTGTTGAAGTTCCGATTGTTACAGCAGGCAGTATCCAGTGAAGGGGAGTTGCAATACCAGATACAGGCGTTAAGCCAAGCCATACTGAAAATATGATTATAAGAACCATACCTTGCCAGAAGTTGGGCATGGAAACGCCGAGCAAAGCAAAGACCATCGAAGCATTGTCAAATAGCGAATATTGCTTTGTAGCGGAAATTATGCCGACAGGAATACCTATTGCAACGGCTACTGCGATGCTGAGCACCGTTAGCGTTGCCGTAGTTGGCAGTTTTGCCATTAATTCTTCGGCAACAGGTTGTCCTGTACGATAAGATGTTCCCATGTCTCCTTGCATTAAGTCAAGGAGATAGTTGCCGTAGCGGACCAAGAAGGGATCATTTAGTCCAAGCTCTTCTTCAAGAGCTTCAAGTGCTCCTGGCTTTGCCGCACCCTCCTCGCCGAGTATTGACATAGCAGGGTTACCCGGAGTGATATACAAGAGTGTAAATATTACGAATGTAACGGCCAAAAGTACCGGTATAATCAGTAGCACTCTTTTGAATACGTAGTTTATCAACGAAGTTCCTCCTTTGTATAAATTTGATAGTAAGTTGCAAAACGGTATTACCTTTTAAACCTCGGCACAAGTTCTCCTCCGGCTTTATTTGTCATGCACATTTTACATCCGACTAATAAATTTATCTTTCGCCACAATTAAACAAAAAAATTTTAAGAGTGGTAGCTATTTAAAAAGGGAGACCATCATTATGAGTAGTCTCCCTTTATTTGTGTTAAAGCATATTATTCAAAGCTATTGCTTTAAAGATTGCTTTACATTATTTTGTAACGTCCTTTAGAATGCTTCTGCCCGATGGGTGGTTAACATAGCCTTCGATGTTAGCACGAGTACCTGTTAGGTTCTCTTGGTTCCATGTGAAGATCCAAGGTGCTTCTTCAACAGCTATTTGCTGAGCTTCTGCGTACATTGCCATTTGCTCATCGGGGTCTGTCGAAATACGTGCCGAGTCAAGTAGCTCGTCAAATCTTTCGTTTGTGTAGAACGCTCTGTTACCGGGTGTGCCGTGTGCGCTCGAGTGTAGAACTGTGTATAGACCTTGGTCGGCAGTACCTGTTGCGTTAGACCAACCGAGGATATACATATCGTGTAGGCCTAATGCTGTATCTTCGAGGTATCTTGACCACTCAACATACTCGATAGAAACAGTTACACCAACTTCAGCAAGCTGGCTCTGTACCCAAACAGCGATGTTTGCTCTGTCTTGGTTACCGTCGTTAACCCAAAGTGTTGTCTCAAAACCGTCTGCGTAGCCGGCTTCTGTTAGTAGCTGAACAGCCTTTTCGGGATTGTACTCATAACCTGTTAGTGTATCGTCGTAAGCTGCAACCATTGGGCTTATTGGGCCGTTCGATTTGCTACCTGCGCCGTGGAATACCGACTCAACAATTGTCTCCATGTCTAAAGCGTAGTTTAGAGCTTGGCGAACACGAACGTCGTCAAAGGGCTTTTTGTTTGTGTTCATGCCTATGTATGTAACCGAGAAACCAAGGTCTCTTGCAATCTTTAGATCGGGGTTGTTTGTTGTACGCTCGATGTTAGGAGCACCGATGTCGTAAACAATGTCAACGCCGCCTGTTTCAAGCTCGAGCATTGCTGTCTCTGTTTCGGGGATAATTCTAAATACTATACCATCTGTACCGGGTGCTCCGTCCCAGTAGTCGTAGTTAGCTTCAAGAACGATTTCGCTTGCTGTATCCCAGTTAACGAACTTAAAGGGGCCTGTGCCTACAGGATTAGTACCGACAGCATCGCCTGCCTCTGTAACAGCTTTTTCATTCATGATAGCTGTTAGAGGGTTTGCTAAGTAGTCGATCGAAGGAGCGAAAGCGTATAGGAAGTTAATGCTTATGTTGTAATCGTCAACAACTGTAATGCCTTCGGGATCGATAAAGCTAAGTGTGTTGCCCATCTGAGGAGACTCAATTCCTCTTAAAAATGTAAACTTAACATCGTTTGCAGTTAGCGTTTCGCCATTGTGGAACATTACGCCCTCACGTAGTTTGATGTTTAGAGTCATACCATCATTTACAAACTCATAACTTTCAGCAAGAAGGGGAGTAATCGAACCGTCATTGCCCTGAAGGAATAATGTGTCGAAGATTTGACGGAATACACGTGCGCTTGGTTGGTCGTTAGTAACCTGTGGGTCGAGCGAAACCGCATCGGCCTTTTGCGAAACTACAAGTATGTCCTTCGCATCTTCACCGGAGTCTGCACCCTCGTCTCCACTCGAACATGCCGTAATGCTCAATGCCATTGCAGATATTAGAATAAGTGCTAATAGTTTTTTCATATCTTTCTCCTTCCAATTTTTGCTTATAAAAGCATTTGCACAGCGAAATATAATAGCTGTCGTTACATAATACCAAACCATCTATATAATGTCAAGTTTTAATGTAAATATTGTAAAATCTTTTGTTTTTAAATTAACAAGAAAATTTGATACTTGATAGCTACAAAAAGCTCTAAAAGTATTTTGCGCAGTATTTTTTTGTAGAATTGTCTAAAAATATCTTCAAAAAGTTGCAATAATATGACAGAAAATGAAAAAAATTTAGAAGGCATATTTTTTTGCATATAAGATTAAAGCCCATGTAGTTGTTAGCAGTTGAATATATTGTCCTGTAATAAGTTTGTTAGCTAATGAATATAGTCGGTCTCCTAACTAAACAATGGCGGTGTAGTTAGTATTTATCTATATTGCCTCGACAAGAAGTAGCAGAAATCTCAAAAAAGCGAACGGCTACAATAAAAGCGACCGTATATCTTTAACGGTCGCTCTTTTTATGGTGCCAGATATTTCGACATATCATTCTTCTTATGCAAGTTAAAATACGTGCATAGTTGAACTTGTTTGACAAAAGTGTCAAAATATGTTATCCTGTGAAAATAATTAGTTAGCAAAAACTAACTACATTGCTTTAATTAACGACAAATTGATTAAAAGCTCAAAAAAGGAAGAAAATAAATGGAAGAAACTTCAAGCAGTTTTATAGAAAATGTTACAGAAACTAAAACCTTTAAAATTATATACATAGTTTTCGGCAAAGTATTACAGCTCATTATAGTCCTATTATCCGTGAGCTTTTTGACATTTTTGCTAACTCATATAGCGCCGGGTGACCCAGGTGTTGCAATGTATGAAGCCGCAGGAATTATCCCGACAGAAGAAATGCTCGAACTTGCTCGTGAACAACTTGGGCTTAACAAGCCTTTTTTTGAGCAGTACACGACATGGCTATATAACTCTCTGAGAGGTGATCTGGGAACTTCTTTTTCACAGCACGAGCAAGTGTTAGATTTAATTTTGAGAAATCTCGAATCGACCATAACGCTCGCTATGAGCATCTTGGGGGTAACGCTACTTTTTTCTGTTCCGCTTGGGATAATATCTGCCACTCGTAAAAACAAATTTTCTGATTATATTATTCGCTTTGCGAGTTTTATCAGCATTTCATCGCCAAATTACTTGGTTGCGTTAGTTTTAACCTTTGTTTTTTCTTATAAACTCGAGTTAATTCCCGTCTATAACCCATACGGCTCGCCAACTGCTTTAATTTTGCCTGTGCTTTCACTTGCAATCGGAATGATTGCAAACTATACACGCCAAATAAGAACGCTATTTCTCGAAGAGCTTTCACAAGACTATGTTTATGGCGCAAGGGCAAGAGGCGTGAGCGAGGTTCGCATTTTGTTTATCCATATAATGCGAAATGCAATGCTGCCGCTCGTTACCTTGATAGCATATTCGCTGGGCTCTCTTTTGGGCGGAGTGGCGATAGTGGAGGTTATTTTTTCATTCCCCGGGCTTGGAAATCTAATTGTATATGCAGTTGAAATGTACGATTATCCGCTTATTCAAGGTCTTGTTTTATGGATAGCCATGTGTTACACAATTATAAATATCTTCACTGATATTCTATATAAAATATTCGACCCACGACTTGGGAAACACCTATAATCCGAACCCGTTTTTGAAGCCACAGGGCGCACTGTGAGCTTCGTTGTAGCACTACGCCAAGGCAACAAGCATTGCCGCAGCGCTCCGCCTCGTCACATCACGCCCTGTGGCTTCAAAAATCGTCCCGACCTCAAAACGGCCTGTGTTTTCGTCAGTCGAGGCAGACGACGAAGGCAATGCTTGTTGCCTTGACGAGGAGGATAACGAAGAATGGCGGAAACACAGGCCGTTTTGAGGCAGGTTCGGATTATAGGTCTTTCCCTTGGGCGGGAAGACTTGAACATGGTCGCCTGTGGGCAGTCCCTTTTTGGCGCTTTTTGCCTTGTCGTCCTCGCCTTGCGTCAGCAAGGCTTCGTCCTCCGCAGCAAAAATCCCGCAAAAATGAAGAGCCCACAGGTGCTTCGCAGTTTTAGCTACTCAGATTTGTCCTAAGACGACGAAAAGCCCGAAGGGAATACTTGCTGTATTTACGAGGGCTTTAAGGAAGTATGAGGGCAAATCTGAGCCGCTAAAACCGACCATGTTCAAGGCTTCCCACCCTTGGGAAAGCTCCGAAAGGAATGCATTTATGATTAGCAAATTTGAAAGCTTTAAAAGAATTATTATACTTCTCTTGGTCGCATTAATACTTTTTGTTGCCGTATTTGCGCAATATCTAACCCCACAAGATCCATACTACACAGATTTTAGCATAGCAAACAAGCCTCCAAGTGCCGAGCATTGGTGTGGGACGGATAGTTTAGGCAGGGATATATTTTCGAGGCTTATTTTAGGGACGCAAGCGTCGGTATTAGCGGCACTCGTACTTGTCGTAATAGTAACCTTTGTCGGTGTTGTCTTAGGTATGCTATCTGGATACTACGGAGGAAAAGTCGATACTGTTATAATGCTTATAGTCGACACCATGTTATCATTTCCCGATTTGGTCATAGCGCTTGCCATTGTAGGCATAGTTGGGGTGGGACTAGTCCCTGCAATGGCCGCAATTATCGTAGTTAAATGGGCAAAATACGCAAGGCTTACACGCAGTTTGGTATTGAAAATAAGAGAACAGTCCTTCCTAACAGCGGCAATAACAAACGGTGCTAAGGGGAGCAAGATTATGTTTTCTCATATCTTGCCAAACATTATGCCGCAAATTTTCGTAACGGCCTCACTTGATATTGGAAACACGATACTAATGCTGTCGTCACTATCCTTTCTCGGATTTGGGATTTTGCCCCCGACCCCTGAATGGGGATACATGCTAAACGAGGCAAGAGACTCGTTTTTAACCTCTCCATACCTTATTTATGGGCCCGGTCTAACGATATTAATTGTTGTTATTATCTTCAACTTGTTTGGAGATAGTATGCGAGATATATTCGACACAAGAGGAAACTAAAAAAAGAAAGGCTTACAGATGAAAAAGAGAACTATTAAAACAATACTTGCCGCAATTATGACTGTTTCGGTCTTGCTGACTGGTTGTGGCTCGCAAGACTCAGACAGTGCAAATTCGGATGGCAACTCAAACGGAGAAGACAAAAACGATAAAGTAGTAGTTGCGACATACTACTTCCCTGCAACGCTTGAGCCCTCTAAGGACTGGGGCAGTTGGTATGTTGTGGAGTTTGGTGTTGGTGAGACATTAACAAGGTATTCTAAAACAGGTGAAGTCCTACCTTGGCTTGCAGAGAGCTGGCAGATTAGCCAAGAAGATACACATATTTGGGAGATTAAACTGCGTGAAGATGTTGTTTTCTCAAACGGCGCTCCTATGACGGCAACCAAAGTAAAGCAGTCGATAGAGCGTCTATATGAAATGGAAGACCCTGCAAACGGCGGTAACGGAAACCCTCATTCGCATTTTACATTTGACTCCATCGAAGCCGACGACGAAAATTATATGCTCTACATCAAAACAACAGTACCAACTCCTGATTTACCCGGCGCACTTGCTTATCCGTGGCAAATGATTGTAGATGCTGAGGCGACAGAGGGTAGAGAAACCTACACCGAATGCGTTATCGGAACAGGGCCGTATATCTTCACCGATTTTGAAGCTGGGATTTCCCTACATGGTGTGCCAAACGAAAATTACTGGAACGGAACTCCAGGATTTAAAGAGATAGAAGTAGTTAAAATGGAAGATTCCAACATGCGTGCAATGGCACTGCTTGAAGGGAGCATTGACTTTACTGTAAACCTTGACCCCGGTGGTCTTGAAGCTGTTAAGGGGAGCGAAAATGTAACGGTAGAGGAGTATGCAGGCACAAAGACCGAGCTTGACCATATGAATGTAACGGGCATTTTATCAAACGAAACACTGCGCCAAGCAATTGTAATGAGTATTGATGGAAATATAATTGCCGATAATGTGTTAGACGGACTTTACGACTGGGGGTATTCTGTAATTCCATCGGGCTTAGATTTTGGATACGACAGATTGACAAACCCTTACCCATACGATTTTGACGCTGCTGTTGCGCTGCTTGACAGCGCTTATATTGTTGACACAGACGGCGATGGAATTAGAGAGCTTGACGGTCAAAACATTGTGCTTCGATATATCTCGCAACCCGGACAAAAGGAAGTTGAGGCTCGCATCGAGTTAATTAAAAAAATAGGAATTGGCATAGAGCACATTGTTTATGACGACTATCTTCCATACTTGTATGACAGAGATTTTGACATTATTGCAAGTCACGATACAGCGACCCCGACAGGAGATCCTGCTAAATTTTTGTCTCGTTGGTATTCGGGCAATAAGGAAACAAACTTTGCAGGCTTTTCAAATGCAGAGTACGATGAGATTTTTGAAGCGCTAACAGTCGAGTTTGATGCAGATGCAAGACGTGAATATGTTGTTGAACTGCAACAAATTCTTATAGACAATGCGGTTTGCTTGGTTGGCGGTTATCCTGAATATAATGCGTGCTATGTTACAGGGCTTGAAGGCACAAATATAGGTGCATATTACTATTATCAAATTACCCCTGAATTGAGATACGAATAATTTGACTTTCAAAGGAAAACGTCAGGGGGTTCCCTTTGGCATCAAATTACGCCCCGAGGGCATTAAAATCAGCTTTAGCTGATTTTCTCAGCTTGGAGAAAACACTTTTTCTCCAAGCTGAGATTATTTCTATTCCTGATTTTTTACTTTTTAGCGTGTAGGAGGCAAAAGTTGTGAGTGAAGCCCTGTTGAATGTATCGGATTTGAGCATTGCATATAATGATAGATCTAATATTGTTGTAGATAACTTTAATTTAAAGGTAGAACACAAGGAAATAATAGCCGTTGTGGGCGAGAGCGGAAGCGGTAAGACAAGCGTTATCCGTGCCGTAATGGGGATTTTGCCACCGACAGGGAGTGTCATTTCAGGTCAGGTGGTTTTCGATGGGGTTTCCATGCTTGGTAATAAAGCTTATAAAAAAGGAAAAGATATTGCCTTTGTTTTTCAGCAGTCAGGGTCGATGCTAAACCCTGTAATTACAATCGGTCAGCAGTTTATTGAGTACATTCGAGGGCATGAGAAGATCTCTAAAAAAGAGGCCCATGTAATGGCGGTTGAAGCGCTGAAAAAGGTTCAACTCGATGACGCTGAAAATCTTATGCACACATATCCGTTTGAACTTAGCGGCGGTATGCAACAGCGTGTTGGTATTGCTATGGCAATTACATTTAAACCAAAACTAATACTTGCAGACGAGCCGACTTCGGCGTTAGACGTTACTACACAGATACAGATAATAGAACTGCTAAAACAAATTAACAAGGAGTTTGGAACAGCTATTGTTATGGTTACGCATAATTTGGCGGTCGCCTCTTATCTTGCGGATAAATGCATTGTTATGTTGGACGGTAAAATTGTAGAAGAGGACACTATGAGCAAGATTATTAAAAACCCGACAGATAACTACACCAAGATGCTAATCAGCGCCACAGTTTTCGAGGAGAATTAAGATGAAGGAAGATATTGTTTTAACCGTAAAGGATGTTTGTAAAGGTTTTAAACGGAAAAATCATGTTATCAGCGCAAACGACCATTTGAATTTTGAGCTTTACAAAGGTGAAATTCTCGGCATTGTGGGCGAGAGCGGAAGCGGAAAAAGTACCATTGCCAAGCTCTTAATGCATATAGAAAGACCCGACCACGGTGAAATTAAAATTTGTGGGCAAGAGTATAGCAAACTGTCAAGCGAAGAACTTCGCTTGCAGCGAAAAAATATTCAGATGATTTTCCAAGACCCGATAAGCTCAATGAATCCTAAAAAGAAAGTGAAGGAAATTGTTTGCGAACCTCTCATTAACTATGGGCTGATAAAAAAGAACCAAATAAACGATGCGGCAATAGAACTTTTAAATTCGGTCGATCTTACGGCGGATTTTATAGAAAAATACCCTCATAACATGAGCGGTGGGCAAGCTCAACGTGTTGCAATAGCTCGTGCCATCGCACTAAAACCACAAATCCTACTCTGCGATGAGGCCACTTCTGCTTTAGATGTTTCTGTGCAAAGAAACATTATAGATACTCTGCTTCACCTAAACAAAACGCTCAATATTTCGATTGTTTTTATCTCACACGACATATATTTGACGAAGTTTATCGCAGACAGAATAATAGTTATAAACAAAGGGTGTATAGTTGAAACGATAGATAGATCAGAATTTAACAGTGATCAGCACAAGGAATACACACTTAAATTGATGGAATCAGCAAGTATTTTGAACAAAAATTTAACTGAAATATAAAGATATATTCAAGGAGAGCTAATGCAAAGTACAAATAAAATAACACAGGGTAACATAACAAAAGAAGTTTTTTTGTTTTTTATCCCACTTGTCATCTCGGCGTTTTTTCAGCATTTTTACGGCATAGTAGATGCAATAATTGTAGGACAAAATTTAGGCGATTTAGCCTTTGCAGCTGTCGGTGGATCTGCTTCAAAGCTAATAACTATGCTAATTAACTTTTTTGTTGGTGTGTCGGCAGGTGTCACGGTATACACCTCTCAATTTTTTGGCAGGGGTGACAGAAGGGCAGTTAAAAAAATAATATATAACGGTATAGTGTCGTTTCTTGTATTTGGTGCTGTTTTATCGGTAGTAGGTATTTTTTTGGGCGGTCGATACCTCGAAATTATGAGCACACCGCAAAACACTATGGATTTTTCTGTAAGCTACTTAAACACATTCCTTTTCGGCTTAATTTTCTGTGTCTTTTACAACATGTTTTCGGGCGTGTTCAGAGCGATAGGCGACTCTAAAACTCCCCTTTATGTTTTGATTTTTTGTAGTATATTAAATATTTTGTTAGACCTTCTCTTTGTAATAGTAATACCTCTAAGCGTTTTTGGCGTTGCATTAGCTACTGTTTTGGCGCAAGGTATATCGGCATTGATTTTAGGATACATACTACATAATAAATTTAAAAGCGAAAAGATCGAAAGCTCGCTCGATTTTAAAATGATATCCGACATATTCAAACTCGGCATACCGGCAGGGCTACAAAGCATAATGTATAGCCTATCAAACATGCTTGTGCAGTCTACTGTAAATATTTTTGGCTATACTACCGTTACGGCATGGTCGGCTTATCTGAAGATCGACGGAATTTTGGATGTCTTTACCTCAGCCCTTGGAAGCACGGCAATTACCTTTGTTGGGCAAAATCGTGGTGCAGGTAACATAAGGCGAGTTAAAGAAAGTGTAGTTAAAATTATCTTTATTACATATGCGGTAATCACACCGATAATTATAGCCTTTGTATCATTTAGAGTGCCATTGCTCGGCATGTTTACAGATACAGCCGAAGTTATAGAGATAGCAAAAACACTCTTTTTTGTTATAATGCCAATGTATATTTTGGGTGTACCAAACTATATATGTTCACAAGCTGTAAGAGGTTTAGGGCAATCCTTTAGGCCGATGATTATAACCCTTGTGGGTGTTGTAGGCCTTAGATTTGTTTGGGTGCTATTTGTATTTCCAATAAATCCAACCATTCAGTTTTTGGGGTATTGTTATCCTGTAAGTTCTTTTATAATGTCAATTGTATTTGTGGTCTATTTTATGAAGGAAATGAAAAAACTCAATGAAGCTACAACATAAAGCGGTCTTTTTTATTATAGAGGAGACAGCTTTGGTTTGCAGCTCGTTTGAATAAAAAGTACACAATAAGAAGTATAAGAGAGTTGAAAATTTTTGTAGTATAGTAGATTTACAATAAAATTTCAATATACGTTAAAAAGACCGGCATGTATATTGACATATTCGCTACAATATGATAAAATATTTTTCGTTGCATAAATAGTAGTTGTTCGTGCATTTTATGCAACGAATGTATAAAATTTGCGATTAAAATTGGAGGTGCATATTTAATGGATAAAAAGTACAGATCAAAGACCATTACAGTGCTTGGGGCAGGCGCTGTGGGTAAGACAATAGCGGCAGATTGTGCCTTGGCGGGTAGCAAGGTAA
The DNA here is from genome assembly GCA_964369475.1 of uncultured Oscillospiraceae bacterium. Taxonomy (GTDB): domain Bacteria; phylum Bacillota; class Clostridia; order Oscillospirales; family Feifaniaceae; genus CAYJFK01. Next base: position 21,702 of record CAYJFK010000010.1, on the reverse strand, counting down.
GAATTTGCGACTTGCAACCTTATGCAGAAAAATCACTCTTTGGCATAGAGAGAAACGGTATAAAGTTCTATGGTAAAGAAATGAATTTGTATGGATTTAGACGATCGGGCATTGCACATGTCGAAATGGCTACCGACGATATGGAAAAGGCTGTAAAAGGCGCAGAGATAATTGTTGTAGCACTGCCATGCGTTGGGCACAAAATATTTTTTGAAAAGCTCATTCCTCTTTTGGAAGACGGAATGGCCATACACATATTCCCCGATAACTACGGCAGCTTGATCTTGAGAAAAATGATGCGAGAGGCCGGCTCTACAAAGAAGGTAATAGTAGGCGGATGGTCGAGTTCACCCTATGGAACGAGGGTAGATTCTATGGGCGGCGTTATTATGCCATCGGTTGATGTAGAATACAGGGCAATCTCTCTGCGTGGAGCTTCTTTGCCACTTAGCGATATAGATGAATTTATTGAAAGCGGAAAATATATCGGAGCGCTCGAGTCGGTATACACAGGTAATGGCCCTGCTTTGGGTGATACGATAATGGATATTGGTTTTAGCAATGTCAATCCGATTCTTCATGCACCTGGGGTTATTTTGGGTGTTGGAGCAATGGAGAATTTCGGGCTGATATACGGAGACCATAAAGAGAATTTTTCGATATATTCTCATGCCTATTGCCCCTCCATTTCAAGAGTGCAATATGGAATCTATTTAGAAGAGCTTGCACTGGCAAAAGCGCTCGGTGTTGGTATGCAAGAGTATAAAGAAAAGCAGTTCTTCTCGAGAGAGAGCATACTGGGCGAGGAGTACATGGGACCGGATTTTGAAATACCCTTCGAGGATATAAATCATGTAGCATGGGGAACAGGCCCTACCAGCGTTGATTCGAGATATTTAACCGAGGACATCCCTGTCGGTTGTCACGTATTCCACCTGTTAGGAAAGCTATTAAATGTAAAAACACCGCTGATAGATTCCATGATACATCTTGCCTCTGCAATTTTAGGCAGAGACTTTTTTGCGGAAGGGTATACCTTAGAGGACATCGACCTTGGCGGTATGAGTGTTGAGGAGATTAATAAACATATTAGATAATAAGTAATGGAGAATTTTATGGAGCAACAAGCTAACAGATATACAAACAAGCAAATAATGCGGTTTCTTGTACCCTCAGTAATAGGAGCGCTTTTATTTTTGTTTCCTGTTCCGACAGAAAGCGGACTGAACCTTGCAATTGCGGTAATTTTTACCTATATAAGCACATGGCTTGCACCTGTACTGCCTTCTATGGTTTATATAATTATTTTTATCTCTGCAATCGGTACATTGCTAGCGAAAATAGCAAAGCCAAAGTTTATAATGCAAAACGACTGGTTAAAGGGTCTTTTTGATGTGCCTTTAGTATGGGCTGTTATTAGAGTTTTAGGTGCAGTCATTGCCTTTATGGTACTCTTTCAAGTAGGGCACGAGTCTATGATATCGACCGACACAGGGCTATATGTAGTTTCGGGGCTGTTGGTTTCCTGCCTTGTAACATTTTTAATTGGCGGAACATTAATGGATCTACTTATGAATTACGGCCTTATGGAATTTGTAGGCACGTTTATGACAAAGATAATGCGCCCTCTTTACAAAGTGCCGGGAAGATGTGCAATAGACTGCCTTGCTTCTTGGATAGGGGATGCCGTTATCGGAATACTTATCACGACAAACCAGTATCAGCTCGGTTACTATTCCAAGAGGGAAGCCTCTATAATTGCAACTACATTCTCTGCTGTAAGTATATCTTTTTCCTTGGTAGTTGCAGATCAAGTTGGGCTTACACATATGTTCTTACCCTTCTTCGCTGTTACAATGGCAACAGGCTTTATTGTTGGAGCGATTATGTGCAGAATACCACCGCTCTCTCGTATGTCCGATACATATCATGTCGGCGAAGGCGTTAAAGAGGATATAATTCCGGGCACAAAGCTATACGATGTAGCGCTTAGCAAGGCGGTCGCACGTGGACAATCCGAGCCTTTATCTGTTGCTCATTTCATTAAAAAGGGCGCTAAAGTCTTTGTCGAGTGTGCAATCCCCTGTATGCCGGTAGTTATGTTTGTTGCAACGGTTTCGCTTGCAGTTTCCTACTATACAAATTTCTTTAGCATAATAGGAACCCCTTTTATTCCTCTGCTCGAACTGTTAAATATCCCAGAAGCGGCTGCAGCATCTGCCTGTATGCTTGCAGGTTTTGGTGACATGTTTATACCTGCCGTGCTTGCCTCATCCTCTGTTGTGTCGGAGTATACAAGGTTCTTTATAGGCGTTTTATCTATAACACAGCTTATATACATGTCGGAAGTAGGCGGAATGTTACTTGGCTCTAAGTTGCCACTAAAATTTACCGATTTGATACTAATTTTCCTCATAAGGACAATCGTTTGCACGCCTGTTATAATACTTCTAATGAATTTGTTTGTATTTTAGCAGATGTAGTAGTTGTCACAAGTTGAGCAGGAAAATATTTTGCATATGTCTCAAATAGTGACTTTATATTTTCAAGCTGGAGAAAAACCTTTTTCTCCAAGCTGAAACACAGCACACAGTTTAAAAGTGTGCTGTGTTTTTTTTTTGAAAAAACCGAGCGGAGGGAACGGTCTGGGTAATTTTTATCAAAAATATAATTGTTTGTTTTTAATATGCTTTTAGTCTATTGACATTTAAAAATCAATCTGATATAATGTGCACGCATAATAAATAAATTGCTCTTTTAAGGCAACATATTTGTTTAAGTAAACTTTTTGGAGGAAACGACATGAAACTTCGCAAAATTTTATCCATCGTACTTGCACTTGTAATGGTGCTTAGTATGGGCGCAAGTGCAGGCATGTACACAGTAGTAGACGGCGATGTACTGTGGAAAATTGCACAAAACTATGGCACTACATACCAAGAGTTAGCAAAACTAAACGGAATAGACAATCCGCATCTAATATTTGTTGGTCAGGAACTAACCGTACCAAGCACAGAAGATGCAAGTCCAAGCGAGCCTACAACTGAGGTTGAAGTAAGCACAGCAAAAACATACACAGAGACCGTAAAGGGTTTTATGGGTGATTTTGCTGTTGATGTTACGATTGACGGAGATGTAATTACTGCCGTTACAGTAGGGGCGAACAACGAAACACCTACAATTGGCGGTATAGCAATAGAAGAAGTTCCTTCGCTAATAGTAGAAAAGCAAAGCTATATTGTAGATGCTACAAGCGGCGCTTCGATTACAAGTGAAGCTATCATGGAAGCTGTCAAGCTTGCCCTTACAGCGCATGGTGCAGAGCTTGCAAAGTATGAAGTTATAACAGAAGTTGCACTTGCACAGGGCGAAACAGTTACGACCGATGTTGTAATTGTAGGTGCAGGTATATCAGGTCTTATGGCGGCATATGAGCTCCGTGCACAAGATCCATCTGTTAACTTCATTGTAGTAGAAAAACTTGACAAGGTTGGCGGATCACTTCCTGTATCGGGTGGATCTCTATTTACACTCGATTCATCTATTCATCAAGAGAGCGGCACAGCTCCTTCTGAAATAGAGGATGTTCTAACATGGTTTGATGAAATTGCAGGAGTTATCGAAAACGAGGCACTGGCAACAAATGTTTATTCAAAATCACCGGACACAATTTCCTTTATGCAAAGCTTAGGGGCGAAATTCCTACCTGAAACAGAGGTAAGCAATCCGCTAAACCCAAATCTTCACCTTGTAAGACTTGAGGGCAGGGGAGCTGGAATCCAAGCTTTTGTTGAAGAGTTAGTGGAGGAGCAACCCATTGATCTGCGTATGGAGACAAAGGCTACCGAGCTCGTTATTGAAGATGGGAGTGTCAAAGGCATTGTTGTAGAAGACGAGAGATCGACATACAAGATTTCGGCAGATGCTGTTGTTCTTGCGACAGGCGGCTACGGCTCTAACGAGGAGCTACTTGCCGAGTTTTCGCCAACACTTGCAGAGGCTTTTGCCTTTACAAATGCAGGCGCAACGGGTGACGGATTTATCCTAACAGAGAGCCTAAACATCAACAGAATAGGCGAGGGCGCTATGGGAAGCCTAGTAGCTTCCGATAAGTCGGCACTTATGCCTAACACATTTATTGTAAACAGTGACGGAGCACGTTTTATCAGCGAAAAGACATACGGCCCATTCCAGCTTAGAGCACTAACAGAGCAAGAGGGTCAAATTGCATTTGCAATAGCAGACAGCTCGGCAGAAGACATGAGCGTATATGAGACGGCTGTTGCAAAGGGGACGGCACAAAAGTATGACACGATAGAAACTCTTGCAGCTGCAATAAATGTAGATGTAGATGCCCTTAATGCTGAGCTTAATCAGTACAACAGCGACCTTGGAGCAGGTGTAAGCCCTGGGTTTGATCTTTCGGCCACAGTTGCAATGCCTGTTAAGACAGCGCCATTTTATGTGCAAAATGTTCACCTAAGAGTAAACGGAACATTCACAGGTCTTGAGGTAAACGATAGCCTACAAGTTGTTAACGCAAACGGCGAGATTATAGAAGGCCTACTTGCTTGCGGTGAGCTTACAGTAGGTAACGCATACATAATTAAAACTCCGGGAGCAGGATTTGGTATATCCTACGGCGCAAACTCGGGCAGACTTGTTGCAGATACAATAGTGGAAATGTTTAAGTAGAGTTTAAGCAAATAAAAAAGACCTTCTAAGTCGAAAGACTTAGAAGGTCTTTTTAGGCTGGAGAAAAAACTAAAATCAAGTCCCTTCGGAAGGAGGGGGAGCGGCGAGGGGGCACCATCAGGGTGCCCTCTGGCGTTAAATTCCCGCCCCGAGGGCGTTAAAATCAGCTCCGGCTGATTTTTTCAGCTTGGAGAAAACACTTTTTCTCCAAGCTGAAAAGACCTTCTAAGTCGAAAGACTTAGAAGGTCTTTTTAGCGCTATTTGTTTATAGAGCGCAGAATATTTGCAATTTACCGTTTTTTTTACTTATATGATGCTTTTAGCATTGCTATTACATCATCCTTTGTTAGCTTTTTTCGGTCAAGAGTAAACAGTCCGCCCATGTCGGCAAAGGCATGATCTGCATAATCTGAAAAGAGCTCTTCTTTAATTCCATAGTCGCTCATTTTTAAATCAGCTACATTGCAAGCGGATTTAAGGTCTTCAAGAGCGGCGACAATGTCTCCGTCTTTGTTGCCAAGTGCAACGGCCATAACAGAGGTCCTTTCGGGGCAAACTTCTTTGAAGAATGTGAAGTATGCTTTGGAAATCATTATAAGTCCTGCACCGTGAGGGAGGTCGTGATGGAAGCCGGAAAGCGCATGTTCAATAGAATGTTCTGATGTGCACGAAGAAAGGCTTTCCACAAAGCCGGATAATGTGTTTGCAAGTGCTACATAACCACGAGCTTCTATGTTAGAGGGCTCGTTAACAGCTTTGGCTAAATATTTTCCGATAAGTCTGATAGACTCAAGTGCAAACATATCGCTCATGGGGCTTGCAATGCTTGCGATATAGCCTTCTAAGGCATGGAATAGAGCATCAAAGCCTTGATATGCTGTAAGGTGAGGAGGCACAGTTAACATTAGCTCGGGGTCTACAATGGAAATTTCGGGGAATGTTAAGTCGAAATTGCCAAAACCGATCTTTTCTTTGTCGTTGGTTATGACCATCCAAGGATCTGCCTCTGTTCCTGTTCCTGCTGTTGTTGTAATTGCTACAAGCAGTAACGGATCGGCTTCAATTGCTTTGCCTTTGCCGCTACCGCCGTTGACGTAATCCCAAAAATCCCCAGTGTTTGTGCACATGATAGCGATGGCCTTTGCGGCATCTATTGCAGATCCACCGCCAAGTCCAACTATAAAAGTGCAGTTATTTTCTTTTGCAATAGCTGCGGCTTCCATTACTTCAGAAACGTTAGGGTTAGGTGTAATTTTGTTGTAGACTACTGATTGGTTGCCGTTTTCTAATAGTAGCTTTTGAACTCTATCAACATAGCCAAGCTTGGTTGTAGAGGTTCCGCCGGTGACAATTAGTGCTTTTCCCTCAGGTAGTTTAGCCGTTGCTAGCTCCTTTAAAGAACCTGCACCAAAGTGGATTTTAGTAGGGACGTAGTAGTTAAAATTCAATGTTCTGTCCTCCGTTATTTTTTATTTGATTTTTTTGCAATCTTATGATAACATTTAGAGTGAACTCTAAGTCAAGAGCTTTTTTGAAAAAATATAGATTTTTTTTGGAGGATAATTTATGGGGTACTCTATCGGCGAGATTTCCGCTCTTACAGGGCTAACACCGCACACACTTAGATATTATGAAAAAGAAGGTATAATTGATGTGCCTCGCAAGAAAAACGGTCTGCGAGAGTTTACCGATATGGAGCTTGAAATGTTAAAAATAGTGGTTTGTTTAAGAGAAACGAACATGTCTATTAATGACATAAAAAATTATGTTGCTCTCTGCCAACTGGGAAAGGACAGTGCGAGCGAGCGCAAAGAGCTTTTCATTTTACAAAAAAAGCATATTGAAGAACAGATAGAAAAGCTACACGATTTTTTAGATCTTGCTAATTATAAGATATGGTACTACGACAATGTTATAGAACTTGGAAATGAAGATGATCCTAACAATTGTGAAAATATGAAAAAGCTATATGAAGAAAGCAAAGCTGTGTAATGTTGCAAATTAGCCATAACAAAAACTACTTACAATAAGTATTCTTAACACAAAGACGACCGCCTAAAATAGCGGTCGTCTTTGTTAAAATACTTTTTTACAAGTGACATTATTATAAATTGTACTGACTTTTCCACTGTGCCAAAATATCAAGATTGACGGAAGATCCTCCGCAAACTTCGACAACAATGCTCTTATAAGGCTTAAGTATATCCAAATTATCATATACCACACTAAGTGCTGCGCCGCAGGCAGGCTCTACAAGAATGCGGTTTTCATTTGCAAGAGTTATGCAAGCGGCCACTGCCCTCTCGTCGGTAACACGGTAAGGTGTAATGTTAAACTGCTTAGCATTTTCCAAAGTCTTAGTGGCAACTTGCTTCGCGCCAAGGCTTTTTGCCACAGAGGTTATATCATCTAATGTTATAAGCTTGCCGGCCTCAACAGCCTGATAAAGCGAATCGGCTCCATGGGTCTCGACGGCAAGAATGTGTACATCTTCCCATCCGTTTCTAATAAGCCCTTCTACTATCCCATTCATAAGTCCGCCGCCGCCGACAGAGACAATAATAAGGTCGGGTTTCGTATCGAGCTCTGCTTTTAGCTCATCTACAATAGTGCCGTGACCCTCCCAAAGTTTTGGCAAATCAAAGGGAGGGATGTAGGCAAATGTATCGTCATTTTGGCACATACTAAGGCAGTGCTGATGCGCATCGTCCCATGCCGCTCCCTCTACAATTACAGTGGCATTATAGCTCTCTAACTTCTCTATTGTGCTTTGCGGTGTTGATGTAGGAAGCACGACAGTTGTTGGAATGTTTTGCTTTTGCCCGACATATGCCACCGCAAGTCCTGCATTTCCACCTGATGAAGAAAGGAGCTTTTTTGCTCCATTTTCCACTGCATCAAGGCAGGCATACTGCATACCACGGAGCTTAAAAGATCCCGATGGTTGAAATGCATCCATTTTAAAGTAAATATTTTTATCTGTGCTCGACAGATTATTTATCCTTACAAGAGGTGTGTTGACATATAAATTTTTCATATAGTCACCTTAATCCTCTATTTCAAATACTGCGGCAATTTCAACAGTGATGTCAAGTGGCAGCTGATTTGTTCCCAAAGCCGTTCTTGAATGCCTTCCCGCTTCTCCGAAGATGTCAAAAAGCAGCTCTGAAGCGGCATTAATTACCATGTGCTGGGAGTGAAACTCTGTTGTGCTTGCAACAAAGCCCATTAGGTTTGCAACTTGCTTTACCTTATCAAGGTCGCCTATTGCTCCTTTAACGACAGAAAGCACATTCATAACACAGAGCTTTGCCGCCTCTTGAGCGTCCTCAAAGGTCCTCGTGTCGCCGACCTTACCCGTATACATGGGTACACCCTTAACAAAAGGCCCTTGTCCCGATACATAAAGAGTGTTACCAATCCTCGACGATGGTAGATAGGACGCAAGAGGCGGTGCAAGCACAGGTAAATCAAATCCAAGCTCTTTTATCTTGTTTTCTATAAGCATATTTTATCCCCAATCTAAATTTAAATTATAATTAACTGTACAACTTTTTGTAAAAAAAGTCAAGTTTTAACACTCCTTTTAGTTAAAGAAGATTGACCTTATCATGTCAAAGTGATAAACTATATGCAATGCAGTAAAAAATAAAAAAAGAACGGAGACCTATATGACAGCCAATGAATTAAAAGCGCTTGCTTGCAGTGCGATCGATGAAAATAAGGAGATGATTATCTCGCTCGGCGAGGCAATTGCAGACGAGCCTGAACTCGGTTTTAAGGAGTTTAAAACGGCCAAAAAGGTTAAAGATGCTTTAAGTAGCCTCTCTCTTACTTACAGAGATGGAGTTGCAATAACGGGAATTATTACGGAGATTAAAGGCAGAAAATCCGACATTAGAGTTTCTGTTATGGGCGAGCTCGATGCTGTAACGGTGCCAAAGCACAAAAGGGCAGACCCGATAACAGGGGCGGCGCACTGCTGTGGACACAATGTGCAGTCGGCAAGTGTTGTTGGCGTTGCTGTCGCTCTTGCTAAAACCGACATTATGAAACATCTTGACGGTGATGTTGTATTAATGCATGTTCCGGCCGAAGAAGGTGTAGAGCTTGCATATCGTAAAAGCTTGATTGATGACGGCATTTTAAAGCTCCCCGAGGGAAAGGCAGAATTTATATATCGTGGCGAGTTTGACGATATAGACATGATGATAATGCAACATACAAGCTGTACTGAAAATAGCGGCAATACTGCGCCAAAGGCAACTTGCGGCGGCATGAACGGCGCTTTGGGTGTTGTAAGCAAAATGATAAAGTATACGGGAAAGGCCTCTCATGCGGCAAGACCTCACGAGGGTATTAATGCTCTTAATGCCGCACAGCTCGGACTTATGGGTATAAATGCGCAAAGAGAGACATTTAAGGATGAGGACAATATTAGAGTTCATCCTATCATTACAAAGGGCGGAGATCTTGTAAATGTAGTGCCGGACGATGTTAGAATTGAGACATATGTTCGTGGAAGCAACAACGAGGGCATTGTAGATGCCGCAAAAAAGGTCGATAATGCCCTTATGGGTGGCGCTATGGCGATAGGTGCGACCTGCGAGATAATTAATATGCCAATTTGCATGGCTCCATTTGAAAGCGAGGAGCTAAAGGATGTCTGCTACGACAACTTGAGATATGTTTTCGGCGATCAAAATGCCGTTAGAGATGGCGACGGTGTATCGAGCGATGCAGGTGATGTTTCTAACATTATTCCGTCTGTGCATATGATGATCGGTGGTGCAGGCGGAGTTCTGCATGGGGACAATTTTGAAATTGCAAACAAAGAGCTTGCTTATATAAGCTCTGCTAAAGCAATGGTTTGCTCTGTTATCGACCTATTATACGATGATGCTAAAAAGGCAAAGCATGTCAAGGCAAACTTTAAAGCTCCATATACAAAAGAGCAGTATTTTAAAGAATGGTGCAAGATTTAGCTTGATAGTTATTGGAAAGTCTTTTTTGTATCGATAGTTACAGCGGTTTTAGATGGCAAGTAATGCGGATAGATATAATGAACCGTTTGATGCTTTTTTGGTCGTCCTGCATGAAATACAATTAAATTTAAGCTTAGAGATAGGCGAGAAAATAGCGAGAGGGTGCTGACAAAGTGCTCTCTCGCTTTTTATTTTATGCATTGAGGGCGCAAAATTAACTTTTGGTATTGTTTATAACTGAAAGCTGTCAATTATGACAGTTTTCTGCATTTCTATTGTAAAAAAAATTAATTTTTACTATAATGTATAATATAAGTTAAAACTCTGAAAAATAAAAAATGGAGGGAAAAAGGGATGAAACTGAAATCAAGGCGCATTATAGGGGTTATTTTGGCCTTAGTTATGATGATTCAAGTCCTGCCGATAGCGGCATTTGCATCATTTATGGATCTTGCCGAAAACACCACCGCAGAGAACACTCTACTACTCGAGGAACTCGAGGAAATGTACGGCAGTGATGCCGCACAGTACATAGCAAGGCTAAACGAGCTCGGTTTTCTTAACGAAGACGGGAGCATGGACGTTGAAGCGGAGCTAAACGTGGGCGGCGAGCTAATGACGCTCGCAGAGGTCGAGGAGATGCTCGAAGACCCTGCGACCGACCTTACAAAGGTCATCGACGTCGAGGGGTACGACCTTGTTCTTTCCGATCTAAAGCTAATGCTCGAAATCGAGAGAGAGGCAATGCGAATATACGAGACCTACTACTCGGAACAGGTCTGGACAGGCGAGCAACTCGATGTGCTTGCCGATTTAGAGAGCGCCATAGCCGAGGGCAGGTTTTCGATGTACAGCAGCGCAGATGCTGCCAATGTGGATACGGCGGGGCTTGGTAGTGTTAATCACGGGGCGACGCTTGAGTGGATGACCGCCGCTCCCTCTGACGGTAGTGGACATATTACCAAAACCATTGTGCTGAGCGGTGCAAACCCCGGCCAAACGGTCTACTTTAAGGTTTTGAGTACAGACGGTACAGCAAAATCAGGGAATGTTGCATATGGTGGCACCGGCGAATATTCCGGGTTCTCAGGCGCATCATCATACAGTATAACCGCTGACAATCTCGGATACGGAGAAAGAGATTTTACCTTCCAAGTAAACGCAAATTTCCAGAACCTCCAGACCGATCTGTGGTCGGGCTACAAGGTGTTTTTTGCGCATATTTTCGATGTTACCGGTGCAAGTGTCCCCAATCCCACCGCACCCTTGAATCTGGAAAGATATTACGATTTTGGCGGTGTGTACAACAGCAATGATAAAGCTGATTTTAAACTGGAGTTTACAAGACCGGATAACAATATTGCATCTGTAACAGATACATTTACCGATACAGCAAAAAAGTGGCTGCAAAATGGTATTTTTTCAGAGCTTGAAGTGCAAGAGCATGGGTATAGCAGTAGCAATCCATCTTTAATTACACGCTATTGGAATCAGCCGGATGGAGATACTCATGACCGTGTTATGCGATTTACAAATGAAAATATTGGTAATACTTCCAACACGTATTACGATGCTGATAAAAAAGAAACTCTTAATGGTCTTTTCAAAGTTCATAACGGTCTTGAAATGTATATCAACATTGGCGGCAGTTCCGGAGCCGAGCTTTACAGTCAAAAGCGTGGCTATGTAGATGTGCCTGAGAAGACCTATTCTACTTCGGAGTTTGATTCACTGGACGAAGTGAATGCTTTAACTAGTTATACTGAGTTAGTATGGTTTAATGCTATCACTGATAAGGATGTATCAGACGGGTTTTTTGCATTTGAGGATACACTTACCTATGATTATACTTATATCAATCGAATACAAGATGATGGAACGGTTAGCGAAGGGATGGGTGGAGCAAATCCAACATCTTATTTAACGCATGAAGGTACATACGATATTGATATAACAGATTCATCTATACGTAGTAATGTTATATCTGCCGGGTTAAAGGTTACTGCAATAAAAAATGCAACAGAGTTATATTATAGAAATGGTGGATATAGTTGGGCTAATGTATTTATCACAGCTGATAAACACAACCAGTGGGGTCTTGGCAATAACGGTAGCGTCGTTATGACTTTAACCGACAGCGAAGCACCCACGCTTGAGCATGTGGAAATTATCAGAAAAGGTATCGAAGGTGCGGACGGTCTTTACAACATCGGTGAAAAGGTCCCCGTCATACTTACTTTCTCCGAACCTGTTAAATACACCGGTGGGGCTATTACCGTAAAGAATGATAATGTGGATGGCAGCGTATATAACGGAAGTCTCAGTTATGCCGGTACGGACTCTACAACTGCAAATAGGTTGGCATTTACCTACACAGTTACAGAAGATTCACCGGGCTTTTTCGGTGAACTCAACATTTCCGGTGGTACTATTGAGGACGTTTTTGGTAATGACATCGTTAGCGTAAGAGAAACGGTGTACACCGACGACTCAAGCGAGTCCTTCACAGAAGTTCCCTACATAAATGTTATCCGCAAGTCTAACGCCGTTCCAAATGCGGCCGATATATTTATTACTACCGCAGATATGACGGTTGAGGGAGAGCTAAAGGACAGGTTCCAGCTTGAAGTTACATTGTCGGACAACGAGGATTTGCAGCTTCTAATCGGCACAACGCCTACAACAGGCGCAGAAATTGAGGCAGACGACCCCACGCACATACAGAGCACCGTCGACAACCCAGGAACTACCTCTTACAGCTCGCAGCTTGCAGCTAAGGTTTGGGGGCTTGAGGATGATCTGTCGAGCACATTTGTTCGCCTTTTCTACAAGAAGGATGCCGGGGGCACGACCGATTACAGCAAGCTATATGCCGATATTCCGATAGACATGGTGTCGGCCGAAAATCCCATTATGGTTGAGCTATTTCTTTCAAACGATACACCAAGCCGCTTTACAGATGTTGTTATGGGCAAGACGAGCGCTATAAGCCAAGCGCCTCCAAGTTTTATAGAGGATGCCGATCTTACTTACATCGCCACTGCGATGGGGGCAACAGGCCATGCGCTTGCCGACAATAAGATTGATGAAGACGAAGTAGGGAACGTAATAACTGTCGACATAATGGCGGACGCTGATGCGTTTTCCTTCCCCAATGACATAACTGTAACTTCGTCGAACGAGAGCATATTCACTGTAAAGTTTGAAGAAAGCACTTCGACTGAGCCGCCAAAGGTAAAGATAACTCCAACAGGCAACGGTGCGGCGACATTTACAGTTACCGCAAACAACGCAGGTCTTGCCACTGCCGCAACGTGGACATCACCTGAGATAACGGTAGACCTTGGCGAGCGTGCATATTTTGCAGTGGCTGGCAGTAGCGAGATTATCAGCACTGTCGGCAAGGAGTTTTCGCTATTCTTTGCATCAAACCTAAACGAAACGCTCGATGCGTCAACGCCTGTTAACTATACCCTTAAAATAATGGACGGCGCAAACGAGCTTTATACCGAGACAATAACAAACTACAAGGGCAGTGGAGACAATCGCGCGAGCTTTAAAATTTCGGGCGATACGCTAAATGCGCTTCCTGTTGGCGACTACACAGCGACTATAACGACCGACTCGGCACTTCTTGCAGGTGGCGGTATCAATGCTATAAACTACACCATCGAGATTGTGCCACCGTCTGTTGTTGTTAACCTTGAAAATGTGTCTAACGAGTTTTATATTTTGGACAACGAGGGCACATTCGATATTTCGTGGAACATCGAAAACTGGCACCACAGCGCTGACAGTCAGTTTGAGCTGAAGGTTACAAAGGGCGGCACTACTGTCTATCTCGACAATGTAGCGCCTACAGAGAGCTCGGGTAGCGTTACGATTGACATTGCTTTAGTAGATAGGGGAAGCGACCCTGCCAATCTGAACTATCGTGACGCTTACACGGCTACCTTAAAGGCCAAAAACGGCAGTGACGCTGACATTGCGTCTGACTCCTTTATCTTCTATGTCTATGATGACGACATGATGAAAATAGTGTCGGACATGGGTTATAGTAGCGCTGTTGTTCTTAGCAACATTCAGATGATTGAGCAGATAGTAGAAAATGCCGCAAATGATGAGGTGGCGCAAAATGCCCTTCTTGCGCTTGGCGGTCAAATCCATCTAAACGAAACTATATACCTCGACAACGAGGGGTATGACTTTGACATGATAGAAGACCAGATAAAGTGGGCCGTTGAGGATAACACTATTGTAGGGCTGTTCTTTGGCTTAAACGGCGCTTATTACGACCTAAACGAGCTTGAATACGGCACATTTGCGCCTACATCCGAGTTTGAAATCAACGGAGAAAAAGACGGCACTACGATAATAACGGCAACCCATAACTACACAGGCGACGAGGCAGAGCTTGCAGTTCAGGTTGAAACGCTAAAGGATAAGCTCTATTTGATAGATGCGTATCCGAACTATGTTGTCAACTACACCTACACAAACGGTGATGGCGTTGTTAAGACGGGCAAGTCGAACAGCGAGGGCGAGATTGCGGTATACGAGCCGAGCGGTATTGCTTCTGACATTAATCTTGACACGTATGACGCTGATTTTAAGTACTTTGGCACGATATATAATGAAGACCTTAGAACATCGGAAGAAAACGGTGTTTACAACTTTACATACCCTGTTAACAACACAGAGCTGAGAAAGTCTGCCTACACCGAGATTTATTTTAAAAACGAGAACGGTGCTCCTCACAATGCTCAACCTGTCACTATAATGGGCGGTGTATACGTAAACGGCGAGTATGCAGAGAATGCACAGTTTATTATTGGTGGCATTCGATATGACGGAGACAAGGACGAGAAGCTTAATCTTACGACCGACAATAAAGGCGGTATAAGACTCCTAATGGACATAACGCAGTTTACAGACGATCCTGTTAACGACCCTATCACCCACGACGATGAGATAGAGTATATCTTTGAGGCTGTTATAGCCGGCGAGTATCCTGTTGTTATCTATCAAGATGCAGGGCTAAGTGTCGACGAGGTCAAGCACCTTGGCGACGGCATTGTCTACACAAAAAAGGCGGCTGTAGACGATAAGCCTTTCCTCTCCTACCAGACGGTGGGCTACGAGGTCGAGGGCTACGAGGACAACGAAATTCAGCTACCTGTGGGCGATACCGTATACAACTTTGGCCCATCAGAAAACTACCCTGTTACCTACCTAAACTCCGACTATTACTGGTGGGGAAGTAGCGAAACAGATTTTGCCGAGGATGCCTTTGTTCTTCAAGACGCATATGGCAAGACATTTATAAATCAAGAGACCGAGACGAGAATACACGAGTTCTCCGACATGTACCGCACATGGTCTACTGTAAAACTTGACCGTGCACAGATGGACAATCTAAGCCTTGATCCAAAGGAGTATTCGGGCATTAAGGTAGTGACAAGCGAGACCGAGGGTCTTGTATACGAGAGCTTTGTCATCCCTCAGCGTGTTATAAATCTGCTTGACGTTGTAAAGGTTCAAGAGGATCAGGATTTGCAACCTACGCTTGACACGCTGTCCGACCTTAGAATAAGTGGCGACTCGGAAGTGCCTGATGCAGACGGACTCGAACTGCTGACAGGCGGACTTGAGGCGTTAACGGGACTGCTCTCGTGGCGCTCGGGTTCACCGATGGAAGTACTCTTTGCCCCGACTGCTGACCCACTTGTATACACGGCTATGCTATCGATAGGCTCGACCCCTATATCGACAGGCGAGGTTGAGCACAATGTTCAGCTAAACATTTTAGACGGTACACAGGCAAAGACAAAGACAATGCCTACCGTTATGGATAAGCAGTCCTTGGCATCGGGCAGTAGTGCCGATAAGCTAAATCAAGACCTTGATAAGCTAAAGCAGCCATCTTCGTCGGGCGGCAGGATGATATTTGTGCCCCCGTCACTCGGCGGCTACATCGAGGCGGAGTTCCGCTATATCCCCGAGACAGACAGCTGGGACTTCTACATAATTAGCGGTGGATTTAATACCGACATGGTTATAGGCTACCGCTACTCGCACAACACCCTAATAGGCCCGGTTCCCGTAACAATGACGATGGAGCTTGCAGGCACGGTCGGCCTTGCGGTCGACTTCCAGCAGGGCAGCTACTACGACAGGCGCGAGCTAATCCAAGTAGGCCCCGGAATAGATGAGTATATTCTTCCCGAAGCTGAGCGTGGAGTGGACATTTTAACAGAGCTTCGTGTTGGCATGTACTTTGAAGTTTTTGCAGGCCTCGGATTTGACCTTTCTGTCGTTGCGGCAAAGATCGGCGTGTTTGGTAGGGTAGAGCTAACTGCAGGCTTTAGATGGTTAAATCGTCCGTATGTCGACGAGTCGGGATTTGAGAACAATTATTTAATCCCCGAGGTCATCGGTAAGGATAATGTAACAGACCTTGCCTACAACGAAGTGCTAAATGCACAGACATTGACACTTGGCGGCAGAGTTGGCATACGTTTTGAGTTTAAGTTCCTCTTTATAGAATACAAAAAAGAGCTTGCCTCGGCCTCCTTCCAACTTGAACCGTGGGTATGGAACGAATACGACGCTATTAGCGAGATTTGGGCACGTAACGACAGGGTTAACGGCAACCCCGTAGACCTTGTCAATATAGGCGGCGCTGAGGTTACGCTGATAAATTACGGCGCAATGACAGAGAGCCGCGCATATCTTGACATAGAGCCGAGGAGTTACAGCCTTAACAACATGCTCTATATGGCGCCTGCAAGTTCGCTCTCTGCCGACTGGAACAACATTTATCCATATGCCGCACCGATAATCTCGTCTGACGGCAAGATAATGGCATACCTCGACGATAACGGCAGTGCCGATATAGAGGATACCGAAGTATTTGTTACAACGCTTGGTGACAGTGCGCCCGCAGAAGGCACTAAGGTAAACGACGCTAACCCTGCAAGCGGCCGCATTGGATACGGCGACTCGCAGATAGCTCTTGACGGCACAGAGGACTACTATGCAGTTGCATACGTCCGCCAGAAGGACAGCCTTGACATACCGCACTCTACAGCCATGACCGACGAGGAAGTAATGCAACAGACATTTATGTCGGAAGTGTATGTCTCGATTAACGATGGCGGCGTGAAAAACGATGTACGACTATCGAACAACGACACTGCCGACATGGCACCTGTTGTTGCTGTTGGTGACAATTACACATTTGTAGCGTGGCGTGAAGTTGCTTCGAGCGACCTTAGCGGCAGCCCGACAAATTACGATGCAAAGGACAATATTGTCTACAACATTATTGACAAAGCAAGCGGTCTACCGTTATTGCAAGACCCAAGTACGCTATACGACGGCTCGAACGGCAATGTTAAGTCTGTCACTGTCGACATGATAGACGATACCGCAATGGTATCCTACGTCCTCGACACAGACTTTGACGAAGCGACACTGAGTGACCGTGAAGTCGTGGCGACACTTGTCGATACAACAAATGTGGTCGCAGACGAGTTTGCCTCGGTGCAGACTGTAAATCTAACGACAGACAATAACTTTGAAGAAAATGTTCAGCTTACAACGGCAGACATTGGCGGCACAGAGCACTTTGTACTTGCGTGGCACAGTGTCGAGGAGATTTCGAGCGGTGGGGATAACCCTCAGTATACAGAGGTCTCCGACATAAGGCTTATCGCCATGGACAAAGATGGGGCTATCAACACGACAGTTCCTGCAGCTCTAAGCGACATCGGCGCAACGTCTGAGTCGTCTGTCGGCACAAACTTCCGCTTCTCGAAAAATGCAGGCGACATAACAGATATCGCCTTTGCGTGGGAAGATACGGTTGCCATAGCAGGCGATGAGAACACCGAAACGGCCAACGATTCTGTTATAAATGCAGTTAAGTTTATAACAGATGATAACGGCAAATTAGGCCTATCGGGCGTTGCCGAGATAGCAAGCATGCCGACAGGCGTTACTGCAAGCCACTTTGACTACTACAAGACGAGCGGCACAGAGTACAAGGCAATGATTTTAGGCACAGACTACACAGGCGCTACAATAGCACCACAACCCGCAACGCTAAACACGACAGACGCAGACGGCAATCCGATAGATGTATCTGTCGACATACCGACACTTGTTACACAGACAAACCTCTACACAGCGACACAGGCATTTACAAATACCGTGAGGATAGAGGGCGCTTCGGTAGATTTCGAGGCAGTACGCCCGAGTGACGATGTGCAGGTAGGCATAACTGTAACAAACACAGGTAAGGACAAGATGACAGGGCTAAGCGTAGATGTGGGCGGCGTATCTCAAACAGGGCTTGAAATAGAGCCCGGCGAGCAGTACACGATCTACACAGATATGCCTGTAGGCGACCCTGTTAGAAATATTCCTTACGTTGTAACAGCAACATACGACAACGCAGAAACGGCCACAGCAATGGGCGTCTTACACCTCGAGTACCCAGACGTTGGTATATCGAATGCGGAAGTTTCAAGTGCAGGCGACGGTATGCGTGAGGTTCGCTTCTCGCTATACAACGGTCTAAACATTCCGCTTGAAGATAGCGGCAAGACGGTCAAGGTTGCAGTATTCTCAACCTCCAACTACCTTGAAGAGGACGAGGACGGCAACAGCTTAACGATCGGAAACACCGTAACGGTATCGGGCGATGAACTCACACTAATTGACAACGGCGTATATAGTAGTGCAATCACGGTAGATGTTGCCGACCTTCTCGCACTTAACCCAACACATACAGGCGAAATCCCCGATGGCGGCATAGATCTATACGTCAAGGCGTGGGTCGAGGCGACAGACTCGGTCGGCGGCAAGTACGAGCAAAACGAGTACTACTTAGACGACAACTATGCATCTGTTAAGGTGCTAAGCCTTGCAGAGCAAAAGGGTGAGCAGGTTTCGACAGATATGGTTATAAGAAACGAAGGCGGCGTTACCAATGTCGATGCTACACTAACAAACAACACGCTACAACCGATCACACATGGTAACATGTTGGCACAGCTTGTAGACGGAGATGGCAATATCCTCGAAACGGTACAGCTTTACAGCGGCACAGGCACAAACGGCCTTGTATCGCTTGGCGCAGAAGAAAGCCTACCTAAGACGATCGCCTTTACGCAAGAGGGCGCAAATGTTCTGCTATCCTTTGGAACTGTAAGCACAACAAAGAGTGCCGAGCTTGCAAGCATAACGATAGACAGCTTCCCACTATCGCTTGCAGACTTTGATTCAAACAACGAGGCGAATATCGAGGTAAACGACCTTGTTACAGGACTTTATAACATGTCTGTTACCGCCAAGAGCACAACAGCGACTATCACTATAAATAGCGGTGCAACGGCGGACACTTCGACCGATAGCAACATTTACTCGGGTCAGGCCGATATTAAAGCAAATCCAAGCAAGATAAGCTTTACAGTAACAGACGGTTCGGAGAGTGAAACATACATCGTTAACATTTCTGAAAACACAGTTAACGCAGATCGCCCTGATAGGGAAGATACTGCCACATCTCCCACAACGCCAACAGCTCCGTCAATGTCATTTACAGACATTAGGTCGACAGACTGGTTCTACGATGCTGTAAAGTACATGTTTGATAACGAGCTTATGAATGGTGTAAGCGATACACTATTTGCACCAAACACCGAGCTTACACGTGCCATGTTTGTAACAATTCTTCACAGGATAGAAGGTACACCAAGTGCCTCTGCAAGTGTAACATTTGCAGATGTTGAAGATGGTGCGTGGTACGAAGATGCTGTTAAATGGGCGTCCTCGAACGGTATTGTAAACGGGTACAGCGATGTACAGTTTGCGCCGAACGACAGCGTAACACGTGAGCAGATGGCGGCTATTATGTTCCGCTATGCCACATACAAGGGCTACGACATATCAAACAGAGCTGAGCTTGATCAGTTTATAGACAGCGATGAAGTTTCAGCCTGGGCGACAGAGGCAATGAAGTGGGCAACAGGAAGTGCCCTTATAAACGGCAAAGGCGGCGGCCTGCTTGACCCTGTCGGTTCTGCAACAAGAGCAGAGGTAGCAACTATTATCATGAGATTTGTCGAAGCGCACGACGACGAAGAATAACTGCGTTAAGACAGATAGAAATCACTTATTAAAATAACGATTGGGGCTGTCACAAATGGTTTAAACCATTTGTGACAGCCCCTTTTAAAGACAGTATATTAAATAACGCTTACTATGAAAATAAAGAAATTAGCAATATTTTTTAGCTATAACTCCAAGCCTTCTAACGCCTTCTTTGATATCGTCTAAACTTGGGGCTGAATAATTTAGCCTAAAGGACTTGCCTGAATTCTTCTCAGGCTCTGCCGCAAAAGCACTTGAAGGGACAATGCCTACATTTGCTTCAAGTAGCTCCTCTTGCATTTTTACTGTGTCTACGCTGTCAGGAAATGTAATCCAAGCAAACATGCCGCCTGATGGATTTGTGCGTGTTACGACCTCGGGGAGCTCACGGTCGAGAGCTTCTAAGAGCACTGCACATCTTTTTTTGTATATTTCTCTTGTTTCAGCGATATGTGCATCGTAGTCAAACTCCTCCATAAAGTTTGCGACTATTGCCTGATTAAGTACAGGAGTTTGAGTATCCATTGCGCCCTTAGCGGCGGTAAGCTTTGTCATAACTTCTGTTCCGGCAAGCAAGAAGCCGACTCTAAGCCCTGCTGATAGGGTCTTGGAGAACGAGCCTGCGTAAACTACCAAGTCTTCTGTGTCAAAGCTCTTGATTGTCGGCTCTGCCTCTCCACGGAATAAAAGCTCGCCGTATGGATCGTCTTCGTATATAGGCATGTTATACTTTTTGGCAACTTCGTATATCTCTTTTCTGCGTGAAAGAGGCATAGTGATACCGGTAGGGTTTTGGAAATTGGGTATTAGATAAATGTACTTTGCGTTGGGGTTGGCAATTATAGCCTCTTCAAGAGATTTTGCGCACATGCCAAACTCGTCCATCTTTACGCCGACCGGCAGAGCATTCATACTTCTCATACAGCTTAGAGCGCCTGCAAATGTAAATTCGTCGCAGAGTATAGCATCGCCTTCGTTACAAAATGTTCTGGGCATAATGTCGAGACCTTGTTGAGAGCCGGCAACGATAAGCAGATCGTTTCCTTCTCTTTTAATGCCCTTTACCTTCTCTAAGCGCTCGAATACAAGCTCTCTTAGCTTTGGGAAACCGGGTGTTGGGCCATATTGCAGCGTATAAATAGCTTGATCTCTAAAGATCTTTTCGCATTGCATTGCAAGCTTTTCGACAGGAATTGCTTCACTTGCAGGGTTGCCCAAAGACAAGTTCATGAAATCAGGGTTGCCGACACCTTTCGCAGCAATTACACGAATAGGAGAGAGTGCGACATTTTTTGAGCGTTCTGAAAAATTGTACTTCATTTTATTCTCCTTATTTAAACAGTTACAACGACCTAAGGCGAAGGGAATACAATCTCGTCTGCATTTTGCAAAATAGTTACTGTACCACTGCTAAAACAGACGAAACCGAGTTTTTAAATAGATCTTCCATACCGCCAAGGTGCTGTTCTGATTTAGTATAACACTCATTATTGATTCAATCAAGCATATTTAGTGTACGTTTTACGTTAGTATATAATAAATGCTTGCAAATATGAATTTGTCACTGTGGTATGTAATGCTTAGCTAAGTGGCGAGTCTTTTTTTGTATAGTAAGTGCATACACAAAAAGTTGTTACACTTGCGTTTATGCAAAGGTTTTGTAGCGGAGATGGTAGGGACGTGGATCAGTTTACAAAAAAATCCCCTTGCCATTAGGCAAGGGGATTTCAGACTGGAGAAAAACCCTAAGTCAAGCCCCTTCGGAAGGAGGGGGAGCGGCGAGGGGGCACCATCAGGGTGCCCTCTGGCGTTAAATTCCCGCCCCGAGGGCGTTAAAATCAGCTTTAGCTGATTTCTCAGCTT
>CAYJFK010000009.1:0-53363 GCA_964369475.1 uncultured Oscillospiraceae bacterium | reverse complement strand
GAGGGCACCCTGATGGTGCCCCCTCGCCGCTCCCCCTCCTTCCGAATGGGCTTGAGTTTTTCTCCAGTCTGAGGCGATCTGACATGTGTCAGGTCGCCTTCAGCTTGGAGTAAACCGACTAACACTCATTTTGGCAGGCGGCGCAAATGGCTTTACATAGCGTTTATAGGCTTAATTTGCCATTTAGTTTAAATAAATCGCCAAGATTTTATTAATGTGTGCCACTTTATATGTCGTTTTAACACAAATAACTAATATTTCCTCTCAAATTCATTAAAACTACAAAAAACATGTTGTAACATAGACAGATATTTGATATAATAGGTTGGATTTTGCAAAAACAGGTAAAATCCGCACAAAAGAATTGGGGGAAAACAATGAATAGTCGTAAAATCATAGGTATTAGAGAAAAACCGCCTCTCGGGCAGTTTATACCGCTAAGTCTTCAACACATGTTTGCCATGTTTGGCGCATCGGTGCTTGTTCCTATTCTCTTTGGAATAAACGCATCTATCGTTTTATTTATGAATGGCGTTGGAACACTGCTTTTTATCTTGATAACAAAGGCAAAGTCGCCTGCTTATCTCGGTTCTTCCTTTGCCTTTCTTGCACCTACATTATATCTTATAGCAAACCATTCGGGCGGCTTTAGAGCGGCACAGGGCGGATTTGTTGTTGTAGGTCTTGTTGGCTGTATAGTTGCAGGCATTATATACAAATTTGGAACAAAGTGGATAGATGTTGTCCTACCTCCTGCTGCTATGGGGCCTGTTGTTGCTCTAATCGGGCTCGAGCTTGCAGGCACTGCTGCAAGTACGGCAGGGCTTATAAATGTAGAGCAGATCGACGGCAAAAATGTAATAGTATTTCTTATAACGCTCGGTGTTGCGGTATTCGGACAGGTTTTGTTTAAAGGCTTTTTATCTGTAATCCCGATACTTATTGCTGTCGTTTGCGGATATGTTTCGGCGCTACTTACAGGTCTTGTAACATTCGAATCCTTAGGTGCTGCAATGAGTGGGGTTGACCTATTTGTAATTCCCAACTTCCAAACCCCTATTTTTGAAATGGACGCAATTATAGTTATGATGCCTGCCCTTCTCGTTATCCTATCGGAGCACATCGGCCATCAGGTAGTAACGAGCAAGATTGTCGGCACAGACCTAATCGAAGATCCGGGTCTTCACCGCACAATATTTGCAGACAACTTTTCGTCGGCGCTCTCGGGTATGCTCGGTGCTGTTCCTACAACTACATACGGCGAGAACATCGGCGTTATGGCGGTAACGGGCGTTTACAGCGTTTGGGTAATGGGCGGTGCTGCGGTATTTTCCATCGTGCTTTCCTTTATCGGCCCTCTTGCCGCTCTTATCAACACAATTCCCGGCGCTGTTATTGGCGGCATATCAATTCTGCTCTACGGCATGATAGGCACATCGGGGCTTCGCATTCTTGTAGACCAGCAAGTAGATTTTGGCAAATCGAGAAATCTTGCCTTAACATCGGTTATACTTGTAGTGGGACTATCGGGCATTGCAATTAATGTAGGCAACATAAGACTTGCAGGCATGGCGCTATCGGCAGTTGTCGGAATGGGTCTATCGCTAATATTCTTCGCACTTGACAAGGCAGGACTAACAAACGACAAATAAAATTAGTAGAACATATTATAATAGAGAAAAAATCGGAGGCATAAATTTTGTTAAGAGAAAACCTAAGAAACATCGCTATCATCGCCCACGTTGACCACGGAAAGACTACGCTTGTAGACGAAATGCTAAAGCAGTCGGGTGTATTTAGAGAAAATCAATCGGTGCAAGAGCGTGTTATGGACTCTGGCGACCTAGAGCGTGAGAGAGGCATAACGATACTTGCAAAGAACACCTCGGTCAACTACGAGGGCACAAAGATAAACATTGTCGACACCCCCGGCCATGCCGACTTTGGCGGCGAGGTAGAGCGTGTACTGAACATGGTAGACGGTGTACTGCTCCTTATAGACGCATTCGAAGGCCCTATGCCACAAACTCGTTTTGTTTTGCAAAAGGCACTCGAGATGGGGCACAAGATAATTCTTGTTGTTAACAAGATCGACCGCCCCGATGCACGCCCGGGTGAAGTCGAAGAAGAAGTATTAGAGCTACTTTTCGACCTTGATGCAACAGAGGAGCAAATAGACTCCCCCGTTATATACTGCTCGGGCAGACAGGGCACAGCTTCCCTTTCGGCATACGAGCCCGGCACAAATCTCGAGCCCTTGTTTAAGAAGATACTCGAGCACATCGACCCACCCGAGCTAAAGGAAGGCCCAACACAGATAATGGTATCTTCCATCGATTACAACGAGTATGTCGGTAGAATTGCCGTAGGTCGTATCGAGAGAGGAACTTTGCGTGCAGGGCAAGAGGTTGCTGTTTGCGACTACTTTAAAGAGGGCATCGAGCGCAAGGCGAGAATTGTCTCTTTATACGAGTACGAAGGGCTTGCAAGGGTGCAAGTCGAGGAGTCTAAAGCAGGCGACATCGTTTGCCTTGCAGGTATAGATGATATAAATATAGGCAAGACGGTATGCGATGTTACAAATCCCGAGGCGCTCCCATTTACAAAGATTTCCGAGCCTACGGTAGAAATGGTCTTTGCAGTTAACAACAGCCCATTTGCAGGCAAAGAGGGCAAGTTTGTTACATCTCGTCAGATTAGAGACAGGCTTTACAGAGAGCTTTTGAAGGACGTTTCTCTACATGTAGAGGACGGCGAGACTGCCGACAGCTTTAGAGTTTTAGGACGAGGCGAGATGCATCTTTCTATCCTAATAGAGACAATGCGCAGAGAGGGATACGAGCTTCAAGTTAGCCCTCCCAAGGTGCTCTTTAAGGAGATTGACGGTGTTATGTGCGAGCCCATCGAGCGCATTGTTGCCGACGTTCCCGAGAATGCCGTCGGTAGCGTTATGGAAAAAATGGGCGGTCGCAAGGGTGAACTTTTGAAGATGACACCGATCGGCAGCCGTATGAGAGTAGAAATGCTCGTGCCCGAGCGTGGCCTTTTTGGCTACCGCAGTGAGTTTTTGACAGACACAAAGGGCGAGGGCGTGCTTAACACGATATTCCACAGCTACGAGCCATATAAGGGCGACATTTCACGCCGTCCACAGGGATCACTTATAGCCTTCGAGACGGGCGACGCCGTAACATACGGTCTATATAACGCACAGGAGCGAGGCGAGCTCTTTATCGATGCAGGCACTCCTGTCTATGCAGGCATGATTGTCGGCGCATCGCCAAAGGGTCAGGACGTTGCAGTTAATGTTTGCAAGAAAAAGCATGTTACAAATATCAGAGCCTCGGGCAGTGACGATGCACTTCGCCTTGTACCGCCCCGCAGACTTAGCCTTGAGGACAGCCTTGAATATCTTGCGGCCGACGAGCTACTTGAAGTAACTCCAAAGTCGCTTAGAATGAGAAAGCGTGTGCTTGATCACGGTGAGAGAGCAAGAGCAGAGAAGAAGGCGGCCGAAACAGGCGTTATAAAGGGATAATTAAATAACTTTGCATAGTAAAATGGACGGTGAACGCCGTCCATTTTACTATGTTTATATGTTTGATAGCTCGGTGGGGGGGGGGGGGGGGGGCGGGGGCGGCCGCCCCGCCCTTTTTTTGCGCAATACTATTCCGAAGATTGTTTTGATACTGCATGTCATGGCAGTATATCAACTTGACCAAAGATAAACCGGTAGCTTTATAGGGCTTTTGTTCCATATTACAAACCGTCTTTGCCATGTAAATATTACCGCAGTATTTGTCACAGCATCTGCATTTACCTTTATGCCCTTCATTAAACTATATCTTCATTATCTCCGCCGCCCTTCTTCTTCGAGAAGGGTTTTTTTATTTTAAACTTCGGGCAGACCTTTTTGCCCACGGTAATCACTATTATTATAACAACAAAATAAGGTGCGGCGTATATTAGCCAAATCGAGAAATCAGCAAGGAAATCGCCAAAGTCCTCGAAACTGCCCGATAGTGCACCGCTTATGCGGTCGAAATAGCTTTCCTTTTCGGGTGGTGTGTATTTTGTTACCTCTTGAACCGTTATATTTATCGTGCTGTAATCCACATCAAGGTCATATCCTTTTAGCGTTGTCGTTAATCTCTCCATTTCGTAGCGGACGTAGGAGAGCTGATTTTCTATTGTAAGAATGTCCTCTAAGCTCTCGGCTATTTCGAGCAGTTCGAGCAGTCTGTCGTACTGCGCCTCGTAGGACTTAAGCCTTGCCTCTGTGTCGTAGTAGTTCATTGTAATGTTGTCTACCGATGTACTGCTATCTGTAACATTGCCAAATTGCGATGCATCGTCTAAAAATGCTTTGAAGGTGTCAGACGGTATTCGCACGGTGTAATAGGCTCTGCGATCGCTTATTTGCGGCATGTCGTCCTCGTCGTAATATGTATATCCCGAGGAGGAGGAGCTCTCTATAAAGCCGCCTGTGCCCTCTACCTTTGCCTCGAGCCCATCTATTGCACTGTCAAACTCGAGCGCCTCTATATGCAAGCTTCCCGTATATATTAGCTTTTCCGAGAAATCTTCCACATCGGCAGCTACACTTTCGCCTTCGGGCAAAATGTTCGTTTCGGACTTGCTCTCCTCTGTCATTATGTCGAACTCCTCATCGTACGACATTTCGCCACCAAAATCATGCGAGCCTGCTGTTTGGCTGTAAATCGGCTCTGACGGCATAGACTCTGACGACACGGAATCGTTTGATATACCGTCGTAACTTGCAGAGCACCCCGAGAAAATAATTGCAGATGCAAGTAAGAATACAGATAGTTTTTTCATACTTTTTCCTCCCACTCTTCTTTTAGTTTGAATAGTTATTAAAATTAATGCAATCACATTTATATCACTATTGACGTGCCCTCTACACAAAAGTTCCATAGTTCAAGAATTTTGTAACACTCGCCACTACAAAAGCATAGGATGTGTCGGAGGGGAGAAAATGTCAATTCAACTAATTAGAACGCAAACTTTAAATTACCAAGGCACAGGGCTTGCATGTGGGCCAAATGGGCTATACCTTGCAGATCCCGAGTGCTGTCGCATAACACGCCTTGATAGGGATTTAAACAAAACCGGAGAATTTTCGGTTAGCATGAGGTTTATTCATCTCTGTTACGACATTCAAAACAACTGCTACTTCGGCTATGTTAGAGGCACGCCCAAGATGATATATCGGCTTGACCTTTCGTTTAATGTCGTAGAGCAAATAGAGCTTGCGGTGCAAGATTGTTGCTTTGACGTTACGGGAATATCGGTCGACTGCGACAATGGTCGGCTCGTTATTACCACTTCTCAGGCGGCTTACAGCTTTAACCGAAACGGGCGCTATATAAAGCGCATTGTTAAGGCCGCTACGGGCGCAACGCTCGTTACAACAATGTGCATGTCCCCTTGGTATGTCGTTTTATACCGTAAGGGAAGTCGCAGTGTACTTGCACTTTGTGACAGGAGCGGAAATGTCGTTAGTGAGAAGGTTATTAAATGCCGCATAGACGGCTACCTCTCGCCCGACATAAACTCGGCAAATGCCCCCGCATTTTTTCTCGGATCGAGCGGAAATTTACAAACATGGCTACTCGGCCGCTGTGCCGATTCGTGTAACTTTAGCGCTACAAACGGAGTGTGCGATCTACTGTGCAGGGCACTGTGTAACATGTGCACAAATAGTATAGCAAATGCAAGTGTCGCACCTCCATGTTCGGCAAACACTTGTTTAGCAAACACTATAACGACCGATAGGTTGCCTATAAATAATGATCTTGCAAATGTCAATAGTTCGTGCTTATCTGCCTTGCAAGGGATAAACGGAGAGTCCGTTATTGGTGGCCTTGGCTATACAGGCGTATGTAGGAATTGCTCTGTCATACAGCAAGCAAGCTCTGCCTTACCTACGCTTGATGTTGGAACTTTGGGTGGTACAAACCAGACATGCAGAAGTTGTTCAAATAGGTAAAATGCTTATAGCAGTGAATAAATTTTGTAAAGGAATATGACTATGTGTATTTGCAAAAAACTAAAGCGTTGCCTTTGTGGATGCGGTAAGAGACGTCCTCGCCATCATCACGAAGACTGCTAACAAATTTCGGGCTGTCGCTAAGCGGCAGCCCTCAGTTTGGAGAAAAAGTGTTTTCTCCAAGCTGATTTTAACGCCCTCGGGACACCCTGATGGTGCCCCTTTACCGCAGTAATGGCTCGAAACTTCGTTTCGAGCCATTACTGCGAAAAAACGGTTTTAGTGATGCTACATCAACCAAAACACAATATTACATTTCATGCTCCTCGGAAAATTCTCGGAGCTTTTTTACGCATTCGACTACCTGAACAGGGGCATCTTCTATACTGCACTGCTTATAATTTTCAAGCGTTGCAATGGGATCTGACGGTGGCAAGTTTGGGGGAATAATATTATTCTCGTCCTTCGGGCCAACCATATAGCTCCTCCTCTACGACATTGTTTGCAATTTCGGGAAAGCGGACAGGTCCTTGCGGCTTGCCATTGCTCTTTCTTTTTGCATTGTTTGGGTCGTTATAATTAATTCCGGGTCTTCTTTCCATATTAACACACTCCTCTCGACATTATTTTGTGTTATTATAGTATAAAAACAAGCGGAAATTATTTATAATAAAGTTAGAAAAAACCTTGGGATTTTTTGTAATATTAATAGAAAAATGCTGTCTTAATAGATAGAAGACCTAAAACGGGAGGTGCAACATGGATGATATGAGAATTATAGAGCTCTTTAACGAGAGAGATCAGGCGGCCATTACCGCTGTTAGCACGAAGTATGGACGACTGCTTCACGGTATTGCCTTTGGCATTTTAAAGAGCAAAGAGGACAGCGAGGAGGTCGTAAGCGATACATATATAAAGGCTTGGGACAACATCCCACCCGATTTTCCTCGTATGCTAAAGGCCTATCTCGGGCGTATTGCACGCAACATTTCTATAAATGTCCTAAGAAAAAACAGTGCGCAAAAGAGAGGTGGCGGTGATGTTATGCTCGAGCTTACCGATATGGTCGGAACTTCCGACAGGCAAGAAGGCGAGATAGCGAGCATAATAAACGGCTGGCTTGGGGGATTAAAGGTGTCGGACAGGGTGCTTTTTGTTAGGCGATATTGGTATATGGACAGCCTTTCCGACATAGAAGCGGCCTGTGGAGTTTCGGCAAAAAATCTTGCCACAAGATTGCACAGGCTTCGTGCAAGGCTAAAGGCAGAGCTTGAGAGAGAAGGAGTTATACTATGAGAGAGCTTATGATATTTGACGGTATAACAAATATAGAGGACAGATATATTTTTGAGGCAGAAGATTTAAAGCTTATCAAGCCACGGCCAAGGGTCGGCATAATGCTAATAGCGGCGGTCTTTGCGACATTTGCTGTTTTCTTTGCAGTTTCCTCCATGAATAGCGGCACAGACAGTTCGCCCCCTCTCGACAGCGGACCGGCGACAGAGGGCGCTTCGCCTGACGACAGTATTGACAGTGCGCCCAACCCGAGTGAAAATGACGGTGCTCTTGATGATACCGATCTGAACGGGGCAGATAATATAGAAGATGGCATTTTCATCCCTCCGATAGAAATCACTCCGAAGGGTGACGGTGTTGTGGCCGACATGATAGGCCTTATTGTCTATGGTGGCAGGGTCTACACCGAGGCCGAGCGAATAGAAATGTCCGAGAGCGACATTAACAGTTTTGTTGGCCAGCATTTGGGCAGTGCCACAGGGGAGATTGACGAGTGGTCAGGCAGCGATGTGTACAGCAAAGAGTTTGCCGCTACCATCGTTGGCGAGGTCTATTCCATGAATGGCTATATCAGCGATTTTCGTATAATTACGGTAGATGCCGAAGGGCGATCTATTGCGACATACGAAAATCTAAACGACATAACACTCGAGGTCGGCCAAGACTTATATGGCGAGCATCGGCTTAATCTAATCGGAATTAATAACATTTCCGCTATGGGGTTTGACAGTTGGTATCACGGCACGGAAGAGCAAAAACCGCTTGAGATCTCGAGTGATACGGCAGAGCAGTTTATATCCGATATAATGAGCGCCCCATTTGTCGCAGTAGAGCTTGATAGGGCCGCCATGTCGAACGAGAATGCCGCATTTTTGCATATCGTCACATCAAACGGTACGCCATTGTCGCTCTTTGTTACAGAGGGCGGATATTTAAGGTATTCTCACATGTATGGCGACATATACCTTGACATGAGCGGTAGCAGTGCTTTTGACTCTATTTTACAGGAGGTATTTTCATGAAAAAATTATTAGCAGCAGCTCTGCTTTCTCTGTCGCTTGTAGGATGCAACGGAGTGAGCGGTAGCAGTATAGAGCATACAAAAGATGTAGCAAAGTACGATTTATCCCCGATAGAGATCGTTAAGGGAGAAAGCGCCGACATGACAAAGGAAATAGCGACCTTCTCCGCAGAGCTCTTAAGCGAAATTTACGAAGGGGAGAATACCATGATATCTCCGCTATCCATTATATCGGCCCTTGGCATGACGGCAAACGGAGCAAGTGGCCAAACGCTTACCGAGATGGAGGAAATATTTGGGGTATCTGCACAGGAGCTTACCGACTATCTGTATTTTTACGAGACCTATCTGCCACAGGGCGAAAAATACAGCGTTTCTCTTGCAAATTCCCTTTGGCTTAGGGATAGGGAAGGCCTTTCCTTTGGCGAGGATTTCTTGCAAGATATATCGACACAATATAAAGCCGAGATATTCACATCTCCCTTTGACGAGAGCACGACAGAGGAAATAAACGACTGGGTAGAGGATAAGACAGACGGCATGATAGACAAGGTGCTCGACAGTCCTCCACCCGATGCGGCCGTGATGTATCTAATAAATGCTCTATCCTTTGATGCGCAGTGGGCAGACCTGTATGAAAAAGGCCAAATTAGAGACAATACTTTTTTTGCCCCAAACGGCGAGGTTACAGCCGAGTTTATGTATAGTGCAGAGAGCAGTTACTTTGAAACAGATTACGGTATTGGCTTTTCAAAGCCCTATGCCGAGGGCAAATACTCCTTTGTCGCACTTCTTCCAAACGAAGATATAAAGCACACTATGGCAAACATTGATGGTGCTACACTTATAGATGCCGTTAGAAATAGCAACAATGGCATGGTCTATGCAAGCATTCCAAAATTTTCCTTTGATTACAGTGTAGAGCTTGCCCAAACACTTGCCGATATGGGTATGGAGATCGCCTCTGACGAGTCCCTTGCCGATTTTAGCAAGATGGCGACCTCTGATAATGGCAATATTTTTATTAGCCGTGTTTTACACAAGACCCATATAAGTGTAGACGAAGCAGGCACAAAGGCAGGGGCTGTAACGGTGGTAGAGGCGACAGACGGCGCCGCTCCTGCAGAGCCTGTCGAGATAGTGTTAGACCGCCCATTTTTGTTTATGATAGTCGACAACGAATATTCCCTTCCGCTGTTTATGGGGTGTGTTGTTAATCCTACCGAGTAGAATTGGTCAGCAGATTTGAAGGGATGCATAGGCATACACCACACGCTATAACTCACTTGATGTATTTTTTCATCTGTGTTATAGTTTAATAAAGGTTACTATAATTAGGAGTGGTGATAAAATGGACTTTTTAATCCAATTAGTTATGGAACTGGCTATCGAGGGTGCCATCGAAGGCTCAAAGAGCAATAAAATCCCTAAGCCTATAAGATATATTTTACTATCTTTAGTTGCACTGTTTTTTGTAACAGCGGTTGGGTTAATAGCTTTCTTTGGGGTCATAATGTTTCGTGAAAAGAATATTTTGGCAGGTGTCTTTGCCACTGCGATTTCCATAGCTATTACACTTGGAAGTGTAACGAAATGCAGACAGTATATTAATTTTAAAAAATAATTGTATGGCGAAGGAATTTTATAGTTTGCGAGGTGACTGATATTAAAATTCTATATTACTTATCCAAGTTATATTGGCTTGGAATTATAGGTCTGATAGGCACTTTTTTCAGTGACTTTCAAATTTTTAGCACACTTTGTTTTTTTGGTTTCTTTGTGTTTTTAGATATGGGGCTCAACTTCTCCGTTTGGAAATGTTCCATTCTTCAAATGATAGGAATGGTTATAGTCGAGTCGAAATTTAAAGACAAAAGACCATCGGCCGATAACTATAAAAGCGAGATTTCATATTGTCTGCCTTTCAAGGGAAGTTGGGTTACGGTAAACGGTTGTTTTAGAAAAGAGCACTCTCATTCTTGGGATATTCCCACGCAAAGATATGCTTATGATTTTATAAAACTTGATAAAAACAACAAGTCTTATGATGGCGACTTTAAAGATCTTAGCAGTTATTATTGTTACGAGCAAGAAATTCTTTCGCCGGCAGATGGGGTCATAGTGGAGGTAGAGAATAAATCAGCAGATAGTATCATACTTGATAACGGCAGATTTATCTCTAAAGCTTCACACATTGCAGGTAACTATATAGTAATACAGCACGCCGAAAATGAGTTTAGCACATTGGCACATTTAAAAAAGGATAGCATAAAAGTTGCTGTTGGTGATGAGGTTTCAATGGGGCAAGTTATCGCTTTGTGTGGTAACTCCGGCAATTCAACAGAACCACATCTGCATTTTCAGTTGCAGACAGGAAAAAGTTTTTACAACAGTGCCGGACTGCCCATTCATTTTGAGCAAATTGAAGTAAGTGAAGTTGATGGATATAGTGCATACGACCCAAGGCCACACATGGAGCCTGGTAGTATTAAGGCAGGATATATAACAAGAGGGTTTAGGGTTGAAAATGTCAAGCAAGCATTATGAGGATGCTCTACACAAAGCAAAACAGCCATTATCAAAATTGATAATGGCTGTTTCAGTTTGGAGAAAAAGTGTTTTCTCCAAGCTGAATTTAACGCCCTCGGGGCGGGAATTTTACGCCAGGGGGCACCCTGATGGTGCCCCCTCGCCGCTCCCCCTCCTTCCGTGAACTTTACATTTTAGGTTTTTCTCCGGTCAAAAACAGCCATTATCAAAATTGATAATGGCTGTTTGTTTTTTATTGGTGGCCGCATAAGCGGTCTATTGATTTTAGTGAAGGATATAGCTTATTCCGAGAATAATGTACATAATACCAAAAACATTGGGCATGAAAAGTTCCCACTTCGGAGGTTTGATTTTAAAGCCATCTGTCATCATAAGATACTCGAGCATATATGCCCCTGCACCAATGATGTATGCCACCGCTTTAAGGGTGTAGCTTAGGTCGTGCAGTATGCCCACGTCTATAAGAGAGAGACCAAAGAGCAGTGCCGCTGCAACTACTGCTATGTTGCGCATTACCAGAAACTTGTTTTGCGAGGGGGATAGCTCGTGAACATGCCCGTGCATGTGGTCGAACAATTTTTCGTGCTCTCCATGCTCCTCATGGTCTTCTAAATGCTCTTTTAGTTCTTCGTGCTCTGCCGCCACTTCTGCTTGTTCTGCCGCTAAATCTTCTAACTTGTTCAAGTTAAGACCTCCTAAAATAATATCCGCTACACATTATAACAATAAAAGACAAAAAGTTCAAGTGAATTTTGTTCTTATTTTTTAAATGTAACGTAAATTTTTTATTGCGAAATATTTGGATATGTCTAGATCCAAATATCGCCTCTATATCCTTTTCATGTACTCCTCTGGCCCTTTTGCGCCGTCTATATGCCTTATGTAGTAGAACATATACTGCTGAGCAAGCCCTGCATATGGGGAAAATACCGTGTGGTCGAGCTTGCCTGCGTAAAATCTGTTTATCGCTTTTTCTATCCACACGTCAATGGGAAATGCCTCCATATAGCCGCCTGCAAAAAGAAGAAAGCAAGAGGCTACTTTTATGCCGACACCTTTAAGCCCCATTACGAGCTCTTTTGCCTCCTCGTAGGGCATTTTGCCTATCAGGTCGAGCCCACCCTCTGCCGCAAACTGTGCCGCTGCATGGAGATATGGGGTGCGGTAGCCTGCCTTGAGCGTTGCGAGCTCGTCGAGCCCTAAGGAGGCAAGGCGCTCTGGTGTTGGGAAGGCATGATGGTCTCCCATATCCTCGCCATAGCGCTCGCACAGCGCTTTAACGACCCCTTTTATCCTCGGGATACTACTGCGCTGTGATATTATAAATGTTATGAGCGTTTCAAATACAGGCTGACGAAGAACCCTTACGCCATGCCCTGTTTTAATTGCGGCCTCCATTGTGCTATCTATCTTGGATAGATGCTCCCTTGCCGTCTTGTAGTCTCTGCCGCCGTCGAAATAAGGCAGCCAAAAGTTGTGCAGAGCTTCGTCGCTCTCGACTTCGCAGAGTAGCGTACTTCCCTCTTGCGAAAATCGCCCTCTGTGAGAGCCTGCCTCTATAATGGCATAGTCGCCATCGGGCGCAGAGCGAAAGCACTGGCCGGATAGTAAAATTTGCCACAGGTCAAAGGCCTCCATGTCAAGGGAGGCCTTGTATTTAAAGCTGTTATTCACATTCACCTCAGCGGCTCTCGCCGCTCTTTTTTTGTTATTCTTCCATGCGGTAACTTAGCGTCATAAGGCTGTCTTCAAGATGGATATTTTCGAAAACAGCCCCCTCACATACGGCATCGATATGCCCTGAGAAGTTCCAAAATGCCTGAACGCCAAGGCTTGACAAAAGCTTTGCAGCATCTGTCGCCGAGCCCTGCGGAACTGCGAGTACTGCCATTTTTGGCTTCTCTGCCTTGCAAAAATCGGCAAGTTCTTCTATATGACGAACGACGGTGTTTCCGATCTTCTTGCCTACTATATTGCTGTCGTTGTCGAATATTCCCACAAGTTTAAAGCCTCTACCCTTGAGGTTGTTACTTGCAGAAATTGCTCCACCAAGCTGACCTGCACCTATCACTATAAATGGTCGATCTTCCTCTATTGCAAGAATGTAGGCTATTTCCTTTATCAAGGAGGAAACATTGTAGCCGTACCCCTGCTGTCCAAAACTACCAAAGCAGTTTAAATCCTGTCTAATCTGAGAAGCAGTAAGTCCCATGGCCTCGCCCATATCTCTCGACGACGACTTTGTAATGCCTGCATTCTCGAGCTCTTTTAAGTATCTGTAATATTGTGGCAATCTTCTCACTACCGCTAATGAAACCTTTCCTTTCATAACTCGCCCTCCATGCTTCAAGTTGTTTTATAATAAATTATAGTGAACTAAAATGTAAGTTATCCCTTACACTTATAATTTTATATTGTAGGGAGCATTTTGTCAAACAAATAATTAAAATATGTTTATTGGAAGATATTGCAAAAGTATACATTATGTAAACCATTTAGATTTATATTCCAGATTGTCGATGTGGATTTCTTGCCAAAAAAGCCTTGTCAATAGAGAAAAATCCCCATACTTTTTATAAATAATGTGGAAAACACTGTGGATAATGTGGAAAACCCTATCATTTCAAGCTATAAATGAGCTTATTATGTCACGCAGTACCGTTAAAGTTTGTTTATCGCTTGACCTTAAAAAAATAATGGCTGACATTTTTTCTTTAAAAATTTTGGTTATTTTTTTCCAAAATGCAACTTAAATGTAATATTGTATTATTAAAATAAGTTGGACAAAATACATAAAAAGTTACAGCTTAAGCCCAATTTTATCGGTTTTATGCGTCTGTGTTTTTTACAGATGCCATTGATAACTGCCATGCTATATTGCAACTTCACAAACTTTAAAGAAAATTTTCCTCTATCGACATGGTCGCCTTAGCGTGGAGCGATAGGTCAGCGCTCTGTCCTGCCATCATTTCGTATACCCCTTGCACCGCTATCATTGCGGCATTGTCGCCACACAGAGAGAGTGGCGGCAAGGTTAGTTTTGCGCCGACTTTGTCTGCCACTTGCATTGCAGCATTTCGTAGGTATTTGTTTGCAGCAACACCGCCGGCAATAAGAATGCGCTCCGCCTTTGTCTCTACTGCCGCCACTTCAAGGCGGCTCGACAGTGCATGAACCAAAGTGCCTGTAAATGAAGCGGCAAAATCTGCCTTGTCGTATCCTTCTGTAAGGCGCAAAAAACGTATGGCGGAGGATTTGAGACCTGAGAAGCTAAAGTCCATCGGGCTGTCCTTTACCGAAGCCGACGGAAACTCAAACATTGCGGCATCTCCCCCCTCGCAGAGGGCTGAAAGTGCGGCACCTCCCGGATATGGCAGGCCGAGTATTCTTGCCACCTTGTCAAAACATTCGCCTGCCGCATCGTCCCTTGTTGCGCCTATCGTTTTAAATTTTGTGTAGTCCTCTACATGCACAAGGCTAGTGTGACCGCCCGACACCACGAGCGCCAAAAAGGGCGGTTTTAGCTCTTTGTCGGCAATGTAACCGGAAGCTATGTGCCCTCTAAGGTGATGCACCGGTATTATTGGCAAGCCAGTCGACAGGGCAAGCCCTTTGGCAAAGCCTACGCCAACAAGAAGTGCGCCTATTAGCCCCGGGGCGGCAGTTACCGCTATGCCGTCTAAGTCGGCAAATGTAACATTTGCCTTTTGCATTGCCTCGTCGACAACCGTGCTAATTGCCTCTACATGAGCTCTCGAGGCAATCTCGGGCACTACTCCACCATATAGTTTATGCGTTTCTATTTGACTGTTTACGACGGAGGATAAGACCTCTCTGCCATTTACAACAGCGGCCGCTGTCTCGTCACAAGACGACTCTATTCCGAGAATTCTCATTTGTGCTCCTTTAATCTATCTGTTATATCTAATTTATCAAGCTCGCCCATAAGTGCCGACCTTTGGTTTAAAAGCTCACCCTGCCACACCTTTTCGAGCAAAATGGAGAGTGCTATTCCTATTTCTCTGCCTTTAAATCCTGCAAAGCTCACGTCCTGCCCTGTTATGTCGAGCTCTTGCGGCTTTGTTGGAATGGCCTTGGACTCTACCTCGTCAAAGAGTTTTGCAAAGTGCTCAGACTGCCAAGGTGCCATATATTGGGGCGACTTTGCCATGTCGTCTGCCGCCATTAGTTCTGCAAGCCGCCTTGCACTATCACGGCCAAGTTTATTTATAAGCCGTGCGGCATCTACCGCTGTGGAGGGAGAACGTGCCCTGTGCATTGCGATAAGGCTCACTATCTCCTCGCCCATTGCAGAAGGGAGACTCAGCCGCTTTACCACCCTTTTTGCAATCTCTGCGCCAAATGCGGCATGTCCTGCAAAGTGGTCTACCCCGTCTTTATCCCGTGTGCGGCAAGCAGGTTTCCCTAAGTCGTGAAGCATTAGGGCGAGCCTTAACACTTTGTCCTTTGGGGCGGCTACGACCGAGCGAGCTGTATGCTCCCACACGTTGTAGCTGTGATATTTTGTGTGTTGAGGGCATGTAGCGGCATCCTTTATTTCGGGTATAATTTCGGCTAAGGCTTCGCTTCGCTCTATCAAAACTTGTAGTGCAAAGTCGCCTACAAGCAGGCCAAAAAGCTCTTTTGTTATTCGCTCGCCCGACAGGGTAGAAACTCCTTTTGCACATTGATGCATGGCTTGCTCTGTTTTTGGGTCGAGGTCAAATCCAAGAGTGGCCTCAAAGCGGAGTGCTCTAAGTATTCTTAGTGGATCGTCCGAAAAGCTCTTTTTGGGGTCGCCAATACTGCGAATAATACCATTTTGTATATCAGTAATGCCGTCCAATGGGTCGAAAAGTTCCTCTTGGTTTAGGTATATCGCTCCCATTGTGAAATCTCTGCGAAGGCAGTCTTTTTTTATGTCGGTAGTGTGGTGTATCTCGTCGGGATGGCGGTTATCTGTGTATTCTCCGTCCTCTCGAAAGGAGGTCAGCTCGACATCGCCTATCCTAAGCGAGCCGTAGCCGCCCTCGACAAAATCAATGCTTGCCGCTTGCAAGGCTGTCTTTGCCTCCTCATATGGGGCGGCGGTCGCCATGTCTATGTCAATAATCGGGCGGTTTAGTATGGCATCTCTCACGCAGCCGCCCACGTAGTATGTGGCGTGGGGGAGTATCGTGTCGATTATTTTTTTTGTTTGCTCTGTTTCAATTTTTCTTAAGAGTTCCTTAATATCGAGCTCCTTTGCCATACCTCAGCCTCCCAATTTAAAGTACGAAACATGCGACCACGGAAATATCCGCCGTCGCATATGTCGTTATAAAGTTAAATGGTTTATTTGAATTTTTCTGTGCTTACAACAAATCTATCATGTGTGCCTTCGCCGACTGTTTTGCCGTCCTTATTGTACACACGTACGGAGAATGTGATGCGGCGGCGGTCGATCTCGATTACCTCGGCATCGCACCAGACCTTTTCACCTTCATCGGTCGAGGCGACATGCTTGATGTTTACAGCTGTGCCGACAGTCGTTTGGTTTTCTTCAAGGCAAGGATCGACTGCATGCATTGAAACGCCTTCCATAAATGCAATCATGGAAGGTGTGGAGTATACGCCGGCAGTGCCGCTGCCTACATGCCTTGCTGTTTTTTCGGCCGTTACAACCTCTTCCTCTGTTAGCTTTATTCCAAGTGTTAGTTCCATAGCTACCTCCAAAAAATAATATAGTTTATTTTATCACAAATAGATTTAAAAATAAACAGTTTTATCAAAATTTCCCCTTCCAAAATAATAGGCCAATATCGCCCCCATCGAGGGGGCGATATTGGCCTTGCCGCCTACGGCAAGGGGTGGGCACTTGTCCTGTATTTGGCGCCCTACGTGGGAATGGCGGCGCGGATGCGCTTTGCTTCTGCCATAATCTTAGTAGAGGCAAAGCGCATCCTGTCTTTGCCCCTTTGTCTGCGCCGTCCTCTACGTAGGCGCCCATTTGGGGCAAAGACTCTCGTTCCCGCAGGAACGAGGCGCCGCCCGCTTTGAGCCGGCGGCAACGGGGGTATTGGCCGGGTCTGCTGCGAAATGCACACTGTCATTTTTAAGTATTATTCTACGCTAAACTCAATTTTTACCGTGTTTTTCGGAATATAACTTGACTCAGATATTTTAAATCTTTCTCCGTCACTAATTGAACTTAGCACAAAGGCAGACTCGATAAGAAATCCATCTTTATCATAGCATTTTAAATCGAAATCCAAAAATTCACTGCCATTCACAGTTCCTATTATTTCGTATTCGATCTTGATTAAGTCTTGTGTATAGGTATCGCTTACAGAGGTTATGGTGAATGATTCAATCTTGTGCTCTGCATATAAATTGCCAAACATGTACTCCGTCAAAGTTACAGGGCCTGTCGGGTAGTTTATTCCGCTATTTGTTGCCGTTCCGTTTCCGCTTGCAGGAGGGATTGCAGGCTGGGTTGCGGCCTCCTCGCCTGTGCTTACGTGGATGCTGTTTGTCGACTGGTCAAACTCAACACCAAAGCCGACAGCATCTCCTAAGTCTCTTAGTTTAAAGTAGTTCGAACCATTGATGTTGTACGCCTCAAGCTCGGGGCTTGTGCGCCATCGACATAGACCTTTTGCGTTGACGCCACCACTTGGAGTGAGCCACTCGCCGATACAAGGCCTCCACAAAGCAGTGCTCCTAAGATAAACGGCACTGCAAATGACAGGATACTCCATGCTCTTTTTTTCATAAATACACTTCCTTTCCAATACTTGTTGCGCTAATAGCGCTTCTCTGATGGGGTTCCTCGGGGCGCTATCGCACCCCGAGATCCTCTTTCAGAGAACAATAAAAGCGGTGTACGGGTTAGACACCCATACACCGCTTGCAATTATAAGTATTGCAAAGCAAACACAAATACAATAAACTTGTTGAAAAAAACTGTTAAACAAGTTATAATGTTTATGTGGTATAGCATAGCTATTGTGTTGGAGTCCGGTAACTCCGCATAGGTCGCAGAGGAGTTCCCGCTCCTTTGCGACTGCCGCAATTATTATTCTCTTGACCTCATTATATCAAGAGTAGCAAAAATTGTCAATGTACGACAGTGGTTTTGTTTTAAATAGTAATTATTTGCAAATGCAAAAAACCGCCAAGGAAAATCCTTGGCGGTCGTTTTTTTAGTCTCCGCTAAATGGCAGCGTAGCAATGTGACGTGCACGCTTGATAGCTGTTGTTAGCTGACGTTGGTGCTTCGCGCATGTACCTGTGATACGGCGGGGCAAAATCTTGCCACGCTCTGATAGGTAGCGACGAAGACGAGCTGTGTCCTTGTATTCGATATGCTCTATTTTGTCTACACAGAAGGAGCAAACCTTGCGCTTTGCACGGCGTCCTCTGGAGACAACCTTTTCACGGTTGTTCATTACATTTCCTCCAATTTTGAGATTTTAACCGCATTATGCGGCATAGGTCTTAGGCAAAAGCCTTAGAATGGCAGTCCGTCGTCCTCGGTTATTGTTTCAAACCGAGCGCTTTCCTGCTCGTAGCCTCCGCTTTGCGGCTGGCTCTGCGGTTGCTGATATCCACCGCCCTGAGGCTGGTTATATCCGCCCTGCGGAGCACTGTATCCACCTTGCGGCTGATACCCGCCTTGATAGTCTCCCCTTGGTGCGCCATCTCTCTTGGAGTCAGCAAAGAAGACCTCGTCGGCTACAACTTCATAGTTTCTACGCTTTTTACCCTCTTTGTCCGTCCAGTCACGCATTTGCAAAGAGCCTGTTACAGCTACCTGCTGACCCTTGACAAAATACTTGCCGACAAAATCGGCCGTACTTCTCCAAGCGACAATGTCGATGAAATCTGCCTGACGCTCGCCCTGCTGATTTTTGAACTGACGGTTTACCGCAAGGGTAAAGCTCGCAACGGGAATCCCCGTTTGGGTTTGACGAATTACGGGATTATCCGTAAGTCTACCCATTAAAATGACCTTATTCATACCTTCACCTTACTCTCCTTTACGGATAATAATGGTACGCATGACTCCCTCCGTAATCTTGTAGATACGGTCTAGTTCTTTGGGGAACTCGGGAGCAGCCTCAAAATTGATAAGGGTGTAATATCCCTCTTTCATGTCGTCGATTTCGTAAGCAAGAGTTCTCTTGCCCCAATCTTCAACACTTTCAACTGTGCCGTTAGCAGCAATAAGGTTTGTAAACTTCTCTACTATTCCCTTAATGCCTTCTTCGCCAAGGCCCATGTTGACAATTAGAATGGTTTCGTACTTGTTAGCCATGGTTTTTGCACCTCCTTTTGGACTTATGGCCCGTCACTTCATCGCGCGGGCAAGGATCGCCACGTTAATGTAGCTTTACAATTATATAGTAATATGAATATTTTGTCAAGAGTTTGTTTTTATGATGCCAATACAGCAAAATCTCCTATATCGGCAAAGCCAAGCCTCTTACTTCATGCCTACTTCTTCATAAATAGCAGGCTTTATATCGAGCAGTTTTGTTCCGTTTAGGCAGTCCATGCCACGCACCGTTATTGTGCTCTCGTCTATATCCTCTATATCGAGCACTGCAAGCCCCATTGGATTTGGTCTAATGGGAGTTCTCTTTGCAAATGTACCGAACTGCCCCGACATATGGTGAGACATGCCGACCGAGGCCGTGCGGTCTATGCCGTACAGCCAGTATATTACGACTATTTTTTGCCCTTTTTCAAGGCCGAATAGCCCGACTTTATAGTTGTCGAAGAGCTTTATTCTACAAAGCGGTCCACCCTTTTGTATATTGTGAGGGCATTCTTCAAGAGTGTTGTACGGAGTTTCAATTTCTCCGATAAAGAGCAGCTCGTTCATTATATCTCTCCCCATTATAATATCTCTTTATAGATATATTTTTCGCATTATACTACTCTAAGCCTTTGCCAAGATCGCCCCGATAAACTTGAAGTTCTTCTACCGACGACAGCTGAACATCGAGCACCTGCCCGTCAAACTGCAAGTTGGCACTTGCAATCATGTAGCCTTTTTCCATTTGCGACTCAAAGAAGGACAAGGAACTGTTTCCGTCAAAAATAGAGCGGCTTCTCACTTCCCTTGGAAAATCTTCTTTTCCTGTCAGCTCGTAAAAAGCATCTTCGATCTCTTTTGCTTTTTCGGCCAATATATCAGAGGCCTTTTCAAGGGCTTTCATTATATCGCTTGCACCGCCCTGTATATTTGCAAGTCCGAGAGACTGAGCAGTTATCCCACTTAGCTTATTCTCTGTTACCTGTGATGCAATACCGCCCGAAAGCTCGTCGTATTCTTCCGTAAAATAACGGTGCGTTCCAAGATGTTGCTCTATTACAGCGGTATAATCTGTCTCGATGCTCTCTCTATAATTATATAGATGTGCCTCTGCTATCTCCCTCGTCATGTGCGGGTCGCTGTGGGAGGTGCTGCCGTTTAGGAAGTTTTCGAGCTCGGATATTTTGGACATGGTAAACTCTAACTTTGATTTTGCGTGGTCTACTATGTCGGAAATCGTTTCAACTCCGTTTCTCTGTTCCATAATGGAATTTTCCGCCCACTGTTCCTTTGTAAACATATCGGGTGGATACTTGGTGTACCCATCGGCAGCCTCCCCTTTTTCCGCTTTGGCTTCGGCTTGATTCTTTAGGTAGTCGAGCACCTCTCTGCTTATCTCAAGCGTGTCGCTCTTTGCCTTTACTTCTAAGTTTGCGTTAATTTGACCCACTATATTTTGAAGGCCTAATTTGTCTGTTTGCGGTCGCAAAATGCTTTGATTTCCTATGTTTGGAATAAACATCTTTAAACGCACCTCCCCGTCTTTTCCTATAATAAAATTATGACACGATTTGTTTAAATATAAAGAGATCTTCGCAAAATTTGCCGACAAGCTCGCCTTGTTTAGTCGACATAAAAAAACTCCGCCACCTCAAAAGAGGTGGCGGAATACAGCTTGGAGAAAAAGTGTTTTCTCCAAGCTGAGAAATCAGCTAAAGCTGATTTTAACGCCCTCGGGGCGGGAATTTAACGCGTGACGTCACCCTAATGGTGCCCCCTCGCCGCTCCCCCTCCTTCCGAAGGGGCTTGAGTTTTTCTCCAGTCTGAATTCCGCCACCTCAAAAGAGGTGGCGGAATAAAACCTATTTCTTGTAGACCTCGCCGCCCTTCATTACGAAGGAGACATTCATAAATTCCTTTGTGTTCTTTAGTGGCTCGCCGTCAAATGCTACGATGTCGGCATACTTGCCTGCCTCTATCGAGCCTATGTCGTTCCACTTGTTCATCATCTTTGCATTTGTCGAAGTTGCCGCCATTAGAGACTTGTCTGCACTCATGCCAAAGCTCTCCATTAGCTCAAACTCGTATGCCTGCTTGCCGTGGTAGTTGTAGGGGGTTGCAGCGTCTGTACCGAAGCAAATCTTAACTCCGTACTCCATAGAGCGTCTAAAGCCCCACTCGTGACGCTCTAATACCT
The DNA here is from genome assembly GCA_964369475.1 of uncultured Oscillospiraceae bacterium. Lineage (GTDB taxonomy): Bacteria > Bacillota > Clostridia > Oscillospirales > Feifaniaceae > CAYJFK01. Next base: position 31,984 of record CAYJFK010000009.1, on the reverse strand, counting down.
GCTTTGCCTTGTCTACCATGAAGGGAGGGATGCCTGCTGCAATGCCGTTTTCTACGATCTGGTGAGCGGCAATAATTGTCGGAACAAGGTATGTGCCCTTTTCCACCATCATGTCGACAGCTTCCTCGTCTAAGATCATGCCGTGCTCGACAGAGGTAACACCTGCTTTTACAGCCGCTTTAATGCCGTTTGTGCCGTGTGCATGGGTCGAAGTGATAACACCGTACATCTCGGCGATCTCGACTATTGCACGAATTTCGTCAAATGTTAGCTGCTGTGCGCCGACAGTAGTACCAAGCGACATAACACCGCCTGTCGCCATGAACTTTAGGCAGTCTACGCCGTGCTTTATGTTGTATCTCGCCGCTTTGCGAGCTTCGTCGGGGCTGTCTACGATGAGACCCATCTGACTCGAGACCGACACATGAGGAGCGTAATGACTGTCAGCATGGCCGCCTGTCGAGCCGATGCAGTGACCCGAGGCAACAATGCGAGGGCCGCAAACTCTGCCTGCCGCTATCTCGTCACGAAGTGCTACGTCTATGTAGTCCATATCGCCAAGTGCACGTACAGTTGTAAAACCGCCCATGAGGTCTGCCTGTGCATTTGCAAGTGCACGGTATGCAAAGGATGTTGCGTGTTTTAGCGTTAGATCCTTTGTATAGTCAGGCTCGCCGTTCATTGTTAGATGGACGTGAGCATCTATTAGCCCGGGTGTTACAAACTTGTCCGATAGGTCGATAACTTCAAGACCTTCTGTCGGTTTGCCGTCCCATGCCGCCTTGGGGGATACTTCTTCGATGCGCTGGCCGTCTACAAGAATTGCCATGTTTTCCTTTACAGTTCCGTCCTTTGAATCAAACATTTTTCCGCAGTAGATTAGCTTTTTCATTTTTTCCCTCTCCCTTTATTATATATTGTTTTTGCTTATAACCGTTTTATATGTTTTTACTGTAGATAAAAGGTTCCGTAAAATCCCGATAGATATATCTGCCCATAGCTTGGGACATACTCACCCCTGTAGTCAGACAGACCGCCCTCCATAACGAGAATCCAGCCGTTATATATCTCATATGTGCCACTGTCCGTTACATCGTCGTAGGATATTGTAAAGTTGCCGCTACTATCGAGCGTTAGGCCGTACCCTTCATCGGAGTTTGCATATGTTTCGTCTACATAACTACGACTAAAACCCTCGCCCGAGGCCATGTTTCTCTCCTCCTCTGTCGGGTCGCTGATGTAGACAAAGTCGCCGTACTGGTCATAACCTAACAGGCTAAATGCATTATCGTCGTATGAATATGTCCCCAAAACAAGAGTGCCGTCTGCCTCGTAGAAAGCGATGTCAGAGCCTACTTTTTCGTATGTGCCGAATATGCCGTAGCCTGTGACATCCTCTTTGTAATATGTGCCGTCTTCAAAAAGTGCTATCGTTGCACTGCCGTCTGCAACACCCCACTTGCCCGTCGTAACAGGGCCTTCAAAGCCCAAAGGCGGTTCTCCCGACATTACACCTCCGCCATTTGGCTCAAATGTACCAAGCTCGACATCGTGCAAGGTGTTTAAGGCCTCGTCATAGGTCAGCACGCTCGTGGAGTCGTCTATTAAAACTGTCGCTCCGTCAAATGTATATGTGCCATATGTGTCGCTTCCCGTTACCGATAGCATGTATGTGCCGTCTGCGTTAAAGGTATAGTGCATGTCGCCGTTATAGCTCCAAGTACCGTCAAGCACCTTTGTAACTACCTCTGTGTCGCTTTCAATAACGGTCACCGTATCAATTGAGTTGTCGGTAATTATCGAAGAATTTTCGGGGATTAGCGTTTCTTGGTGCTTGTATATCTTTACAGTGTAACTGCTCGTGTCGATCTCGCCTTCAAAGGAATACTCCTCGTCGGGGTAGAATGTTATGTCGTCACGGTCTGCCACATAGTCGCCAAGATGCTCCACTCCGTTCTCGATTGCCGTGTAACTGCCGTCAGGGGAGAATGTGTAGGTCATTGTTTGCCCTTCGTTAGACCATATACCTTCAAGAAATGTCCCTCTCGGCGAGTCGGTAAAGGTAATTATGCCAAGCTCGGGTATGCTCATTGTATTTATATCGCCGTCAAAGGTGGCCAAAAACTCCGTTCCGTCGTGCTCTGTAAATAAAACCGAGCTGTCGCCCTTTTCGTATGTGCCCATAGAGGAATTTCCGTCCACAAGGCTTTTGTATGTGCCGTCTAAGTAAAAGAAATAGTAGTTGTCGTAATCAAGCGCCCATCTGCCCTCGAGCCTGTCTTCCACTTCGGTAATCTCAATTCTTTCCTCCTCTGCCGAGCAGGCCGAAAGCAGTAGTGCCAAAAAAGCAAGAGTTAGGATTAGTAGTAACTTTATAGCTCTTTTCATAGCATTTCCTCCGTATTGATATCGACTTCGCACAAACTCTATTGACTCCGTGCGAAGTCGATATATCTTAGCAGCTTAATTGATCAGCGCCTATAAAACCTATTCCATTACCAAGTGTCCCGATACGTCAGGGATTGATATTGTGCCATCGCCGTTTATTGTAAGGAGCACCTCTGTCGACAGTTCAACAATGTCGCCATCCACGCTGTAACTGCCCATGCCGCCGTGGGATAGGTAGTCAAAGGCGGCGTCCCCTTCAAAGGCAAAAAGTCCATCGTCCCAGAAGATTAGCGTTATATTCTGCTCTGTATGTGTCCACTTGCCTACAACAACGACGAGATCGGGATCGCTAATTACGTGTGCATATGTGTCAAATTCGTCGAGGTAGAGTTCTATGCCGTTAAACGAGCCGGTCGACATAACAGCTCCTGTCTCGTCGTAGAGCGTTATGTCACGATCGTACAGTTCGTATCTACCGTAGAGCTCAAAGCCTGAACTTTCGGTTAGTATGTATGTGCCGTCCTCGTAAAATTCAAACAGACCAAGGGACATGCTTTCAAACAGACCCTCGAATGTTCTGGCCTCGACTGTCGGCGCATCAGTTTCCTCTGTGCCGTCGTAAGTGTAGAGCCACTTTCCGCTGCTATTTACAAAGATCGAGTTGTCTGCCTCGTCGAACAGCGCATAGTCTTGCTCGCCGCCATCCGACATCAAGTTAATGTCGACTCCATACATAACATATGTGCCCTCCGACATATTACCTTCGGCATTTAGCGTATATCCGCCGTCGCTCGTTAGAATTAACTCGTACGAGCCGTCGCTGTTTGACCATGTACCCTCTATCATGCGGTTGTCTTCTAAGTCGGAGGGAGGGGGCACTTCATAATCTTCGGGGTAGAACCACACGCCGTGTGTCTCTGACCAGAATGTGCTGTCGTATTCGTCGTAGTCGGCCGCCTCGCTTGTACCGTCAAAGCCTGTGAATATTATCTTTTTTCCGACTACCTCGTATGTGCCGTCCTTTGTGCCGCTGCCGTCAATGTATATGTAAGAACCGTCATTCATAAGCATATACGAGTATAGGCCTTCAGTGTCCGTCCATGTGCCGTCAAAGGTTATGCCGCTACCTTCAAAGTAGACTGCCTCAGAGTAAAACCAGCCGATCTGTTCATCGTACATTGTGTCGTCCGATCCGTCATATGTCAGCGTGTATGTCACGTCATCAGGCTGGCTTACAATTATGTCTGTGCCGTCAAAAGTGTATGTGCCGTTCGAATCTGTGCCCATAACATGCAGATCGTACCTACCATCGGAGTAGAATGTGTAATAGAGATCGTTTGCATAATAATATGCACCGTCGAGCGACATGCCGCTATCGCCGCCTGCACCGTCAACGACTTCGCCGACCTCTACATCTCCAACATCATCGCCATCGTCGCTGTCGACGATGCTATCCGACAATAAGCTCTCGTCGAGCACATAGCTTGCATTTTTCGCAAATCTGCCCATTACGTTGTTAAATAGCAAAACTTCGTCCTCTTGATACTGCCCTGTTGACTGGGCGCCGCTCTCGGCAGTCAAGGTCAGCTCGGTTCCACTTACAGTGTATGTGCCTTGTTCTGTTCCTATCGGGTTTACAAATACATATGTGCCGTCGTCCTTAAAGACAAAGTGTGTCGTCTCGGCTTCGTTACTCCATGCGCCGATATGCTCGAATGTTCCGCCCGAACAGGCAGTAAGCATTAGAGCGGTAATGACTATCATTGCCATAAGCCCAAAGATCTTTGTTCGTTTCATAAAGTCCCTTTCCTTGAGTTAACTCAAATTATCCCTTGTATACCTTGCCGCCCTTCATAACAAAAGCGGGGTTCATGTATACCTTAGCATCGTCCAAGGGATTTTCGTCGTATGCGACTATGTCTGCAAATTTTCCTGCATCGACAGAGCCGATCTTGTCCCACATGTTCATCATTTTTGCATTTGTCGATGTTGCCGAGATCAGGGCATCGACAGGTTTCATGCCGTTCTTTGTTAGAAGCTCAAATTCAAAGCCCTGCTTGCCGTGGAAGTTAAAGGGAGTTGCCGCATCTGTTCCAAAGCAAATTTTAACGCCACGATCGAGACACTGCTTAAAGCTCCAAACATGCTGCTCCATGACCTGATGTGTCTTTTTAACTGCGTGCTCGGGGATACCTGCCGCAATGCCGTTTTCCGCTATCATGTATGGGGCGATTAGTGTGGGAACTAAGTATGTACCGTGCTTGACCATTAGATCAACAGCCTCGTCGTCCATCAGTGTGCCGTGCTCGACAGTAGTAACGCCTGCACGAATTGCATCTTTCATGCCGTTTGTGCCGTGTGCGTGAGTTGCCGTTATAACGCCGTACATCTCGGCAACTTCGCATATTGCTCTCATTTCGTCATATGTCATCTGCTGTGCACCAACAGTAGTACCTGCCGACATAACGCCGCCTGTGCACATAAATTTAATGCACTGTGCGCCGTGCTTTATAACCGTTCTTGCCGCCTTGCGTGCTTCGTCGGGGCCGTCTACAACAAGACCCATACCGCTCGTTAGGCTAACATGGGGAGCATAATGGCTGTCGGCATGGCCGCCCATCGAAGTTAGCGCCTTGCCCGATGCGACAATGCGAGGGCCGTCTACCCTGCCTGCCGCTATCTCGTCACGAAGTGCTACATCTATATAGTCTGTCTCGCCGACACAGCGCACGGTAGTAAAGCCGCCCATTAGATCGGCATATAGATTAGCATATGCACGATAGGCAAAAGAGGCAACATGCTTTAGCGTTACATCTGCAACATAGTCAGGCTCTCCGTTCATGCTTGCATGTACATGAGCGTCTATAAGGCCGGGGGATACAAACTTGCCCTTTAGGTCAACAACTTCCATGCCCTCGGTCTCCTTGCCCTCCCATGCCGACATGGGGGAGACCTCTATAATCTTGTCACCCTCTACAAGCACCGCCATATTTTCTTTAACGGTACCGTCGTTTGAATCAAACAGTTTTCCACAGTAAATTAGCTTTTTCATTACATACCCTCCAGATTTTTTATATATGACAGCCCCACACGGCATATCAACAAATTGGCAATCACGAGATTGTAAGTTTTGCGAAATATTAGAACTCTACGGTCGGGCTATCCTTGCTCGACACGCCGACAGCACAGGGCTTTATGCCGAATATTCTCTCGGCCGCCTCGGCAAGCTCTGCAAGGGCTTTGTCGACTTGCTCTTTATTAGAGGTAAAACCGTCTATCGGATAGAATATGTCGCTACTATCCTCTGTAATCATGCCCTCTTTGCTCTGCCTCCAAATCCAACGACGTGTGCCTACACGGTTGGAACAGGCATATATAAGCTCGCCTACATCTGGGCTCTCTGCCTCGTCTGCACCAAATGGTGTGAAAATGTCGCCCTCTCTTGCAAAGCGAACTTCTTCGTCCTCCTCTGCAATTGTATGAGCGCCGAGCGGTAGCATGTATTTTAAAGAAATTGCGTTGCCAAGGTCTACAACGGGGTTTATGTGAGGCATACCCTTGCCCTTGGATATGCGTGTTAGAAGTGCCTCTATCGAGGGCATGAATTTATTGGGGTTCATGCCAAGCTCTGTAAATGTATCTCTGTATGGCAAAACGTTCTCGTACTCCTTTGCCTTTTTGCCCTCGAGCAGTTTTGCGGCATTTTCTATTGCCTCGTCGAGCATCCTGTCTATCTCGGGGTAACTCTTTTTGTTGTCGACCCCCCTTATTACAACTGCGCCGATGTATAGTTCGGGCAGTTTTTCGAAAACTTCCGGTACAATTTTAAAGGACATGTCTATCTCCTCCTATTTAATCTTATTGTTTAATTTTATCTGAAGTGTAGCACACTTTTGATAACGCAAAATTTATCCGAGCCTACCGCCCGAGGTTATATCTTCCTCTGCCTTTTTTATTACATTAAAGAAGGCATATGCATCCTGTCCGAAGGCCTCTCTAATTCCGTCGTAGGTTATGGGCGGCGCTACATCCCGTCTTGCGGCAAGACGAGCCGAGAGCAATTTTAGCCGCAGCTCCCCCATTTGCTGTGCGGCATTGCCTGCCTCTAAAAAGGCAAGCTCGGGGAGCGAGAAAAAGTTGTCTAAGTTGTCTTTATTACCGCCGTATAGATGGCGGAAGGTCTTGTATATCGCTATCGCTATATAATCTTGCGCCTCCGAGGCAAACTCTTTGTAGCGCTCGTCCTCCATTAGACCGTAGAGCACATTTATAGCGCTCATGGTGTACTTCTTGTTCATGGTAAGCGATAGATTTCCCCTGCTCTCCCTCTTTTCAGGGACTTCGGGAAGGGCAGCCGTTCCACGTTCGGAGGAAGCGCCGAGAAGATAATCTGTCGTAACTTCGTAGAAGGCGGCGGCACGCACGACAAACTCGAGGGGCGGCTTTCTTATGCCCTTTTCGTAGTGCGACAGCAGCGCCTGCGATATGGCAAGCCCTGTTGCCGCCTCTTTTTGGCTAAAGCCTTTTTCCTTGCGCAGTAGCGTTAAAAGTCTTGGTAATTCGGTGTACATTTGTTTACTCCTGTTTACTTCTTGTATTACTATGGTTTGATTATACATTATGTATATCAAATTTACCCTTTTAGTGTAATATTATCATCTTTCTTTACAATCTGTATTATCTTACTATTGTACCATATATACGACAAATTTCAATCCCTTTTGCGTTTAATTATACGTTTTTTTAAAATTAGCTTTACCCCCTTGTAACATTGAGCTTTGACGTTTATAATAGGATAGATATATACTTAATACAGATGCATCTGTTAGGGTGATATATAATTGCAAACCCTTAAGTAAAAGAGAAAAAAGTTGAAACGGAGAAAGATATGAAACTCGGAATAGTAGGACTTCCAAATGTGGGAAAGTCGACCCTTTTTAATGCAATAACAAATGCGGGGGCGCAGTCGGCAAACTACCCCTTTTGCACAATAGAGCCAAATGTCGGTGTTGTGGCAGTGCCCGACCCTCGCCTCGGCGAGCTTGCCAAGCTATATAACCCCAAAAAGGTTACCCCTGCCGTTATAGAATTTGTCGACATTGCAGGTCTTGTAAAGGGTGCTTCTAAGGGCGAGGGGCTTGGTAATAAATTTTTGTCCCACATAAGAGAGGTCGATGCCGTTGTTCATGTCGTTCGCCTTTTCGAGGACGATAATATTATACATGTTGACGGCAGTGTAGACCCCATGCGTGACCTTGAGACTATAAGTCTTGAACTGGTTTTTGCCGATATGGAGACATGCGCAAAGAGAATAGAGCGTTCCAAGAAGGCCGCCAAGGGCGACAAGAAAATGCAGGTCGAGGTAGACTTTTTCGAGAGCGTTGCCGTTTGGCTTGAAAAGGGTCAGCCTGTTCGCTCGATGGATTTAACAGAGGACGAGCAGGTCATGGCGAGAGAGGCAAATTTGCTAACGACAAAGCCGATAGTATATGCCGCCAACATGGGCGAACTCGATTTTGAAGGCCTTGCCTCTAACGAGCGTTACAAGGCACTTTGCGATACTGCCGCCAAGGAAGATGCAATCGTTATGCCTATCTGCGCAAGACTCGAGGAGGAGATCTCCTCGCTCGACCAAGAAGAAAAGGCCGTTTTCCTTGCAGATATTGGGCTTGAAACGAGCGGACTTGACAGGCTTGTAGCCTGTTGCTACGAGCTACTCGGGCTTATAAGTTTCCTTACTGCCGGCGAGCCTGAAGTACGTGCTTGGACGATAAGACGTGGCACAAAAGCACCTGCCGCCGCCGGAAAAATTCACAGCGACATCGAGCGTGGCTTTATCCGTGCCGAGGTAATTGCCTATGACGAGCTTATAGAGATAGGCACAACGACTGCCGCCAAGGAAAAGGGGCTTATCCGCAGTGAGGGCAAGGAGTATATCATGCAAGACGGCGATGTTGTACTCTTTAGATTTAATGTGTAGTTTAAAGCAATAGTTTTTATATCCTGAACTTACAAAGTGGCAGGTCGTCCGGCCTGTCACTTTTTGAAAAGGTGGCGATATGTTGCAAAAAAAGGGAAGTTTTAGCAGGGTTGGGTTTCTCGACACGTGGCGAGGGCTCTCTGTTGTGCTTATGGTAATAATGCACACCATGTACCAGCTTGAATACACGTGGGGGCTTCGCATGTGGGTGCTCCATGCATGGTGGTACCATGGGGTGCATTTGTTTTTTTCAAGTTCCTTTTTCTTTATCTCGGGCGCATGTTGCCGATTTACAAGGAGCAATGCCATTCGTGGCGGCAAGGCTCTGCTCTGCGGAGCTGTCGTAACGGCGGCAACACTTATAGCAACGCCTGATGCTCCGATATACTTCGGTGTGCTCCACTGTCTCGGTGCACTTATGCTTATATATGCTCTAATAGAGCGCACGCCTATCGCCACATTGGTCGAGAGCGCCATTGGTCTACCTGTTTTTTTAGTGCTGTTTTACTTTATGTATCTCTGGTACAGCGGTGCAGACAGCGGCACTTGGGCGACACTTATTTTTGGAATGCCCCCCATGATACGAATGGGCGACTACTTCCCCATTATTCCGTATATCGGCGTGTTTTTAGCAGGCGCATCATTTGGCGGCATAGTTAAGGGCGGCATAATGCCGAGCCCTTTCTACGACATAACGCTACCGATACTAAACTTCACAGGCAAAAATGCCCTACCTGTATATATGCTCCACCTTCCTGTTGTCTATGGTTTGCTACTGATATTCTTTGGTTTTCCATAAAAAAGGCCTTTGTGGCTTTTCCAATAGTATAAACAAAAAAATCACTTGATTTATGCCGTATAGGCTTTATCAAGTGATTTTTTATCTTATTTCAGTGCCTCTTGTGCAGTTTCTTTTACATGCTATCTCGCCTTTTCTTAATAAGCTCATAGACATCTGCTATATCGCTCGGCTTTGTTCGACAGCAACCGCCAATAAGCGTAGCGCCTGCCTTTAGCCACATGTCTGCAAAAATGCTGTATGCCGTGCGGCTGTCGTTGCCGTCCCATGTCTTTGTAACTGCATCGTATACCTCGCCGTTGTTGGGGTATACGACAATGGGGGTACTTACGACCGACTTTATCTCGCCTATTAGCGACTTTACAAGATTTGGATCGGAACAGTTAATGCCTATCGCCTTTACATATGGGTTTTCGGCAAGCTTTTTGGCGCACTCTTTTATCGGCGTGCCCTCACTTATGCTGTCTTCCGTTTGGCATGTAAAGCTGACCCAGCAGTCTGTTTTAAGCTCTCTTGCTATATCGGAGGCTACAACAGCTTCCTCAAGGCAGGGCACCGTCTCTATTGCAAATAGCTCTGCACCTGCCTCTTTTAAAAGCGCCATTCTCTCCTTGTGAAAGTCCCTAAGCTCATCGCCGCCAACACCATAGTTGCCGACATATTCCGACCCATCCGACAGATAAGCCCCATATGGGCCGACCGAAGCGGTAACAAGGGGGAACATTCTGCCGCCACTCTCGCCTTCTTCGCTCCACCACTGCTCTCTTGCTTCAATAAGAAGGGTAACTGCGCTCTTTATAAGCTCCTTTGACCGCTCCTCTGTATAGCCCTTCTTCATAAAGCCCTTTACAGTCGCTTGATAGCTTGCACTTATCCCACAATCTGCACCGGCTTTAAAGTAGTCGATGTGCACCTTTTTTATTAGGTCGGGGTCTTCTGCAAGCACCTTTGCGCTCCATAACTCGTCGTTTAAATCGCACCCAAAACGCTCGAGCTCTGTTGCAAATGCGCCGTCCACCACGAGAATTTTGCCCTCGCTTAGAATGTTGTCGAAGTTTTGTTTCATACTGCCCTCCTTATTGCGTTTGTATAATATTCATAGTAAGATTTAACCACAAATCATTTGGACTGTCAACCTACATTTGTTATGAGCAAAGCTGACTAAGCGGTACAAAGAGCTACAACCTTAGAAAATCAGCTAAAGCTGATTTTAACGCCCTCATGGCGGGAGTTTGACGCCAGAGGGCACCCTGATGGTGCCCTCTCGCCGCTCCCCCACCTTCCGAAAGGCCTTGATTTTAGGTTTTTTTCCAGCCTGAGGATGAGAGATTACATCTATCTCCCTACCATACAATAACAAAAACGAGCGGTAGGGATCGTTTCCCTTTTACCGCTCGGCTTTTTTCATTTATTCTTCCTTAGACAAAAGATACTCGAGCACCTCGGCAACACCTTCGCCACGCTCTCCTTTTGCCACATAGTCGGCAACCTCTAATAGTTCTGCCCTTGCATTTGCAACGGCAACGCTTGCGCCCGACCATTTTATCATTTCAATGTCGTTTGTGCTGTCCCCAAATGTTATAATTCGAGAGGGGTCGACACCAAAGAGCTTTAAGGATTCTGCCTTTGTTATGCCCTGCTCCATTATTTCTATTAGATAAGGCTTAGAGGCGGCAATATATAGCCCTGACACCTCGTTTTTAAGCTTTTCGATAAGCCTTGCGTTTTCAGCTGGGTCTGTTACAAGCATTGCCTTTGGTGTGTTTGGCATGGGGGCAGATAAAAAGTCGCCCACTTCGACATATCCGTTTACAAGATCGGGGTCAAGACCTGCACCGTCGCACATTTTTTCTATGTATAGCTTGCCTTGGTTGTACATCTGAAGATAAAGCCCCTCTTTGCGAGAGAAGTTTATAAGCTTTGTTATTACTTCTTCAGAGAGCCTACTCTCTCGAAGCACTTCACCCGTCATGGCCTTTACCACTGCACCATTATATGTCACAATTGGCACATCGAGATTTAGCTCCTTTGCGTATTTTAAGGCGGACTCGAACATTCGGCCCGTGGCAAATGTTACTATTGCGCCACGTTCCCTGCATTTCCTAAGCCCCTCTTTTACTCGTGGAAGTATTGTTAAATCCTCTTGTAGCAGTGTATCGTCGAGGTCGAAAGCAAGAATTGCACCTTTTAGCGGGCCAAAAGAGGGTAAGGCGTTTTGATCTTTGTATATTACCAAAATAATGTACCTCCAAATTCTTGATAGACAACACCAAAGAGTGTTGCCAGCAAGATTAGCAAAATCATGTAGTTAAAATATTTAAAATATTTTCTTGTCGATATGTAGTGCTTTTTGTTCTTGGCCGCCTTGTTATCAAAGATGTAGTATGCATTAATGTCTGCCGAGTACCCGACAATAAGCCGATGAAGCCGCTTTGCCGTTTCATGGTGACCTGCAAAGACATCGCTCCAACGCTCGGTCAGTGCAAGGCATACGACATTAACCAGTATTAAAAGACACAGGATAGCGACAGTCGTTACGACCGATTCTATCTGTGTCATAATACCGAATGCGCCTCCTACAAGGGCGGCAAAGAGGGCATTAAATGTCATGCGCTCCCCTTCAACATGTCTTGCGTGTGCCAAGTTTTCCTTTAGGTATTCAAGAAGCAGCTCTCTGTCTTCCTCCATGATAACACCTCCGTAAAGAATGCATGTCCTTGATAGTTCAATTCAACCTTACAGTATATTATACATTATTTTTATAAAAAAGTCTACAACCTTGCATACTATTCGATAAATCCGCCACCCATAACAATATCGCCACTGTACATAACGGCAGACTGACCGGGGGCAGGTGCTCTTTGTGGCTCTTTAAATGTAATTTTTGCCCGACCGTTCCCCAGCAATTCTACATTTGCCGTCGCAATTTTTGGGGTATGACGGATTTTCACCTCGCACTGTCCCTCGACTTTGTCGCATAGTAAATTTACATCTCTTATATATATCTCGCTCTTATATAACATCTCGTCGGGAACGAGCGTTATATTGCCGGTCTCGCCGTTTATGTTCGAGACATATAGCCTTTGACCAAACATGCCGCATTTTTGCCCGACGGTAAAAGCATGTATACCATCGTGAGTGCCGAGCACCTTGCCGTTGTGGTCTTCAAACTGCCCTGCTTTTGCCTTGCCTACAAATTCTTCGTATCCGCCTGTCGGCAAGAAACACAGGTCTTGACTGTCCTTTGGCACAGGAAGCCCAAGCGCTGCCGCTCGTGCCTTTACCTCGTCTTTAGACATGCCAAAAAGAGGGAATAATATCCTGTTAAGACTCTCCCTCTTTAGCCTGTGGAGCATGTAGCTCTGATCACGTGAGCTGTCTGCCCCCTTGATTAATTTGCCACCCTCTATGCCTGCGTAGTGGCCTGTCGCCACGCCGTCAAATCCTATTTTGTCGGCATAGGAGAGTAACGTTTGAAATTTTACATGTGGGTTGCAAAGGATACATGGGTTTGGCGTTTGCCCCATTTTGTATGATTCTTTAAAGGGGTTTGTTACATAGCGCTCGAAGTCCTTAGATATATCGGCGACCGTTAGCTTAATTCCAAGAATGTCCGCAACGACCTTTGCGCCCTCCACCGCCTTATCCCCAGCGCCCGGCACCTTTAGGACGACCCCCTCTACCGAAATGCCGCACTCTTGTAAGAGTGCGGCACATACTCCGCTGTCGACCCCTCCCGAGAGGCCGACAACTGCGCTTTTAATGGTCGTGGTCATGGTCTACTTCTTCCACTTCTTCAAATCCGAGCACCGCCAAAGCATCGAGCCCTTGCTTTTTGCAGTAGTCGAGAAGTGCCGCATGAATTGCCTGTTCCGCAAGGAGCGAGCAGTGCATTTTAACGTGGGGAAGTCCGCCAAGTGCCGCCGCTACCGCTTTATTTGTTACCTTAAGGGCTTCCTCTATCGTTTTGCCCTTTACCATCTCGGTCGCCATGGAGGAGGTCGCAACTGCCGCTCCGCAACCGTATGTTCTAAATTTGCAATCTTTTATAATGCCGTTTTCGATGTCGAGCGACATGCGCATAATATCTCCGCATGTTGTGTTGCCGACCTCGCCGACTCCTGCCGCATCTTCTATCTCGCCGACATTACGAGGGTTCATAAAATGATCCATTACTTCCGGTGTATACATCTTGTTGTCCTTTCCGCATCCTCTAATCTACACTTTTTGTTAACTGTTTTATATTGACAAATTGCCTTTTTTCTACACTTTGTTTTTTGCCTGCTTTTATGCTGTGAGCAGTGCCTATTTATTTCTACCGAGAGGCGACATTGCTCTTAGTTTTTCTATAATGTTTGGCAGCACCTCTAAGATATAATCGATATCTTCCTCTGTCGACTCCTCGGCAAAGGACATGCGAACCGAGCCGTGTGCCACTTCGTGGGATAGGCCGATCGACATTAAAACGTGGGACGGATTTAGCGAACCCGATGTACAAGCAGAGCCTGACGATGCGCATATTCCCATCATGTCGAGCATCATCAATATCGATTCGCCCTCGACATGCTCTATCGAGACATTTGCGTTGCCCGGTAGTCTGTTTACCCTGTCGCCGTTTACCCTTGTGTCGCTTATCTTCTCTAAAATGCCGTCCATAAGGCGGTCACGCATTGCCGTTAGGCGGTCTCTCTCGCTCTCGAGCTTATCTACCGCAATTTCGATAGCTTTGCCAAGGCCTACTATCTGCGCTACGCTCTCTGTTCCTGCACGCTGACGTTTTTCTTGGCCGCCACCGTCCATAAAGTTTGGAAGGTTTACGCCACGTCTCTTGTACATAACGCCGCAACCCTTGGGGCCGTGCAGCTTGTGTCCCGATAGCGACAGCATGTCGATATTTTCGGCAACGACGTCTATCGGCACATGACCGACAGCTTGAACTGCATCTGTGTGGAAAAGTATGCCCTTTTCACGACAGACTGCGCCAATTTCGGAGATCGGCTGAATTGTGCCTATTTCGTTGTTGGCATACATTATTGTAACGAGCTTTGTATCGGGACGGATGGCCGCTATTAGATCCTCCACCTTTACAATGCCGTTTTCGTAGACGGGAAGATATGTTACCTCGCAACCGAGGTCTCTCTCCATTGCCTCTACCGCATGAAGTACGGCGTGATGCTCGAAGGGTGTCGTTATAATGTGGCCGCCTTTGGCCTTTTGCATTGTGCTCTTTATAGCCCAGTTATCTGCTTCTGTGCCGCACGATACAAAGAAAATTTCAGCGGGGTCTGCGTTTATTGCCTTTGCAACCTGTAAGCGAGCGGCATCTATTGCTTTTTTAGTGTCTGCCGCTATGCTGTAAACCGACGAGGGGTTACCGTAGTGATCACGATAGTATGGTATCATTGCCTCTAAAACTTCTTGCGAAACTCTTGTTGTTGCCGCATTGTCTGCGTATACAAAACGCTTTTCCATATATATCACTCCTTATAAATAGATCTTTTCTTTTAATTAAACTATATTTAGATTATGCCCAAAAAATTATTTTGCCACACATTTTATGCGCCATTTATTGCCTCGTACTGCTCGTCGACTTCGAGGTCACCCTTTGCCGCCAAAACTGCAAGGGCATCGCATCTGTTGTTGTACTCGTTGCTGGCATGTCCCTTTACCCAAACAAAGCTGACATCGTGCTTTTCGCAAGCTGCGAGAAGCCGTTGCCACAGGTCGGGATTTATCGCCGCATCGCCGTTTGCCTTTTTCCAGCCTTTGGCCCTCCACGATTTGGCCCATCCCTTTTCTATTCCCTGCACTACATAGCTGCTATCGCTGTACAGCGTGACCTTGCAAACCTCTGTTAGCGTTTCGAGCGCCACAATAGCGGCCATTAGTTCCATTCGGTTGTTTGTCGTCCTCCGTCTGCCGCCTACAAGCTCTCGCTCTTTGCCTTTGTATCGAAGGATTGCCCCATACCCACCGGGGCCGGGGTTTCCGCTACATGCGCCATCTGTGTATATTTCCACGTGTTTCATTCATTCTACCGCCTATATCATACCATATTGATAGGAAATGTGCAAGACTATTTTTATATGGCTATTTGTACAATAAATTATGCCATATTTTATGCGTTTTAACAAGAGTTTTAACAAAAAAAGTTTACGGTTGTCCCTTGGGAGCTTTGGCGGCAAAGTGTAGCTTGGCGCACCCCCCGGAGACAGGGCGGCTGGATGTGCGACATGTCTTCGATGCAAATTTAAGTAGGTGACATGTCGCACATACTCATTGCGGCGAAGGTAGCGCCCAAAGCTGTTGTCGGCGCAGGCATCGCCGCAATGAGGGTCGACCTTTGGGTCGACATAGCCGCCCGCACCGAGCGAGCGGGTACCGCCAAGTGTATAGGTGTGCTTTTGGCTTGGTTGCGTGGGCTTTGTGTCATGGATTACGCTAAAAAAAATGGCCGCCGTATTGGCGACCATTCAACTTGGAGAAAAAGTGTTTTCTCCAAGCTGAGAAATCAGCTAAAGCTGATTTTAACGCCCTCGGGGCGGGAATTTAACGCCAGAGGGCACCCTGATGGTGCCCCCTCGCCGCTCCCCCTCCTTACGAAGGGGCTTGATTTTATCTTTTTCTCCAGTCTGAATGGCCGCCGTATTGGCGACCATTTTTATATTAGGAGTTAATAAATGCCAAAATGCCGTTTACAATGCCCTGTGCCTCTACCTCGATATATGTTTGCGAGGATAGTTTTTCATAGTTATAGGGGTTTGATATATAACCCATTTCAAGAAGTATCGATGGGCATTCTTGTATGCGGCCGACCGCAAGTGCCATGTTGCGGTAGTCTGTTGTCTTCTCGTAGCCAACGGTCTCCGATAGTTCTGCCTGCATCACCTCGGCAAAGCGCTTTGACTGATTTTCGGTGTAGAATGTTATAACTCCGAAGTATTTCGAAATATCAGAAGATGCCCCAAGCGAGTTGTGGTGAATTGATATGGCGAGCGCAGGGTCGTGCTCTCTAATCATGGTGGCACGCTCTACAAGAGTTATGCTCTCTTCGCCGTCTCTCGTCATTATTACATTAAAGCCAAGAGCTTCAAGCTTGTCTCTTACCGCCTGAGAAACACGAAGATTTAGCTGTGCCTCCATATCACCCGTCGACCCGAGAGGGCCTGTTGCACCTGGGTCTGAACCGCCGTGGCCTGCGTCTATTAGTATAGTAGCGCCTGCTGTTGGGGGATTGTCGAATGCTATTGTCAAGTAGCCGTCTACATAGCTAATCTTATAGCCGTATATTCCGCCCTCTCTCTTTGTTTCGAATGTGTATACCGAGGATGTGCCGGAAGTCCTAACCGAGACAAGCGAGAACAGGGGGTTTTCGGGCAAGGGAAGCACCGTTTTACCCGAGGTGTTGTGAAGTGTTATCTCGAAGAATGTGTCGCCTTCTACCGTTTGATATGCAGGGAAATAAGGCACCTTCCATCTTACCGTCGTCTTTGTTGGAGAGGTAAAGACATTCATAGCCGTTACAAAGTTTGCAGGCAGTGTTTGATTGCTCGTCGTTACATTTTCCTTTAGCGTCCATCCGCCGTATCTAAGTTGATAGTAGGAAGGTGTCTCCCAAACTACATAGTCGGTAGCACCGATGTACATAGGTGTTATCCTGTCTGCCGAGGAGGAGTTGGAAACACGCATTATTGTAGCTTCGTTTAGTATGCTCGCCGTTAGGGTTGGGTCTAACATGTAGCAGTAAACTACGGCATCAGAGTCCGAAGTGTATGTCTTGCCCCCATATGTAAACTTATATGTAACAACACCTGTGTTTATAAGGCCTGCGCCCTCTCTCTCTGTCATTGTTACATTTACGCTGTACTTGCTGCTCGGAATGCCTTCACTCGAAACACGCTCGCCCTCTGTAAGCTGATATACAGTGCCGTCGTGAGTTGCCGTTACAGAAACTCCCGAAGGGGCTGTACAAGATAGCGTAAATGTCTCACCGGGGGCATATCTTCCATCGCTGCTCGGCCATAGCGAGCCCGATCTAAAGCCTGCTGTTTCCATTACATATGGAGGTGTTGTAGTGCCACCACCACCCGAGGGGCGGTTTATTGTGTAGTTGCGTGTCTCGCCCTTGTGCTCGAAAACAAAGGTATTTGTACCGTAGTCGAGGTCGACATACATCGCAAAGTAACCCGACTCTGTTCGAGCTATCTCGTTTCCGTTTACTACAATTGGGTAGGCAGGATCGCCTGCACCTATAATATAGGACTTAGAGGAAGAAATATCTGCCCCCGAGTAGGGATATGCTATAACAAGATCTTCTGCCTTTTGTGTATCGCCTGCCGAGGTTGTCGGTGGCGTTGTGGGCGTAGTTGGCGTAGTTGGTGTGCTGTCAGAACCCGAGCTGTTTGGTGCACCTTCGAATAGTGTTGCAAGGGTTGTCTTTAAATCGAGTGTGTTGGACTGAATTTTCGAAAGGCCGTAAAATGCACTTCCGTAAACCGTCCCAAGCTCTCGATTAAACTCGACCTGACGTGCGATCTCCCACTTATCAAGCCAGTCGGATGGCGAGGAGGATCCAACCTTGTATGCGGCATGACCTATGACCAAATCTACATCTGTGCCACTGCAAACATCGCTCCACCATCTAACAAGTGTTTCATAGTCTGCCGCAGAGTAGCCGAAGGGCCAGTATATCTGTGGGCAGATATAGTCTATGATTTCAGCCTTGACCCAACCTCTCGTATCGGCATATATTGCCGTGTGACTCTCAAATCCGTTTGTATCAGAGCCGAGCGGATCGTTCTTTTCATTCCTCCAGATACCCGAGGGCGATATGCCAAAGTCGCAATTTGGGTCTATCGACTTAACTGTGTCGTAAACTTCTTCAACAAGTGCTGTCGTGTTGGAACGGCGCCAATCGGCAAGTCCCATATTTCCGCCGTAGAGCGCATATGTGTCGGCATCGTCAAATACCGCTGTGTATGTCTTGCCATCCTTAGAAACGGAGGGCGACGGATAGAAGTAGTCGTCGAAATGTATACCCGCTACATCGTAGTTCTCCACAATCTCACGCACGCCTGCAACTACGAGCTCGACAGCATCGGGGTCGCCCGGATCGAGGTATAATTTTCCATCGTCGTAGGATACAGCCATCGAGGGATTATCACGCACGGGGTGGCCTTCGGGCAGATCTGTAACTTTGTTGTTGGGTTCGCCCGTTGTTCCTTGTGTTAGGCGGTAGGGATTTATCCAAGCATGTATTTCTATACCGAGCTTGCTACCCTCCTCTATCATGTAAGCAAGCGGATCCCAGCCCGGATCTTTTCCTGCCGTTCCGGTTAGCGACTCTGCCCACGGAAATATATCAGATTGATAATAGGCATCGCCTGTCGGTCTGACTTGGAAGAAGACCGTGTTTAGTCCTGCCTCTTTTGTTGTATTTAAAATAGAGCGAATCTCTTCCTTTTGAGCTGTCTCGCCATCTTCATGCGGAAAATCTATTGAATATACAGTCGCTACCCATACAGCTCGCATCTCCTCTGTTGCTACGTTTGCAGCGGAGCCATGTAGCATAGATAGCATGGCAATTACCATTGCCATTACCAAAATAAAAACCTTTTTCACAATCCTTTTCCCTCTTTCGTTATATAAAATTAATTATCAATAAAATGTATATGTTCACACTAAGTAAGCACTCTCTACCAACACTTTATATGTTAACATAAATTACCCCTTATAGCAATGGGAAATTTGCTAAAAAACGACTGTAAATTTCGATAATCATCTAACTGTGTCAGTACTGTGTACGCTTTCCTAAAAATTAACAAAAATTTCCAAATTTATTTCCCTGTAAATACTTGACATTTTTCATTGCCTATTGTAAAATATTGGCAAATGGGGATTACATATATATTTTCTCATAAAAAAACATCGAAAGGGGTTGCAAAATGAACAATGCAACAGTAGTCAGACGTATTGACGAGCTTGGAAGAATAGTCCTTCCCATAGACCAGCGCAGAGCACTTGGAGTAGAGCCCAGAGACTATGTTTCGCTAACGCTTAACGGTAGTAACATAACTATTGCCAAGCACAATAAAACATGCGTGTTTTGCGGCAGCCTTGACAGTCTTGTAGACTTTAAGGGACAAACAATTTGTGCCGCCTGTAAAGATGAAATTTCAAAAGATAATAACGAGCCCGATATAGTCGGACTTTAAATACGGATAATTTATATATGCTTTCGCCTTGCCACGAAGAATCGTCGGCAAGGTGTTTTTATATATATTATAAAAAAGTGTCGGACATGCCTAATGTGAATAAAATTAATGATTGTTAATTTTCTTGCAATAATGCAGTTTAATATTCATTTTGTTTAACATTTTTTTGCTACACTCGTTAATTGCCCATTAGATTTGGCAAATTTATTGTTATATTAAACAATTCAAATAGTTAATTTTGTGTAAAGTCACGATATATCGCTTGTCTACTTGAAAAAAATGTTTGATACATGTAAAATGTATATAATACCGTTTGTGGTAGAATTTTGACAAATCGGTGTTGCAATATTTTAAAAGGAGATTATTTTATGAAGAAACTGATTTTACTTATGCTAAGCCTTGCACTTGTCTTTGCTCTTGTTGCCTGTTCACAGTCGGAAGATGCACCGGCAGATGGTGACACAGGCGGAGACGAGGGTGCCGCAGATCCTGTTCGCATTGTAAACCTTGTTAACGGAAACTTTGGCGACCTTTCCTTCTTTGACTCTGCAAAGGCCGGTATGGACATGGTCGAAGCTGAGTATGGCGACAGTGTTGAAGTTACAAACATCGAAATGGGCTACGACAACACAAAGTGGTACCCCTCCATTCTTGATGCTGCCGACGAGGGCTACGATATTATTATCGCAGGCACATGGCAGGTAGTCGAGCACATCCAGTCGATTGCAGATCTATATCCCGACATTACATTTATTATCTACGACTCCTCGGTTAACTGGGACGGCGGCGATTACAACAATGTTCACTGCATCGAGTACAAGCAAAACGAAGGTTCTTTCCTTGTCGGCGCACTTGCAGCCAGCATGACAGAGTCGGGCAAGCTTGGATTCCTTGGCGGAATCGACAACGATGTTATAAAGGACTTCCTTGTAGGTTACGTTGAGGGTGCACAATATGTCAACCCCGATGTTGAAATTGCCGTTTCCTATGTAGGTAACTTCTCCGACCCTGCTACGGGCAAGGAGCTTTCTCTTGCACAGTACGGCCAAGGCATTGATGTGATGTACGGTGCTGCAGGTTCTGCCGGCATGGGCATGTTTGAAGCGGCAATCGAGCTTGGCGGCAAGGATGCCGGCCTATACTGCTTAGGCGTTGACTCCGATCAGGCTATGCTATTTGCAGGCAACGACGAAGTAAACAAGGCTGAAATTACACTTACTTCCATGCTAAAGCGTGTAGACAACTCCCTATTCCAAGCTGTAACCGACTACATGAACGGCGAGCTTGATTACGGTGTGACAGACTATGTTGGACTTGCAGAAGAGACAATAGCAATTGCAGACAACGAGTACTACCAAGCAGGCGTGCCTGACGATGTTAAGGCAACGATAGCCGACATCTCGGCAAAGATTCAATCGGGCGAAATCGAAGTTGGCACAGCCTTTGGCCTGTCGATAGACGATTACAACGCAATGGTTGATGCTGTTGCAATTAAATAGTAAGTATTTTTTAAAAGCTGTGGTAAAGGTTAACCCTTTGCCACAGCTTTTAAATTTGGAAAAAAGAATCTTCTTAAAGTTGGACAAACAAGTCAAGCCCACTTTTATGCTCTCAAGATGGGAGTTCATGTTGACAGGCAATCTCGGTGTGCTCTCTCGCCGACCCTCGCATTATTCTTTTTTTGAGTTAAAAAAAGGGGGCTTGCCTTGTATTCTCGAGTTTTATCCGTGCAGTTTTTTATTGTATGCTATGTTTACTCCCATAACATCTTATGTTATAATATAAGCATTAAAAAAAAGAGGTGAAACATGCCGTCACAAAAGCACTTAGATAAGAGGCAAGAATATTTAGATAAAATAGATATTATGGCACGTACTGTCCCCTTTCACAAACTGACCGTTCGAGATATATGCAAAGAGCTCTCTATTTCAACTGGCACATTCTATCACTACTTCCCAAACAAGGTCGATATTAGTGTGCTTGTATTTGCCATGATGGACAGGCATATAGAGGAGACCGTTTTGCCATTTTTAACAGAGGACGAGAGCGCCAATGTAGAGCTATGTTGCGTGGAGTATGCCAGAAAAAGCGCGCAATCAGGGGTCGACAACTACCGCTTTGTATCGCAAATATCCGCCGCTCTCGGCTCTAAAGGGCAGGTCTACGAAGGCCGGCTTCTTTATAGAGCCATATTTGAAATGTACAGCCGAGGACTCGAGAAGGGCCATTTTAATGCTACCCAACCTCCCGAAGTGCTTGCAAAGCTAACGCTAATGGCAATAAGGGGTATCGCCACCGATTGGACAAAAAATAATGGCGACTTTGACTTGATCGAAACGACTGAGGTTTTTATAAAGCTCTTTTTGAAAGCGCTCGTGTAACGAAATATTGGAGATGAAGCTTTGAATAGATTTATATTTTAAGTTTTTTACTAGTCCGCACCCCTAACAGCGCTATCAGA
Source organism: uncultured Oscillospiraceae bacterium (assembly GCA_964369475.1). Taxonomy (GTDB): domain Bacteria; phylum Bacillota; class Clostridia; order Oscillospirales; family Feifaniaceae; genus CAYJFK01. The sequence continues at coordinate 10,142 of CAYJFK010000009.1, read as the reverse complement.
AATAACGCTCCCTATACCTGCGATAATCCCACGCTAAGATTGTTTTTAGCGAAAACTTGACATCTCCATTTTGCTGCGGTAGAGTATTACTGACAGGAGTTGAACAGCTACAGCCTAACTCATTTTGTGTTTTGGCAGTATAACGTTCTTCTCCTGTTTTTTGTGTACACTCTGCAATTGAAGTACGATAAAGATTTATTATACTGCTTTTAACTATGGCAACCCAAACATGTATAGGAGCCCACTGCAAAATATCTCTGTCAATTTCAACATATGGTTTGTTGTCAACATCATACTTAATAGAAAATATAACGCTGTCAAAACTATCAGTCACACTTTCAGAATTAACAAAAACTTCATCAAATGGCAAACCTTTTATATTGACTATATCGCCTGCATATGTTATACTGCCTAAAAAGTTGCTTTTATTCCATTCGGTGGGACGATATTGTAAGCCCACTGCGTGAAGAATCGAAGTAGCTTTTTTTTGCGTATAGTACAAAATTTCGCTTTTTGTCAAAAGCCCTGCCAAATTATCTTTTCCGTATGCACTACTTACCTTTTGCATATCATTTATGATAAAGCCTTTTTCGTTAGGCCTTAAATCAAACGCTACCAAAATATACTCATTGTTTTGAGCCTTTGCGCTTCCAAGCACAGCAAGCCTTGTGTTTTGCCCTCTGTTGTTTGAGCCTCTGCTCTTTAATACAAGCGCAGGGTTATCAAGTATCTCGGGGATCTTCTTTATCTCCTCAATTGTCATTTCGGGATGATCTTTCAATATTATTTTTATCTTGTCGCCATTTAGGTAAATATCGCTCTCAATAGCTCCAAGCCCTTGCAAAACATCCCCTGTACTGCCAATCACAAACACCTCGCCGCGCCAAGCACGCCTTGCAAGATTGCTATCTCCCACTGCAATCCACTTAAATATACTTTTTTCGTAACACAAAAGGCGGCTCGTACGAGCCGCCTTTCATTTTATTCCTACTTCGTAAATGCCGAAGCGTTTGTGCCTGCTGTTCTGCCGAATACAAGTGTATCTGTAAGTGCGTTTCCGCCAAGACGGTTTGCACCGTGGATGCCGCCTGTTACTTCGCCTGCTGCAAATAGGCCGGGGATAACTTCGCCCTCTGTGTTTAGAACCTCTGTGTTGATATTGATCTCAACACCGCCCATTGTGTGGTGAACTGTGGGCACACGAGCCGCTGCGTAGTAAGGGCCGTTGTTTATGCCGTTGTTTACTTCGTCCGAATCAACAAAGAGTGTTCTTCCAAAGCTGTCAGACTCGCCGAATAGCTCGCCGCCAAGGCAGTACTTGTTGTAATCTTCAACAGCTGCAACGAGGTTTTCAGCGGGAACACCCATCATCTCTGCAAGCTCTTCAAGTGTATCTGCCTTGTATGCTCTGCCTGCTGCAACGAGGTCGTTTGCTGTTTCGTTAAAGTTGTTCTTCTCATCGCCTGTTGGGTACTCGTCGCTATCCATAACAACATACATTGTGCTCTCGGGTTGCGATAGAAGCGCCTTTGTCATCTCGTCACGTCTGCCGCCCTCGTCTGTGAAGCGCTCGCCGTTTAGGTTGATGAATATTCTCGACTCAACACCGTGCTCGATGTTGCCCGAAAGGCTACCTGTGTTAGGATCGCCAAGCGGTAGGAGCTGAATGTAGCCCATGCCTACAAGGTTTGCGCCGATTTCCTCTGCCATGATGATACCATCACCCGTGATGCCCGATGTGTTTGTGCTCTTTACGTTAGCATCAAGTGTCGGCCATAGGTTTGTAATGTCGTTTGCTTCTTCTCTCATTTCGATATTCTGGCCAAAACCGCCCGTTGCAAGAACAACACCGTTTGTAGCTGTTACTGTAACCGCATTGCCTGTCTTGCCTGTTGCGTTAACGCCAACAACAACGCCGTCCTCAACAATAAAGCTGTCTGCTGTTGTCTCGTACATCATTGTGATGCCGTCATTTTCGTCCATGTAGCTCTGATATGTCTTAAAGAAACCTGTGCCCTCGGGCTCGACAGGCTTATGAGCTCTCTGCCATAGTCCGCCAAGCACTGTAAATGTGCCTTCTTCGAACTGCATTCCAAGGCTCTGTACCCACTCAACAGCGTCCCATGCCTCGCCGACAAGCTTCTGTACAAGCTCTGGGTTGCCCATTTCGTCTCCACCCTCGAATGTCTGCTGGTAGTGAAGTGCTACGCTATCTTCATTCTTTAGAGCTGTTTCGCTTCCATCGTCAACAGCGTTGAAGGCACCACCTGCAAGAGCAGTGTTTCCGCCCATTTTGATTAGCTTCTCTAAAACGATAACTGTCTTGCCTGCTTGGTTAGCTGTAACTGCAGCCGCCATGCCTGCGCCGCCTGCACCTATAACAACAACGTCTGCTGTATGTGCTTCGTCTGCGGCTTGTTCTTCTTCAAGGCTCTTAATAGCTTTAAGCTCTGTAATGTACTCGTCTGTCGCACCCGCTTGCTTTAGGCAGTCTGTAACACCTTCGATAATAGCATTACTTGTAAGCGTTGCGCCGCCTATAATGTCGACACCAAGTCCTTGAACTTCAATGATGTCGGCAGGAACGAGCTCGATTGCAGGTGTTCCTATACCGTCTGTCTCGCTGTGGTCAAGCGTAATGTCGGCAATCTTGCCCTCTGTGATAGTTACGCTAACCGTCATCTCGTGCTGACCCATGCTTGTGGCAGAATATGTACCATCTGTTAGCATGGCCTCTACAACTTCGCCGCCCTCATCTGCGGGGGGTTCTTCGTCTGTCGATGCGGGCGCACAGCCTGCAAATACTGCAAGCATCATTGCCATCGCCATCATTAGTGCAAATAGTTTTGCGTGTTTCTTAAACATGTTTTTTCTCCTCACTTAATTTTATTAGAACAAACATTAGAACTTGTTCTAAATACTATGTCACATTTATAACACATACAAATCTTGCTGTCAATACAATTTTGTGAAATTTATGAGATAAGACAAAAATGTATCATTTCTTTGTGCAAATAGTACATGTTCTACTTCCCACAACATATAAATTATCGCAAAGGCTACCTGCCTCATTTTTAATTTTATCTGTTCTTTTTTTAAAAGATGTGTTATACTAATCAGTAGAAAAAATTTACATTCATATAATAAGGAGGACTTTTATGCGTGTAACTGTATTAGGGAGCGGCAGGTGGGGGTCGTTTCAAGCTTGGTATGCATCGAGGTGCGGACACGAGGTCATGTTGTGGGGCAGGCCAAACGACGTAGGCATGGATGATCTTATTAAGACGAGGAAAAACGACTTTTTAACTGTGCCTGACGAGATGAAGCTTACAACAGATTTAGAAGAAGCACTTGGATTTGCGGACTTTATTGTTATATCTATATCTTCTCAAGCGCTACGCTCCTTTGCAAGTAGCTTTAATGATTACGATATATCTAACAAAACATTCCTTCTTTGCATGAAGGGGCTCGAGCAGACGACAGGCAAACGCCTTTCGACCGTTATGGAGGAAACTATCGGCACAAAGGCAAAGGTCGCTGTGCTCTCAGGCCCCGGTCATGTGCAGAGCTACACGGCAGGCATACCCGGTGCCATGGTTGTAGACAGTGCTGACAGGGCTGTGACCGATCATGTTATAGAGACTCTCGGCAGCGAGCTCATACGCATGTATATAGGAAGCGATCTTATCGGCACAGAGATAGGTGCTGCCGCCAAGAATGTCATCGGCGTTGCGGCAGGTATGCTCGACGGCTACGGCTACACCAGCCTAAAGGGTGCGCTTATGGCAAGAGGTGCAAGAGAGGTCGCAAGGCTTATTAAGGCGATGGGCGGCAACGAGCTTTCGGCATATGGGCTTTGTCATCTCGGCGACTACGAGGCGACCTTATTCTCCGAATTTTCACAAAACCGCATGTTTGGCGAAAAGTTTGCAAAAAAAGAGGCCTACGACAAACTTGCCGAGGGTGTTCACACCGTAAAGGCGATGGTTCATCTATCAGAGGAACACGGCGTAGAGCTACCCATCTCTAAGGTCATATACAACATCGTCCACTGCGGCGCAGACCCAAAAGAAGCCCTAACCGAACTCTTCCTCCGCTCCGTCAAAGAAGAATTCGAATGATTTCGTGAACGGGTGAGACTTGTGCAAGGATAAAGCTTATACCACGCACTTTTTCGTGAACGGAAATGTCAAGTGCAAAGATAGAGCTTGCACCACGCACTTTTTCGTGAACGGGTGAGACTTGTGCAAGGATAGCGCTTATTCCACGCACAGATGTTGTGGTGTTATTTTGCGAATGGGCGAGATTTGTGCATGGTTAATTGTTATACCACTCACTTTTTCGTGAACGGGTGAGACTTGTGCAAGAATAGAGCTTACACCACGCACTTTTTATTGAACGGGAATGTCAAGTGCAAGGATAGAGCTTATACCACTCACTTTTTCGTGAACGGGAATGTCAAGTGCAAGAATAGAGCATATACCACGCACAGATGCTATGGTGTTATTTTGTGAATGGGTAAGATGTGTGCATGGATAGCTTTTTACAAGGAAATATAATTTGTGCAATTTAATTGGAGTTTTTATAATAGGTTTAAAAAATAATTTTTAAAGGGGTATAATATGGATAAGAAAAAGATAGCCTTTAGCGGCATACAGCCGAGCGGCAAGATAACTCTTGGAAACTACATCGGCGCACTAAAGAATTTTGCCGAGATGCAGGATGAGTATGATTGCCGCTTTTGTGTCGTCGATCAACATGCAATAACGGTAGCGCAAGATCCTGTCGATTTAAGAGAGCAGGCTTATCAGCTATTTGCTCAGCTTCTTGCGACAGGGCTCGAGCCCGAAAAATGCGTGCTCTTTATTCAGAGCCATGCGCCGCAACATGCTGTTTTTGCTTGGGTCTTAAACTGCTTTACAATGTTTGGCGAGCTCTCTCGTATGACTCAGTTTAAGGATAAATCGAGAAAACATGCCGACAACATAAATGCAGGCCTTTTCGACTACCCCGTTTTAATGGCCTCTGACATTTTGGTGTATCAGTCCGACGTCGTGCCTGTCGGCGAGGATCAGCGTCAGCATGTCGAGCTGACACGTGACATTGCCAATCGTGTGAATGCACGCTTCCCCGGTACTTTAACAGTGCCCGAGTGCGTTACACCAAAGCTCGGCGCAAAGATAATGAGTTTGCAAGAGCCGACCTCCAAGATGAGCAAGTCTGATACAAATGAAAATGCCTATGTGCTTGTTATGGACGAGCCCGATGCCATAATGAAGAAGTTTAAAAAGGCAGTAACAGACAGCGAGTCGCTTGTAAAGTTCGACATAGAGCGTGCAGGTGTTTCCAATCTGATGACGATATATTCGGTAGCGACAGGTCGCAGTATGGCAGAGATAGAGGCAGAGTTTGAGGGTCGTGGTTACGGCGACTTCAAAAAGGCTGTCGGCGAAGCTACAATAGAGCTACTTCGCCCTGTAAGAGAGCGCACGACAGAGCTACTGATGGACAAGGGGCACTTGGACGATCTTCTAAAGGTCGGCGCACTTAAAGCTCAGGCACTTGCACAGCAAACGGTAGACGATATGTATAACAAGCTCGGCTTTGTAATGCCTAAATGATTACAGCTATAAACTAAGCTTGTCCTAAAGCCTGTACTTTTTTTGCAACTCACCACACTTAGGAAATACTCGGCAATACGGACAAGCATTGCTCACCCCTTAACGTGGCCGTCAAAGACGCAGGCTTCAAGGGAGGCAAAACAACTTAAATTGGATTTATTACCCCAGATAAGACCATTTAGCCGATATGGCAAAAAAGGAGCAGGTGCTCCGAGATTATAAGGACGTACAATGATACCCGAACTTTATATAACACTCGCTCTCGCATTTGCGGTTGCGGCAATAACGGCATTCTCCCTCACTCCGCTCGTTAAAATTCTTGCGGCAAAGGTGGGGGCGATTGATATTCCGAAAGATGCAAGGCGAATGCACAAAACCCCAATACCTCGCCTTGGCGGTCTTGCTATTTTTTGCGGATTTATCTTCTCGGCACTGCTATTTGGCGAGCATACAGACGGCAATCGTGCCGTACTGCTTGGGGCTTGCCTTATAGTCGTGCTCGGCATTATGGACGATATAATGCAACTAAACGCAAAGCCGAAATTTATAGTGCAGACAATAGCCGCCCTTATCCCTGTGCTTTCGGGGGTGCGCATAGATGTGCTTACAAACTTTAACATATTTTCAGACGACCCATATATAATTCTCGGCCCGTGGAGCATTCCCATTACCCTTTTGTGGATTGTCGGCATGATAAATGCCGTAAATTTTATAGATGGGCTCGATGGACTTGCGGTTGGCGTTTCTTCGATCGGCACAATTTCCCTCATGACTATATCTATATTTGTCTCCGACATAAGCGTAGCGCTTACGGCCGCCGCCCTTGCAGGGGCTTGCATTGGCTTTATCCCCTACAACATAAACCCTGCCAAGATATTCATGGGCGATACAGGGGCTATGTTTTTAGGCTATATGATGGCGACAATGTCTATCCAAGGGCTATTTAAGCTCTATGCCGTTATATCCTTTGCAGTGCCATTTTTAATATTCGGCCTTGTTATATTCGACACGGCATTTGCAATACTTCGCCGCATATTAACAGGCCGCTCCCCCATGCAGGCAGACAGAGGGCACCTGCATCACAGGCTTATAGACATGGGCTTTTCTCAAAAGCAGGCCGTTGCTATAATGTATGTCGTATCGGCTATACTCGGCCTTGCGGCGGTGCTTTTAACGTCGGACGGCATTATGAAGGCACTTCTCTTAATAGCGGCCGCCATGGTAATATCGCTCGTCGCCGCACGTATGGTAGACGAGAATAGAAAGCGCATGGAAGACGCTAAGGCAGCTGAGCAAGACAGTGCCGGGCATGAAGAAGCAGACCAAGGCAGTATAGATCAAGAAGAAAACACCCAAGATACAGAGGAGCCAAGCGAACAAACCCTAACGGGGGCATACGAGCCGCCCATAGCGGATAGCGCCCTAACGGGGGCGCCCCCCGTCACAACGGAGGACGATGCTCTTTACGATAATTAGGAAAGGGGATTTGCATGATAAAGGTATTATCGATCTTCGGCACAAGGCCGGAAGCCATAAAGATGGGCCCTCTTTGCAATTTACTTTCTAAGACAGAGGGTATAGAGAGCCATATCTGTGTTACAGCACAGCACAGAGAGCTTTTAGACGATGTAAACCGCATGTTTTCCATAACGCCAAACTTCGATCTCGACATAATGAAGGAGCGGCAATCGCTCTGCGGTGTCGCTTCTCGTGTAATTTCAGGACTTGAAGCCCCTTTAAAGGAGCTTCGCCCCGACCTTGTTTTGGTTCATGGCGACACGGCAACGACAGCTTGTGGTGCTCTTGCCGCCTTTTACAGCGGTATAGCGGTAGGCCATGTCGAGGCAGGGCTTAGAACAGGCGATCTTGCCTCCCCTTTTCCCGAGGAGGGCAACCGAGTTGTGGTAGGTCATCTTGCAAAGCTTCATTTTGCCCCGACAAAGAGCAATGCCGAGAACCTAAGGCGAGAGGGCATAACAAAGGGGGTGTACATAACGGGCAACACCGTTATAGATGCGCTTAGCTACACCGTGAAGGAGCGAAAGACCCCCGAAGTTGCAAAGGATTTTTCTCGCTATGTCGTTATAACGGCACACCGCAGAGAAAATATAGGCACACCGCTTAGCGAGATATGCACCGCTATAAAGCGGCTTGCGATAAACTACCCCGATATAGGCTTTATATACCCTGTTCACCCAAACCCCGCCGTGCGTGAAACGGTATTTTCGACCCTTGCCCATGTTAAGAACATTCGCCTTATAGATCCCTGCGACACAAAGGCAATGCACAACCTTATGGCAAATTGTCACTTTGTTATGACAGACTCGGGCGGCATTCAAGAAGAAGCACCGGCACTCGGTCGCCCTGTGCTTGTTTTGCGAAACGAAACAGAGCGCCCCGAGGCGGTAGAGGCAGGCACCGTTAAGCTTGTCGGCACGAACGAGAGCGTTATATACAAAGAGGCGGCAAGGCTTATAGAGGATAGCGAGGCATACGAAAAAATGGCAAAGGCAGTTAACCCCTACGGCGACGGCGAGGCAAGCCGCCGCATAGTAGAGGCCATTTTATACGAATTCGGCCGGAGAGATACCCCACCCGACAATTTTGTTTAGTTAATAAAACCAAGGGGAATACCCCCAAAATAATATAACGAGGAGATGCAAAATGCAAAAGATTATAGCTAAGGACCTACTTTCCATTTCGGCGGTTTTTCTATCCCCCGAAAAGCCCTTTACTTGGGCGAGCGGCATAAAGAGCCCGATATACTGCGATAACAGGCTTACACTTTCCTATCCAAAAGTTCGCACAAACATCGAAAAAGGGCTTGCAGATCTAATTAAAGAGCATTACCCCGAGTGCGAGGTCGTTATGGGCACAAGCACGGCAGGCATTGCTCATGCGGCGATAGTGGCGACAATTCTCGACCTCCCTATGGGCTACGTTCGCTCGGGCGCTAAGTCGCACGGCAGAACAAATCAAATCGAGGGCAAGGTTGAAAAGGGGCAAAAGGTCGTTGTTGTGGAGGATCTAATCTCGACGGGTGGCAGTGTTATCGAAGTTGTAGAGGTGCTTAGAGAGGCAGGCGCTGATGTACTTGGCATTGTGTCTATCTTTACATACGGCATGAAAAAGGGAATAGACCGCCTTGCCGAGGCAAATGCAAAGAATATTTCTCTTTCTAACTTAGATGCCCTTTTAGAGGTCGCCGTTACCGAGAAGTACATCGAGGAAGGCGATATAGAGCGCATCAAGAAGTTTAGAGACAACCCTTCCGACGAAAGTTGGATAAAATAGCGCTTGCTTTAAAATAATATTTAGCTTTAATTCTAATCCCCCCTTGTGCTCTCATATATATGGGAGTAAAAGGGGGGACGTTTCATTTGAGTGTTATAGTTTTTAAACCCGAAGGGGAGTGGCAATCTCGCCACACAAAAGAGGAAGTGCAAAGAGCGGCAGAGACAGGGGCGCTTCTTGAAGGTCGTGCCATACTGTGCGACGAGGAGGGCAATCTTACCGTCGATCTTGGTTGTTGCAAGGGCTTTATGCCCCACGCAGAGTGCGCTGTTGGAATTGACACAGGCGAGACAAAGCATGTCGCCGTTATAACGAGGGTCGGCCGCAAGGTATGCTTTAAGGTGACAGGCTTTGATGGGGATACCCCACTACTAAGCCGCAGGGCGGCACAGGAAGACTGCATAGAGAGATATATCTCTCAACTTAGAATTGGCGACATAATACCCTGCACCGTTACAAGGCTTGCAGGCTTTGGCGCATTTGTCGACATTGGCTGTGGGTTGCCTTCCCTCATTACGATTGACAATCTGTCGATCTCTCGCATTTCCCACCCATCTGACAGGGTGGAGGAGGGGCAACAGCTCATGTGCGTCGTAAAGGGCAGAGAGTCGCCTTCAAGAATATCGCTAAGCCAAAAGGAGCTCCTCGGTACGTGGGAGGAAAATGCGGCACGCTTTAGCGTAGGGCAAACGGTAGTTGGCACCGTTCGAGGTGTTGAGAGCTACGGCATATTTATAGAGCTTGCCCCAAATTTAGCAGGCCTTGCAGAGTCGCAAGACGGGGTAGCGGTCGGAGATGTGGCGGTTGTATACATAAAGAGCATAATGCCCGAGCGCATGAAGATAAAGCTCGTTATTTCGGAGAGTTTTAAGGGTGACGGCGACATTTTGCCGCTCGAATACTTTATAGAGGGCGGTCATTTAGATAGGTGGGTATACTCCCCCGCCTCTTGCAACAAGGTTATCGAGAGCGTTTTTACCGAGGAGACATAAACCCTGTACAGCATTTACGGTAGAGTTTGCGGTAGCGCAGGCGTGCCAACTTTCAAAAATGGCATTATCGCAAGGAGTGTGGGCTTTATATCTGCCTTTGCATAGTTGTTTGTATATACTTACAAAAAGACTGCAAGCTTAGCGCTCGCAGTCTTTTTTAATTTCACTAAGAATATTAGCCAAAGTAGCCAAATAGTGTCTCAAATAGTGTTACGTTCTGTACGATTGTTTCGCC